>JAFRLZ010000040.1 GCA_017430985.1 Oscillospiraceae bacterium
CTTGCCTAAAGGGGGCTGTCGCCGGAGGCGACTGGGGGATTTCCATCGTTCCTCTTAGGCCCCCTTGCCTAAAGGGGGCTGTCGCCGGAGGCGACTGGGGGATTCTGTCGGTCGCTGCACGATGATATGGCGGGGCGTTTTTATATCCCCCCGACCTCGCTTCGCTCGGCCACCCCCCTTTAGGCAAGGGGGGCTATCGCCTCGATAAACTCAGATTTGAAAGGAATCACCTATGATCGACCAGAAAAAACTGCGGGAGTTCGACGCGATCCTGCAGAAGTACAAGGCCGGGAAGGCCGGGCTCGAGCGGCGCGTCGTCGCCGCCGAGAACTGGTGGAGGCTGCGCAACCGCGCCGAGGAGCGCCGCAGCGGCCTCAGCGACGACCCCGCCGATTTCAAAAGCGTCAGCGGATGGCTGCACAACGTCATCGTCTCCAAGCACGCCGACGCCATGGACGCCTTCCCGGAGCCCGTCGTCCTGCCCCGCGAGCCCGGCGACGAGCCGGAGGCCGCCATGCTCTCCGCCGTCGTCCCCTGCATCCTCGAGCAGAACCGCTTCGAAAAGGTCTACGACGCGGCCATGTGGCAGAAGCTCAAGACCGGCACCGCCGCCTACCGCGTCGTCTGGGACCCGGACAAGCTCGGCGGGCTCGGCGATATCGCCGTCGAGCGCGTCGACCTGCTCAATCTCTTCTGGGAGCCGGGCGTGGACGACATCCAGAAGAGCCGGTACGTCTTCCATACCCACCTGGAGGACGCCGACGCGCTCTGCGAGCAGTATCCGCAGCTCAGGGGCCGCCTGCGCGGCACAGCCTTCCGTCCCTCGCGCTTCGTCTACGACGACGCGGTGGACCTGAGCGGCAAGCAGACCGTCGTGGAGGTCTACTACAAGACCGGCGGCGCGCTGCACTACTGCAAGTATGTGGGGGATACGGTGCTGTACAGCACCGAGAATTCGGAATGCGGGATTCGGAATGAGGAATTAAAGGATGCGGCGGACAATTCCGAATGGCACAGGGCCCCGGAGGGGCTCTATGCCCACGGGCGCTATCCCTTCGTGCTCGATCCGCTCTTCCCGGTCGAGGGCAGCCCCTGCGGCTACGGCTTCGTCGACCTCTGCCGCAGCACCCAGACCGCCATCGACCTCATGCGCACCGCCTTCGTCAAGAACGCCATGGTCGGCGCGACCCCGCGCTACTTCCAGCGCCTCGACGGCAGCGTCAACGAGGAGGAGTTCACCGATCTGAGCCGTGCGCTCGTGCACGTCTCCGGCAATCTCGGCGAGGACAGCCTGCGCCAGATCCGCTTCGAGCCCATGAGCGGCACCTACCTGGGCGTGCTGCAGAGCACCATCGCGGAGCTGCGCGAGACCAGCGGCAACACCGAAACGAGCGCGGGCGTCGTCCACTCCGGCGTCACCGCCGCCAGCGCCATCGCCGCGCTGCAGGAGGCCAGCGGAAAGGGCAGCCGCGACGCCTCCCGCGCCTCCTACCTCGCCTTCGCGGAGATCGTCGAGCTCATCATCGAGCTGATCCGGCAGTTCTACACCCTGCCGCGGCGCTTCCGCATCCTCGGCCGGGACGGCGAGCGCTTCGTGCGCTTCGACAACGCCGGGCTGCTGCCCCGGGAGGGCGGGGCGCTCTCCGCGCCGGTCTTCGACGTGAAGGTCAGCGCCCAGAAGCGCAGCGCCTACAGCCGCCTGAGCCAGAACGAGCTGGCGCTGCAGCTCTACCGCCTCGGCCTCTTCGAGCCCGGGCGCGAGGAGCAGGCCGCCGAGTGCCTCGCGCTGATGGACTTCGACGGCAAGGACGAGCTGCTGCGCCGCCTCGACGCGCTCGGACGGCTGCGCGCGCGCATCGACAGCCTCGAACGCGACAAGGCGCTCATGCTCGCCGCGCTGGAAAGGCTGCGGGGGGCTGCGGCGGGAGCGCCCGATCCCGGTCATCGCGGGGAGGGCGACAGCCCGACGCGGCGATCCGCAGCTCCGGAAGAAGGGGAACAGATCGCCGCGGCTCCTGCGGAGCCTCGCAATGACAATGCGGGGGAGATCCCCGGCGCGGAGACGGAGGCCAGAGCGCAGACCGCGGAGGCGGGAATTCCGTGACTTTCGTGAAGTTTGAGCCGGGATCCGGCTTCCTGTCCGTCAGCGGCCACGCCGGGAGCGCCCCGCGCGGGCGGGACCTCGTGTGCGCGGCGCTTTCGATCCTCGCGGAGACGGCCGCCGCGCAGCCCGGGGCGCGGCCGCGGCGCGGCGAGGC
>JAFRLZ010000007.1 GCA_017430985.1 Oscillospiraceae bacterium
CCACGAGCGTGCGGATATAGGCGTTGCCGAGCTTCTGCTTGGTCTGGCCCTCAAACTGGGCCTCTGGCAGCTTGACGGAAATGATGGCGGAGATGCCCTCGCGCACGTCCTCGCCGGAGACCTTGTCGTCGCCCTTGATGATGTTGTTCTTCTGTCCGTAGGCGTTGATGACGCGGGTCAGGGCCGTTTTGAAGCCCGTCTCGTGCATGCCGCCCTCGGGGGTGTGGATATCGTTGGCGAAGGAGATCAGCGTCTCGTTGTAGCCGTCGTTGTACTGCAGCGCGATCTCGGCGACGGCGTCGCCCTTCGCGCCGGAGAGATAGATGACGTCCGGATGGATAGGCGCCTTGTGCCGGTTGAGCCAGCCCACGAACTCGCGGATGCCTCCCTCGTAGTAGAGCGTCTCGGTCTGCTCGCGGCCCTCGCGCGCATCCGTGAGGATGATGGTCAGCCCGCCGTTGAGGAAGGCCTGCTCGCGCATGCGGGTGTGCAGGATCTCATAGTCGTAGACCGTATCGTCGAACATCTCCGGGTCCGGCTTGAAGCGCACGGTGGTGCCGCTCCGGTCGGTCGTGCCGACGACGGTGAGCTCCTGCGTGATGTCGCCGCGCGAGAAGCGCATCTGATAGATCTTCCCGTCCTTGTGGACGCGGACCTCCAGCCACTCGGAGAGGGCGTTGACCACGCTCGCGCCGACGCCGTGCAGTCCGCCGGAGACCTTGTAGCCCCCGCCGCCGAACTTGCCTCCGGCGTGCAGCACCGTGAAGACGACCTCAAGGGCGCTCTTGCCGGTCTGCTCCTGGATGTCCACCGGGATGCCGCGGCCGTTGTCGCGCACGCAGATCACGTCTCCCGGCTCGATCGTGACCTCGATGGCCGTGCAGAAGCCGGCCAGCGCCTCGTCGATGGAGTTGTCGACGATCTCGTAGACGAGGTGATGCAGGCCGGACGAGGAGGTGGAGCCGATATACATGCCGGGGCGCTTGCGCACCGCCTCCAGCCCCTCCAGTACCTGGATCTGCGAGGCGTCATATTCCTGTTTGACCTGTTCGATGATGTCTGCCATATCTGTGTGTTTCCTTTCGAGCGCTCAGATCATGCCGCTTTCCGCCCGCCTGAGCAGAGTCGCCGCGGCCATCTGGCTGAGATACACGGTCGTTTTCCGGTCCCGTTCAAAGACGATAAAGCTCTTCGGGATGTCCTCGGAGGCGTTCACGACCTGTCCGCTTTTCTCCGCCAGCTGCAGATACCGGCGCGTCAGATGAGATTGAGAGGTGATGTCCAGATCGAGGATCGCCACGATCCCGTCCGTGGGGATCACCGCTCCTTTTCCTATATTCAGATACATGTGCGGATCCTTCCGTTTTCCACCGTCAGGACCCGGCCGCCGGTGCGGCGGCTGATCCCCTCGTCCTCGCAGCAGGTGATGAGCGTCTGCCCGCCGCCGATGCGGTTGAGAACGAATTCCTGCCGCCGCGGGTCGAGCTCCGAGAGCACGTCGTCCAGCAGGAGGATCGGGTATTCCCCCGTTTCCGCGAGGAAGATCTCCCGCTCGGCGAGCTTGATGGACAGCGCCGCCGTGCGCGTCTGCCCCTGGGAGGCGAAGCTGCGGGCCGAGCGGCCGTTGATATAGAGCTCCAGATCGTCCTTGTGCGCGCCGGTCAGGCACTGGCCGCTGTCCAGCTCGGCCTGCCGGTGCTTCTCCTGGTGGTCGCAGATCGCGTAATAGATCTCCTTGGCCGGGGCGAAGGGGTCCTCGACCGTGCTGACCGTGGCGTAGCGGATGTCCAGAGACTCCCCCTCGCCGGAAAATTCCCGGTGGATGGGGGTGGCCGCCTCGCGCAGCCGCTCGGCGAAGGAGGCGCGGTAGCGGATCAGCTGCGCCGAGGCGCGGCACATCCCGTCGGAGAACTCGTCGAGCGTCTCCAGCAGGGAGGGCTTTTCCCGCCAGTCCCGCAGGATGCGGGTCTTGTGCTCGTAGAGGCGGTTGAATTCCGCCAAAATCTCCGCGTAGCGCGGGCGGATCTGGCTGATGGCGTTGTCCATCAGCCTCCGCCGCTGCGAGGCGCCCTCCTTGATCAAATTCAGATCGTCCGGGCAGAAGAGCACGGTGTTGACGACCGAGGCGAGCTCCCCGGCCGTTTTGCGCGCGCCGTTGACCAGGATCTTCTTCGCCTGGCCGGGCTGCAGCAGGATCCGGATCGTCTGCTCCCTCTCATGGCTCACGACGTCGGCCAGGACCTCCGCGGAGGAAAAGCCGAAACCGACCAGCTCCCTGTCGAAGCGCGTGCGGAAGCTGCGCCCGATTGAAAGCAGATAGACGGCCTCCAGCAGGTTCGTCTTCCCCTGCGCGTTGGGGCCGCAGATCACGTTGGTGCCGGCGTCGAATTCCGCCGTCTCCCATTCGTAATTGCGAAAGCCGTTGAGAGCGATCTTTTTGACGATCATGCCGATTCTATCTCCAGTTCGCGGCCTTCAAAGGCCACCTTGTCTCCCGGGCGGATCTTCTTTCCCCGCATCGTGCAGACTTCGCCGTTCACGCTGACCAGACCCTCCTGGATCAGAAGCTTCGCCTCCCCGCCGGTGGCGGCCAGCGCGGCAAACTTCAGCAGCGCGTCCAGACGGATGAATTCCGTCGTGATGTCGATGCGTTCCATGTTCTCAGCCTTCGGCACGCAGCCGCACCGGCAGGATCATGTAGGTGAAGTTCCTGCTCCCGTCCGCCGCCTCGAGGATGGTGGGCGAGGAGGCCGTGTTGAGGCAGATCTTCAGCTTATCCGTGCCGGAGGCTTTGAGCGCATCCATCAGATAACGGTCGTTGAAGCCGATCTCCAGCCCGTCGCCGCCGCCCTCGCAGGAGCAGACGTCCTCGGCCTTGCCGATCACGGTGGCGCAGAGACAGTCGATGCTGCCGTCGTTGAAGGTCAGCCGCACGGGGCTGGAATTCTTTTCGCTGATGATGAGCGCGACGCGGTCGATGGTCGCCATGAATTCGGCGCGGTCCACGTCCACCGTATAGCGGAAGCTGTCGGGGATGGATTTTTTATAGTTCAGGAAGTCGCCCTCCAGGCGGCGGCTGATCACGACCGTCTCGCCGATGGAGAAGGAGATGTGCTTGCTGCCGACGGAGATGCGGACCTCGTCCTCCTCGTCGGAGCAGATGCGCTCGATATCGGACAGGGCGGAGCCCGGCACGACGAAACTGCAGTCCTCCATCTGGCCCTTTTCGATCTTTTCCGTGCGCTTGGCCAGACGATAGCCGTCCACGGAGACGAGCGTCAGCTCATCGCCGCTGATTTCAAAGAGCGTGCCCGTGTAGATAGGCCGCACGTCGCTGGTGGCCACGGCGAAGATGGTCTGGTTGATCATGCTGCGCAGGATCTTCTGCGGCAGGCTGACCTTGTTCATGCCGTCCACGTTGGGCATTTCGGGGTATTCGTCGGCGTCGTAGCCCATGAAGTGGAACTCGCTCTTGCCGCACTTGACGTTCACGTTGTTGCGCTCGTCCACGCGGATCGTCACGATCCCGTCGGGGAGACGGCGGATCATCTCGCCGAAGAGCCGCGCGCCGACGACGATCGATCCGGCCTCTTCCACGTCCGCGGCGATGCGCGTGTAAATGCCTTTCTTCAGATCGTAGCCGGTCACTTTCAGATCGGCCCCGGCCGTCAGCAAAAGCCCCTCCAGCGTGGGGATCGGGCTCTTGGAGGCCGTCGCCCGGGAGGCGATGACGCAAGCGCTCTGGAGCAGATATTTTTCACAGCTGAATTTCATATGGATCCTCCTAACCTGTTGTGCCTGTATGTGTGAGTGTTATTATTTTTTTATTATTGTTTTTATACGGGAGAAATGTGGAAAAGCGGAAAAATCGCAGAGAAGCCAAGGCTCCGCCCTGTTGATAAAACTGTGAAAAGAAAGAGAGGTTTTTCACAGAAGAAAGACTGAAAAAGATTGAACAGAAGAAATTTAACCTTTCCACAAAAAATGTTAAAACTCAGGAGTTGATGTTTGACGTGATATCCCGGATGGTGCGGCTCATGTCGGCGTCTGTCCTGAGCAGGTCCTCCACCTTGCGGATGGAGGCCAGCACGGTGGCGTGGTTGCGGTCTTCGTATTCCGCGCCGATATCCTTCAGAGAGAGGTTCGTGAGCTTTCGCATCAGATACATGGACACCTGTCTCGCCATGGCGGTGTTCTTGGAGCGGCTCTGTCCGCGCAGGTCTTCGGCCTTCAGCGCGTAATAACGGGCCGTCTCGCGGATGATCGTCTCCGGCTTGGGAATGTAGTCGCCGTCGTGAATGACGTCGCTGATGGCTTTGTCGACGATATCTCTGGAGATTTCTTCTTTCATGATGCTGTTGTAGGCGGTGAGCTTTTTGATCACGCCTTCGAGCTGCCTTACGTTGGAGGTGAGCTTTGATGCAATATATTCGATGATATCGTCAGAAAGAAGCATGCCGAGCTGAGAAGCCTTGCTGCGCGTGATGGCCATGCGCGTCTCCAGATCGGGAGGCTGAATATCCGCCAGCAGACCGCCCTCGAAGCGGGTGCGCAGACGGTCGTCCAGCAGGCTCATCTCCATCGGCGGGCGATCGGAGGTGATGACGATCTGCCGGCCGGCCTCGTACAGATTGTTGAAGGTATGAAAGAACTCGTTCTGCGTCTGTTCCTTGCCGGCGATGAACTGGATATCGTCCACCAGAAACAGGTCGCAGTTTCGATATTTGTTGTGGAACTCGTCGGAGGTCCCGTCCCGGATCGCCCGGACCATTTCGCCCGTAAACTCGTCGCCCTTGAAGTAAGCGATCTTCATGGAGGGGTTGTTCTCATGGATGGACTGCCCGATGGCCATCAGCAGATGCGTCTTGCCGAGGCCGGAGTTGCCGTAGATGAAGAGGGGATTGTAGCGCTTGCCGGGCTCCTCGGCCACGCTCAGCGCGGCGGCGTGGGCAAATTTATTGGAGGGACCGACCACGAAGCGGTCAAAGGTGTAATCCTCCATTTCCGGCAGCATGCTTTTTTCTTTTTTTACCTTCTGATATTCCTGGATCTCCTTATCGGTCAGGACCTGGATATCGAAGTTGCTGGAAAACAGGTCCGACAGCGCCCCGCGGATGATATCGCCAAAGCGGGAGACGATGATTTCGCGCTTGAAATCAGAGGTCGTATGAAGGACCAGGCTGTTTTCCGAGATCTCGACGGGCGTGCAGTCTTCAAACCAGGTCTTGATCGCGGTCGGCGTCAGCTGGCGGGACAGACTTGTTTTGACATTTTCCCAGATATCATTCAAAGAGTTCATACCGACACCTCTCCAAAGTAGTCTTTCTAACCTAATAAGTATAACAAAAAAACATACTTTTGGCAAGGAAAAAAGAAGATATAAATATAAATAATGTAGGGAGATCAGAAAAAAACAGCGCCCGTTGAAAAAACGGACGCTGTTTCCTCATGCGGGAGTTTATTTCTTTTTGAGCTCCTCCAGGATCTTGCCCAGAAGCTCCTCGGTTGTGGGCTTGGGAGGCTCCTCGGGAGCGGGGGCGGCCTCTTCCTCTTTTTTCTTCTCCGCCAGCGCGCGGGCCTTGTTGATGGCCTTGACGACGGCGAAGAGGACCAGCGCGATGATGAGGAAGTTGATGATCGCGCCGACGAGCGTACCGAGACCGAGCACGATGGCTTCCACGCCGGCGGCCTCGTCCGCCGCGCGCAGGGTGATGTTCAGCGCGTCGGTGTTGGGCGTGCCGAAAGCAAAGGCCAGCAGCGGGGTGATGATGTTGTCGACGAGCGATTTGGTGATCGCGCCGAAGGCGGCGCCGACGATCACGCCGACCGCCATGTCCAGGACGTTGCCCTTTGAGATGAAGGCTTTGAATTCGTTGATCATGTTTTTCATTCTGCTTTTTCCTCCCTTTTATTTTTTCGGGAGCAGGACTTCCGTCCCGCCCATGTACGGACGCAGGACCTCGGGGATGGTCACGCTGCCGTCGGCCTGCAGGTGGTTTTCCAGAAACGCGATCAGCATGCGCGGCGGCGCGACGACGGTATTGTTGAGCGTATGAGGCAGGTACATCCGGCCGTCGGCGCCCTTGACGCGCATCTTCAGGCGGCGGGCCTGCGCGTCGCCGAGGTTGGAGCAGGAGCAGACCTCGAAGTATTTCTGCTGGCGCGGGGACCAGGCCTCGATATCGCAGGACTTGACTTTCAGATCGGCCAGGTCGCCGGAGCAGCACTCGAGCTGGCGCACCGGGATCTCCATCGAGCGGAAGAGCTCGACGCTGAAGCGCCACATCTTCTCGTACCAGGCCATGGAGTCCTCCGGACGGCAGACGACGATCATCTCCTGCTTTTCAAACTGGTGGATGCGGTAGACGCCGCGCTCCTCGATGCCGTGCGCGCCCTTCTCCTTGCGGAAGCAGGGGGAGTAGCTCGTCAGCGTCTGCGGAAGGCTCTCCTCGGGGATGATCTGATCGATAAACTTGCCGATCATGGAGTGCTCGCTGGTGCCGATCAGATAGAGGTCCTCGCCCTCGATCTTGTACATCATGGCGTCCATGTCCGTCTGGCTCATCACGCCCTCGACCACGTTGCCGTGGATCATGAAGGGCGGGATGCAGTAGATGAAGCCCTTGCCGATCATAAAATCGCGCGCGTAGGCCAGCACGGCCGAGTGCAGCCGCGCGATGTCGCCCATGAGATAGTAGAAGCCGTTGCCGGAGACGCGGCCGGCCGCGTCCATGTCCACGCCGTTGAAGCTCTCCATGATCTCCGTGTGATAGGGGATCGGATAGTCGGGAACCACAGGCTCGCCGAAGCGCTCGACCTCGACGTTGGCGCTGTCGTCCGGGCCGATGGGCACGGAGGGATCGATGATGTTGGGGATCTGCAGCATGATCGCGCGGATGCGCGCGGCGCAGTCCTCCTCCAGCTTTTCCAGCTCCGCCAGGCGCTCGGCGTTGGCCTTGACCTGCGCCTTGATCGCCTCGGCCTCCTGCAGCTTGGAGGGGTCCTTCTTCGCCTGGCCCATCAGCATGCCGATCTGCTTGGAGAGGGTGTTGCGGCTGGCGCGCAGGTCGCTGGCCTCGGTGATGGCCGCGCGGTTTCTGGCGTCGAGCTCCAGCACCTCGTCCACCAGCGGCAGGCGGGCGTCCTGGAACTTCTTGCGGATGTTCTCCCGGACAAGCTCGGGATTTTCACGGATGAGTTTGATGTCTAACACGGTCGTTCCTCCTTATCGGCTTTCGGACAGAGCGGAGAGCTGTTCGATCAGCGCCTCCCGGTCGTCCGGTCCGTAGTATTCGATCTCGATGCGGCCCCGCCGCCCCTCGACGAGCCTCACCTTGCGTCCGAGCGCGCGGCTGAGCTGCTCGGAGACCTCGGCGGCGTAATCCACGGCCGGGACGCCCGGGGTGGGGGCTTCGCCAAGAATTTCCAATTTCTGCCATTTCTTTACCAGCTGCTCGGTCCTTCTCACCGAGAGGTCCTTCTGCAGGACCGCCTCGGCGGCGGCGAGCTGACGGCCGCCCGCGAGCGGCAGCAGCGTGCGGGCGTGTCCGGCGGAGAGCTTCCCCTCCTGCACCAGCGCGAGCACCGGCGGCGTCAGATTCAGCAGACGCAGGGCGTTCGTGACCGCCGGGCGGGAGCGGCCGACGCTGCGCGCGGTCTCCTCCTGAGTCAGCCCGTACTGCTCCATGAGCGTGCGGTAGCCCTCGGCCTCCTCGATGGGGTTCAGGTCTTCTCTCTGCAGGTTTTCGACGAGGGCCAGCTCCGCGGCCCGGCGGTCGTCCGCCTCAATCACGCGCACGGGCACCTCGTCGAGCCCGGCCAGACGCGCGGCGCGCCAGCGGCGCTCGCCCGCGATGATCTGGTAGTAGCCGTCGTCGAGCTTTCGAACGGTGATCGGCTGGATCAGCCCGTAGCGGGCGATGGAATCGGCGAGCTCCTGCAGCGCGTCCTCTTCAAAAACGCGGCGCGGCTGATCGGCGCGCGGCTCGACGCGGCTGATCGGCAGCTGCTGCAGCTCGGCCTCTTCCTCGGGGAGCTCCGCCCCGAAGAGCACGTCCAGGCCCGTGCCCAGGCCTCTTTTTTCGTTTTTAGCCATGCGTCACCTCATCCGGCAGCGGGAGTCGAACTCCTCCGCGAGCGCCATATAGGCGCGGCTGCCCTTGTTCGTCTTGTCGTAGCATACGCCTGGGACCCCGTGGCTCGGCGCCTCGGAAAGACGAATGCTGCGCGGGATCACAGTCTCGTAGACCTTGTCGCCCAGGTGTTTCCGGAGCTCGTTGGCCACCTGAAGGGTCAGGTTCATGCGCGCGTCGTACATCGTCAGCACGACGCCCTCGATCGTCAGCCGCCGGTTGAGACGGCGGGAGCACATGCGGATGCTGGTCATCAGGTCGGCGATCCCCTCGAGCGCGTAGTATTCGCACTGCATCGGGACCAGGACGCTGTCGGCCGCCACGAGCGCGTTGACGGTCAGCAGCTCCAGCGAGGGGGGACAGTCGATGAAAATATAATCGTATTCGGAAAAGAGCCCCAGCAGCGCGTCCTTCAGGACGTATTCGCGGCGCTCGCGGCCGATCAGCTCCACGGAGGCCGCGGCCAGCTCCTTGCCGGTGGGGATCACGTCGCCGTAGTCGGTATGTACCACGCAGTCCGCAGCCGGCGTGCCGCCGATCATCAGATCGTAGGTGTTGGGACGGCGGCTTTTGGGGACGCCCATGCCGGAGCTGGCGTTCCCCTGCGGGTCCGCGTCCACCAGCAGCACCCGCCGGCCCATCCGGCGCAGCGCCGCGCAGAGGTTGACGCAGGTGGTCGTCTTGCCGACGCCGCCCTTCTGGTTGGCGATCGCTATCGTTTTGGCCATAGTCTCCTCCCGCGGCTGAAATGATATGGGTATTATAACACATCTTTTATCAAATGCAATGTTTCAAATACAATGTTTCACGTGAAACACCGCTTTCTTACCAAAGCAAAGCCCAGCGAAGCGGGTTTGCTTTGGCGGAGGAAAAAGGAATCTGCGAATATGCAGCTTTCGCGGCTCCCTCGGAAACCGCGGAAGCGGAATGGAGCAGATTTCTTTTGACGTGTTTCACGTGAAACGTTGTGTACGATCATTCCAGCAGCGAGTCCAGCTCCTCCAGCGTCAGGCCCTCGTGCAGCGCAAGGTCAAGGGCGCAGGCGATCAGGCGCGCGCCGCGCCGGACCAGCGTGTCGATGTCGCGCGGCGTGACGAACAGCCCGCGCAGAGCGGCCTCGTCCGAAAAGCGCGCCGCGTCGATGACCGTCGGGATGCCGACCGCGATGACAGGGACGCCGAGCGTCCCGTTGTCCAGCCGCTCCCGGTCGTTCCCCACGCCGGAGCCGGGGGCGATGCCGCCGCTGCTGACCTGTACGCAGCGGCAGAGGCCTTCGGGCTCGGCCCCGGCCAGCGCGTCCACCGCGATCACGCAGCTCGGGCGCAGCGAGGCGCAGAGCGCGCGGATCTGCAGGGCGCTCTCCATGCCGGAGGTGCCGAGCACGCCCGTGCGGCAGAGGGCGACGGAGGCGAAGGGCTCGAACAGGGGATGGCGCGCCTCCTTGAGATGCCGCGTCACGAGCAGGCCCTCCGCGCAGAGCGAGCCGAGCGCGTCCGGCGTGATATCGGGATTGCCGAGGGCCGCGATCAGCACCGTGCCGTCCGTATGGCCGGCCAGACAGCGGCGGAGGAGCTCTGCGAGAGCCGACACGGAGGAGGAAAAGCTCGCCTCGCCGCGGGGAAAGAAACGCTCGAAGGAGAGCGTGTAATACTGTCCGGGCGGTTTTCCGAGCGCCCGCGCGCCCTCCTCGTCGAGAATCTGAACGGAGGCGACGGGGAAACCGCAGAGGCTCTCCTCCCGCGCGATCACGCCGCGCAGGGCGCTCCGGCGCTCCGCCGAGCCGCGCCACAGGCGGTGCGCTTCGGAAGCAAGGTCTGTTCTGACATTTATTTCCATTTACGGCCACCCCGGAACACAAGATATGGTATAGTGTCCCCGTTGTACGGAGCAGATATAACAAGGCAAAAAAAGTTTCTTTCTTTCGCAAAAAAAGCTTGCTTTTCAAGGCTTTGTTTGTTATAATCTCTAAACGCGAGTTATCCGTAGCCCGCAACTTCTATAGGAGGAGGTGCCGATCGAAGGTGGCCAACATTAAGTCTTCTGCCAAGAGAGACGAGAAGTCCAAGCAGCTCAGAGCCAAGAACCGCGCGGACAAGACCGAGCTCAAGACCATGATGAAAAAGTTTGACGCCGCTGTTTCCGAGGGGAACAAGGAAGCCGCTGTCAATGCCTATAAAGTTGCGGTCAAGACTGTTGACCGTGCAGCCGGCAAGGGCCTGCTGCCGAAGAACAACGCTTCGCGCAAAAAGTCCGCGATGACAGTCAAGCTCAACGGGCTGTCCGACTGAGCAGAAAAACCTAAGGGCACAGGTCTTGACCTGTGCCCTTTTGCCATTTCCGCAAAGAGGAGAGAACGATGGAAAAGACGCTGATGCTCATCATCAACCCGGCCGCGGGGCGCGGCGGCTACGCCGTGGATCTCGGCGCGGCGCTGCGCGCGCTGGATCTGGGCGGCTGCCGGACGACGCTGTACTTCACCTCCGGCCGCGGGGACGCGACGCGCTTTGCCGCGCAGCGGGCTTCGCAGTACGACACGGTGGCCTGCGTCGGCGGCGACGGCACGCTCAGCGAGGTGCTGGCCGGGCTCATGCAGGTCAAGGACCCGCCTCCCGTGGGCTATATCCCGATGGGGACGGCGAACGACGTGGCGACGACGCTGGGCCTGCCGAAGAACGACACGGTCGGCGCGGTGCGCCGGATCCTGTCCGGCACGCCGCACCCCTTCGACGTGGGCGGCTTCGGGACAGATGCGTATTTCGCCTACATCGCGGCCTTCGGCGCCTTTACCGAGGTCAGCTACGCGACCCCGCAGGACCAGAAAAAGCTCCTGGGCCACCTGGCCTATGTGCTGCAGGGCATGGCGCTGCTGCCAAAGCTCGAGACGATCCACACCGTGGTGGAATACGACGACGGGCGGCTCGAGGGCGACTATCTCTACGGCAGCATCTCCAACTCCACCTCCGTGGCCGGGATCGTGCGCCTGAAGGAGACGATGGTCAGCCTCGGCGACGGGCTGAGCGAGCTGGTGCTCGTGAAGGACCCCGGCGGCGTGGAGGGCCTCGGGGAGCTGGTCAGCAGTGTGCTGAGCCAGCGCTTTGACAGCGACAAGCTCGTCGTGCTCCACACGCGCCGCGCGAAATTCTCCTTTGACAAGCCCGTTGCCTGGACGCGCGACGGCGAGGCCGGCGGCGAGCATACCTGCGTGGAGCTGTGCAACTACCACGCGCCGGTCAAGCTCATCTTTTGAAAGGACGAAAGCCCATGAAACGCCAGAAAATCTCCGCGATCTATGCCGGGCCCGCGGCCTTTGACGGGCAGGAACTGACCGTCTGCGGCTGGGTCAGAACGGTCCGCGACATGAAAAACTTCGGCTTCATCGAGCTCAACGACGGCAGCTGCTTCAAGTCGCTGCAGGTCGTCTTCGAGCGCGCGAGCCTCGACAACTACGACGAGATCGCCCGCCAGAACGTCGGCGCGGCGCTGATCGTGCGCGGCACGCTCAAGCTCACGCCGGAGGCCAAGCAGCCCTTTGAGCTCAAGGCCGCCGAAATCGCCGTCGAGGGCCCCTCCACGCCGGATTATCCGCTGCAGAAGAAGCGCCACAGCGTGGAATTCCTGCGCACGATCCAGCATCTGCGCCCGCGCACGAACCTCTTCTCCGCCACCTTCCGCGTGCGCAGCGTGGCGGCGCAGGCCGTGCACGAGTTCTTCCAGAGCCGCGGCTTCGTCTACGTGCACACGCCCATCATCACCGGCTCCGACGCCGAGGGCGCGGGCCAGATGTTCCGCGTGACCACGCTGGACCTCAACAACCTGCCGCTCAAAGAGGACGGCACCGTGGACAACAGCAAGGACTTCTTCGGCAAGGCCACGAACCTCACGGTCTCCGGCCAGCTCAACGCCGAGAACTTCGCCATGGCCTTCGGCGACGTGTACACCTTCGGGCCGACCTTCCGCGCCGAGGTCAGCTACACCCAGCGCCACGCGGCCGAGTTCTGGATGATCGAGCCGGAGATGGCCTTCGCCGACCTGAACGACTACATGGACACCGCCGAGGCGATGGTGAAATACATCATCAACCGCGTGCTGGAGCGCTGCCCGCAGGAGATGGCCTTCTTCAACAGCTTCGTCGACAAGGGCCTGCTCGAGCGGCTGGAGAACGTCGTATCGAACGAGTTCGGCCGCGTCAGCTACACCGAGGCCGTGGAGATCCTGCAGAAGAGCGGGAAGAAGTTCGATTACCCCGTCGAGTGGGGCATCGACCTGCAGACCGAGCACGAGCGCTATCTGACCGAGGAGGTCTTCAAAAAGCCCATCTTCGTCACCGACTATCCGCGCGACATCAAGGCCTTCTACATGCGCCTCAACGACGACGGGAAGACCGTCGCCGCGGCGGACTGCCTGGTGCCCGGCATCGGCGAGATCATCGGCGGCAGCCAGCGCGAGGAGCGCCTGGACGTGCTGACGGCGCGCATGCGGGAGCTCGGCCTCAAGGAGGAGGACTACTGGTGGTATCTCGACCTGCGCCGCTACGGCACCTGCCGTCACGCGGGCTACGGCCTCGGCTTCGAGCGCATGGTCATGTACCTCACGGGCGTGTCCAACATCCGCGACGTGGAGCTCCATCCCCGCACGACCGGCAACGCGGATTTTTAGTTTTTGGTTTTTTTGAATTCAGACCGAAGGAGACGGGCGCCGCCCGTCTCCTTCTTTTGCAAACGGGAACATGGCAGAGATGTTGGAAAGATGACGTAGGGGCCGATGCCCTCATCGGCCCGTGAAAAAAATACCTGTTCATGCGGGGCGATGAAGGCATCGCCCCCTACACATCCATTTTAATTCCTCAATAAACTCAAAATATGAAGCGCCCCGGCGGGAGCCGGGGCGCTTGTTTTCGGTTGACTGTTTCCGGATCAGAACTTGCCGAGGGAGCCGGAGTTCTCCTGGTTGGGCATGAACTCGTCGCGCTTGCCGGGCAGGATGGCGTTGAGGACGATGCCGACGATGGAGGCGATCGCGAGACCGGACAGGCCGATCTTCATGTCGCCGATCATGAAGGAGATAGCGCCGACCGCATTGTTGCCGGCGGTCGTGATGTTGGCGCCGAGGAAGCCGGAGAAGTTGACGCCCAGCGCCAGGCCGAGGATGACGGCCGCGACGATGACGTTGCGGGACTTTTGGAAGTCGGTGTGGTTCTCGACCATGTTGCGCACGCCGACCGCGGAGATCATGCCGTAGAGGATGATCGACACGCCGCCGACCGTGGCCGCGGGCATCGCGGAGATCAGGGCCGCGAACTTCGGGCAGAAGGAGAGGACGACCGCGAAGTAGGCCGCGATGCGGACGACCTTGGGATCATAGACCTTGGTCAGCACGAGCACGCCGGTGTTCTCGCCGTAGGTGGTGTTGGCCGGGGCGCCGAAGAGCGCGGCGATCGCGGTGCCGATACCGTCGCCGATCAGGGTGCGGTGCAGGCCCGGGTCTTCGATCAGGTTCTTGCCGATGGTGCCGCCGATGGCGGAGATGTCGCCGACGTGCTCCATCATGGTCGCGAAGGCGATCGGGACGATCATGATGATCGAGGAGATCAGCAGGCCGCTGTTGACCTTGCCGGAGCCGAGGAGACCGAAGACGGTGTTCTGCATCTGGACGGGCAGGCCGATCCAGGCGGCTTCCTTCACGCCGGAGAAGTCGACGCTGCCGGTCACGGCCGCGAGCAGGTAGGACACCAGGACGCCCATCAGGATCGGGACGATCTTGAGCCTGCCCTTGCCCCAGATGTTGCAGACGATGACGACGACGATCGCGGTGAGGGCGATGAGCCAGTTGGTGGAGCAGTTGTTGATGGCGGACGGCGCGAGGATCAGGCCGATGGCGATGATGATCGGGCCGGTCACGACGGGCG
>JAFRLZ010000041.1 GCA_017430985.1 Oscillospiraceae bacterium
CCTTTCACGGCGGCGGCGCGGCGGCGCTCTCCGCCGCGGAGCTTGTCAGAAAGCGCGCGCCGGAGCGCTGGGCGGCGCTCTGCGCGGCCGCGGACATGACGCGCGGCCGGCTCTCGCCCCGCGCGGTGGAGGCGCTCTATGGGAGCCGACTCCGTCTGAGTGCTTCGCGCATCGACCGCTTCGCCTCCTGCCGCTTCGCCTACTTCTGCCAGTACGGCCTGAAGGCGAAGCCCTACGAGCCGGCGGGCTTCACTCCGCCCGAGATCGGCACCTTCATGCACCATGTGCTGGAAAACGTGGCGCGCGCGGTCAGGGAGCGCGGCGGCTTCAGCGCCGTGGACGACGCGGCGCTCAAGGAGCTGACGGCGGCAGTCGTGGCGGACTATGTGCACACCGAGCTGGACGACATGCAGGAGAAAACGCCGCGCTTTATCTATCTCTTCCGCCGCCTGACGGGCGACGTGGAGCGCGTGATCGCGGACATGGCCGCCGAGCTCCGGCGCTCGGATTTCGAGCCGCTGGACTTCGAGCTGGACTTTTCCGGGGCGGAGGAGATCCCGCCCGTGGAGCTCGGCGAGGGCGAGGCCGCGCTGACGCTCACGGGCGTGGCCGACCGCGTGGACGGCTGGCTGCACGAGGGGAAGCTCTACCTGCGTGTGGTGGATTACAAGACCGGGCGCAAGAGCTTCTCGCTCTCCGACGTCTGGTACGGCATGGGCCTGCAGATGCTGCTGTATCTTTTCGCGCTCTCCGAGGGCGGCCGGGCGCGCTACGGCCATGAGATCCGCCCGGGCGGCGTGATGTACGTCCCGGCGCGCAGCGCCCTGCTCTCCCTGTCCCGCGATCCGGGGGAGGAGGAAGGCGAGCGCCGGCGCGTCGAGGAGCTGCGGCGCAGCGGATTGCTGCTCGACGATCCCGCGCTGCTCGAGGCCTGGGAGCACGGCGAGGACAAGCAGTACATCCCCGTCAAATTCCGCCGGGGCGTGCCGACCGGCTCGGTGGCCACGGCCGAGCAGCTCGGCCGGCTCTCCGCGCACATCCGCAGAACGCTCACGGAGATGGCGCGCCAGCTCCGGCGCGGCAGCATCGCGGCCGACCCCTATTACCGGAGCCAGCAGGAAAACGCCTGCCTGAACTGCGATTATTTCGACGCCTGCCACTTTGCCGACGGCGAGAACGGCGAGAGCTGCCGCTTCCAGCCGCGTCTGTCCGACGGCAAGGTCTGGAGTGCTTTGGAAAAGGAGGCGGAGGAAGGTGCCTGAGCTCAGACTGACGGCGGCGCAGTCCGCCGCCGTGTACACCCGCGGGAGCAGCGTGCTGGTCTCCGCCGGCGCGGGCAGCGGGAAGACCATGGTGCTCACCGAGCGCCTGATGGCCTGGCTCACCGACCCCGAGACGCCGGAGGAGCTGGACCGCTTCCTTGTCATCACCTTTACCCGTGCCGCGGCCGGCGAGCTGAAGAGCCGCGTCGCGCAGGCGCTGGCCGAGGCCTGCGCCGCCGACCCCGGCAACCGCCGCCTGCGCCGCCAGAGCGCGCTGCTCCGGCAGGCGCAGATCGGCACGATCCACAGCTTCTGCGCCGCGCTGCTGCGGGAGAACTGCCATCTGCTGCAGCTCTCGCCCGATTTCGGGATCGTGGACGAGGAGCGCGCTGCCTCCATGCAGGCGGCGGCCCTGGAAAAGACGCTGGAGGAGAGCTACGAGCACGCGGAGAGCTATCCGGGCTTCCTGTCGCTGGCCGACACCGTCGGCGCGGGGCGGGACGACCGCCGGCTCGCCGCGCTGGTGCTGTCGCTCTACGACAAGATGCAGAGCCACGCCCGCCCCGAGCGCTGGGCGGACGGGCAGGTGGCGCAGCTGCGCGCCGGGGCCGCCGACGCGGGGGAGACCCCCTGGGGACGCGAGGTCCTGTCGCGCGCCGCCGCGCAGGCCGCCTACTGGAGCGGCGAGCTGGACGCGCTGCTCGGCGAGATGCGCGCGCAGGAGAAGATCTTTGCAGCCTACGGCCCGAGCGTGGCCGAGACCGCGGACGCGCTGCGCGAGCTCTGCCGCTGCCTCGCCCTCGGCTGGGACAGGGCGCGCGGCTGTCTGCCGATCCCCTTCCCGCACCTCGGCAAGCTGATGAAAACGCCGGACGCCGCGCTCTCCGAGCGCGTCAAGGCGCGCCGGGAGGCCTGCAAAAAGGCCATGACAGCGCTCGCCGACGCGCTGTACGCCGATTCCGGGACCCTGCTGGCGGAGCTCGCGCAGACGGCCCCGGCCATGGAGGCGCTGCTCGCGCTGACGCTGCGCTTCGAGGCGCGCTACGCGGCGGACAAACGCCGCGCCGGGCTCGTGGACTACGCCGATCTCGAGCACCTGAGCGCGCGGCTCCTGCTCGACGACGCGGGAGAGCCCACGGAGCTGGCCCGCCGCGTCTCCGGGCGCTACCGGGAGATCATGGTCGACGAGTATCAGGACGTCAGCCGCGTGCAGGACGATATCTTCCGCGCGCTCGCCTCCGGCGGGGCCGAGCGCTTCCTCGTGGGCGACGTGAAGCAGTCGATCTACCGCTTCCGCCTGGCCGAGCCCGCGATCTTTACGAAGAAATATCTGAACTGGCCGGACGGGGAGCGGGCCGCCCCCGGGGAGCCCCGCCGCGTCCTGCTGCAGGAGAACTTCCGCTCGCGCCGGGAGATCCTCGACGCGGCCAACGCCGTGTTCTCCCGCTGCATGTCCCGCCAGCTCGGCGAGCTCGACTATGACGAGAACGCCATGCTGCGCTTCGGCGCGGCCTATTACGAGGGGAGCGTCCCGCGGCCGGAGCTCTGCCTGCTCGCCCTGCCCGAGACGGGCGAGGACGAGGAGAGCCCGGACAAGACGGCGCTGGAAGCGGCGGCCGTCGCCCGCCGGATCCGGACGCTGGTGGAGTCCGGCGCGGAGGTCATGGGCCGCGAGGGGCCGCGCCCCGTGAACTACGGGGACGTGGCGGTGCTGCTGCGCTCGGCGGGCGTCGTGGGCGGCGCGTACCGCCGGGCCTTCGCGCGCGAGGGCGTGCCCGTGGCGACCGGGCAGGGCGGGGGCTATTTCAGCTCCGTGGAGATCTCCGCGGCCATGTCCCTGCTCGCCGTGATCGACAATCCCCATCAGGACATCCCGCTGATTGCGGTGCTGCGCTCGCCGGTCTTCCTGTTCACGGCCGACGAGCTCTCGGCCGTCCGCGCGGCCGACCGGGAGGCGGACTTCTACGGCGCGCTGTGCGCGGCCGCGGCGAGCGACGAAAAATGCCGCGGTTTCCTTGAAACGCTCGAGCGCCTGCGCTCGCTCGCGGCGGAGCTGCCGGTGGAGGAGCTCGTCTGGCAGCTCCTGGGCGAGCTGGACCTGCTCTCCCTGTGCAGCGCCATGTCGGACGGCGAGCAGCGCCGGGCCAACCTGATGGAGCTGACGGAGCTCGCGCGGCGCTACGAGAGCAGCGGCTATCGCGGCCTGCACCGCTTCGTGCTGTGGCTGCGGCGGCAGGCTGCGCGCGGGCAGGAGCCCGCCGTGAGCGCCCCCGGCGCGGCGGCCGTGCAGATCCTCTCGATCCACAAGTCCAAGGGTCTGGAATTCCCCGTGGTCTTCCTCTGCGACACGGCGCGGCGTTTCAACCGGCAGGACAGCCGCGACACCGTGCTGGTGCACCCGGAGCTGGGCCTTGGCCCCAAGCTGACGGATCTCCGGCGGCGGGTGGAATACCCGACGCTGGCGCGCCACGCCATCCGCCTGCGCCTCGAGCGCGAGATGCTCTCGGAGGAGATGCGCTTGCTGTATGTGGCGCTGACGCGCGCGCGGGAGCGGCTCTTCATCACGGCCGCCCTCGCCGATCCCGGGGAGCGCGTCGAAAAGCTGCGCCTGTCGATGGGCGGCGCACCCGAAGCGGAGCAGCTTGCCGGCGTCTCGGCTCCGGCGGACTGGCTGATCGCCGCGGCCCTCGCCGACGGCGGCGCGCATCTAATAGAAAGTAAAGAAAAGTATCCAGAGTACTATAAAAAAGCCATGAAAAGAATAGATGCCGGCGACAAAGTAAAAACCGTATATAACGATTTTGTTATGGCGGCAGAGATATATAAAACACCAACCGATGATAAAAG
>JAFRLZ010000042.1 GCA_017430985.1 Oscillospiraceae bacterium
AGGCCGGGAACGGCATAGGCGACGAGCTGCGTCTTTGCCTCATCCGCGTAGCCGATAAACGCGGTGAGCGCGGCGTCGGCGGGGTCTTTGCGGGAAACGACGACCTTGGCCGAAGCGGGCATCACGGCGCGGGCGGCGGCGCGGATCCTCTCTGGCGTCACAGGCGGCAACTTCATCGCGTTGGGGGTGCGCGCGGCACTGCGCCTGCCGTTCGCCGCTCCCCATCCGCAGACGACGGCGCCTGCCACGACCACGGCCGCGAAGAGGGGTTTCCAGACGCGGCTTCCGCTTTTTCGCTGTATCGACATAGGGTTTCTATCGCTGGGCGGCGGGGCCCCCTGCCTTGCCCTCGACGCGGTCGATGCGCGCGCAGGCGTCCTTGATCGCCTCGCAGACGGCGCGCGAGGTGATGGTGGCGCCGGTGATGGCGTCGATTTCTCCTCCCTCTTTCTTGACCTTGAGCGAGGAGCCGACTTTGCCGCCGAACTGTTTCGTGAACTGCTCGTCGCCCAACTTCGCGCCGAGACCGGGGGTCTCCGTTGCGGCGAGCTTCTTGTAGGTGACGATCTTGCGGTCGGGGGTGAGGCCGACCATCAAGAGAATGTCGCCGCCGAAGCCCTTGCTCTTGCCGGGCACCGCATAGCCGAGAAGCTTCGTCTTGGCCGTGTCGGCATAGCCGAAGGACACCTTCAAGGTCGTGTTGGACGGATCGGTGCGGACGTCGATGGCCGCGACGCCGGACGGCAGCACGGCTTTGGCCGCTTGGACCTCCATGTCGGCCTTCAGCTGCTTGATAATGCCTTCCGTGCGGCTGTTCACGAGGGCGAGGACGGCCGCGCAGATCGCCGAGATGAGCGTCAGGGAGAGAGTGAGCTGCAGGATCTTTTTCACTTTTTGACCTTCCCGAAGGGCTTGGGCTGGGTGAAGCGGTTGATGAGCGGCGTGAGCGCGTTCATGATGAGAATCGAGAACGAGACGCCCTCAGGGTAGGCACCCGTGGGCGCGGTGCGCCGCGCTCTCCGGCGCTGCGGACGGCTCCGCGGCGGGCGCGCGCCCCGGGAGGAGCGGCAGCCCGCAGGCGCTCAGACTCAGCAGCAGAAGCCCCGCCAGCAGCAGGGCCGTGATCTTTTTCATGACGTTTCCTCCGTCGTCCGCAGCTCTTGCGCCGCGGACAAGGACATCATACTCGAAAACTGCGGCCTTGTACAGCGGGAACGGGAAACTTTTCCCGCGCGGCGTTGCAAAGCCGGGGCTTTTGTGTTAAAAAGAAGAAAAACGAACGGGAGGCGGCTATGGCATTTCAGGGCTTTACGCCGGAGACGAGCGAATTTCTGTGGGAGCTGAGCTTCAACAACGAGCGCCCGTGGTTCCTCGCGCACAAGGAGCAGTTCCTGCGCGTGCTCGACGGGCCCTTCAAGGCGCTGGGCGCGGACTGCCTCGCGCTGATGCGGCAGCGCATGCCCGGGCGCGAGCTGCGGCTGCACGTCTCGCGCATCTACCGCGACGCGCGGCGGCTCTTCGGCCGCGGGCCGTACAAGGACCACCTCTGGTTCACGATCTATGAAGGGGACATCCACGAGAACAGCCCCTGCTTCTGGTTCGAGCTCGGCGCGGCGACCTACAGCTACGGCATGGGCTTCTGGGAGACCACGACCGCGCAGGCGGAGGCCTACCGCCGCCAGATCGACGCCAACCCCGCCCGCTTCGAGCGGCTGATCCGCCCGATCGAGGCGAAGAAGTACCGCCTCTACGGCTCGGAATACAAGCGCCCCAAGGCCGAGCGGCCCGAGCCGATCGGCCGCTGGTACAACCGCCGCAGCGTCAGCGTCGGCATGGAGAAGGATTTCGGCGGCGACGCGCTGAGCGAAAAGCTGCCGCTGCTCCTGGCCGACCGCTTCGAGGAGCTGATCCCGCTCTACGATTACTTTTTGGAATTCTTCCGCGCGGCGAAGGGCTGACGGGAGTTTGTAGGGTTGTTGATACAGCGTTGCAGGGGCCGGGCCTGCCCGGCCCCTGCATACTCGTCTTTACAACGAAAAACGGACGGTGAAGCTTTGCTTCACCGTCCGTTTTCTGTTTGTCGGTTTACAGGACCTTGTTGATCTCGGTCTCGATCTTTTCGGCCACGTCCTTCGGGAGGATCTTCTTGCTCACCACGAGGTCGAAGATCTCGCCGCAGCTCTTCTTGTTGAACAGCTTGATGGGGTACTTCATCAGGTTCGGCGCCAGCTCCTTGACGATGTTGGCGGTCTTCGGGTTATCGAAGCATTCTTTCACGGACAGGCTTCTGAAATCCATGGTCATTCTCCTTTTTGAACAGATTGGTCGGTTTCCGGGAAGACCCCGGCTCTGATTTCATTGTATCACGCCCGTCCGCCGCCGTCAAGCGACGCGAGCAGCGCCTCGGCGCAGCGCAGGCCGTCCACGGCCGCGGAGGTGATCCCGCCGGCGTAGCCCGCGCCCTCGCCGCAGGGGTAGAGCCCCTCGATCGCGGCGGCGCAGAGCTCCTCGCCGCGCAGGATGCGCACGGGCGAGGAGGAGCGCGTTTCGGGCGCGGTCAGCACCGCGTCGGGCGCGTCGAAGCCCTCCAGCCGCTTCCCGAGCTCCGGGACGGCGTTCTCGAGCACGCTCGTGATGCGCTCCGGCAGCACCGCGTGCAGATCGGTCCACACCACGCCCGGCCGATAGCTCGGCTCCACGCCGCCGGGGCCTTCGCTCGGCCGCCCGGCCAGGAAGTCCCCGAGCAGCTGCGCCGGGGCGCGGTAGTCCCCGCCGCCGCAGTCGTAGCAGGCGCGCTCGATCTCGCGCTGCCAGCGCAGCCCCGCGAACACGTCCGAGCCCGGGAAGTCCTCCGGGCGCAGGGTCACGAGCAGGGCGGCGTTGGCGTTTTCGCCGCCGCGCGCCGAGAGGCTCATGCCGTTCGTGACGACGCCGCCGGGCTCCGAGGCCGCGGCGATGACCTCCCCGCCGGGGCACATGCAGAAGGTAAAGGCGCTCGTGCCGTCCGGCAGGTGCACGTTCAGCGCATAGTCCGCCGCGGGGAGCGCTCCCCGCGCGCGGCCGTACTGGCTGCGGTCGATCGCCGATTGCCTGTGCTCGATGCGCACGCCCATGGCGAAGGGCTTCGGCTCCATCGCCACGCCCTGCGCATACAGCGCGGCGAAGCTGTCGCGCGCCGAGTGGCCGAGGGCGAGGATCGCCCGGTCGCAGGGCAGGACATAGCGCTCGCCGCCCGCCGCGACCTCCAGCCCGGCGAGCCGCCCGTTTTCCAGCACGAGCTTTTCCATCCGGCTGCCGAAGCGGACCTCGCCGCCGAGGGCGACGATCGTTTTTCTCAAATTCTGCACCACGTCCACCAGCACGTCCGTGCCGACGTGGGGCTTGGCGTCGTACAAAACGCTTTCGGGCGCGCCGTGCGCGGCGAACTGCTCCAGCACGAAGCGGATGCGCTTATCGTGCGTGCCGGTGTTGAGCTTGCCGTCGGAAAAGGTCCCGGCCCCGCCCTCGCCGAACTGCACGTTGTTCTCCGGGTCGAGCTCTCCCCCCGCGCGAAACGCCTCCACGGCCGCGCGGCGCGTCAGCGCGTCCTGGCCGCGCTCGAGCACGACGGGGCGCGCCCCGGCCATGGCCAGGGCCAGCGCCGCGAAGATCCCCGCCGGGCCGAAGCCCACCACCACGGGGCGCGGCGTCGGCTCCCGCACCCGCGGCAGAGCGTAGTCCGGCTCCTCCCAGAGCCGCACGCGCGCGTCCTTCGCGCGCGCGACGGCTTTTTCCTCGTCGCCCTTCAGCGACACGAGCACGGAGCAGACCCAGAAGAGCTCCGGCTTCCTGCGCGCGTCCAGCGAGCGCTTGTAAAGCCGCAGCCCGCCGATATCCTCCGGCCTCACGCGCAGACGCTTCGCCGCGAGGGCGCGCAGCGCCTCCCACGGCTCCCCGGCGCCCAGCTTCAGATCGCGGATCAGGATCATGTCCCCAGCCTCCCGGCCAGACGGCCGCTCGCCCAGGCCCACTGCAGGTTGTAGCCGCCGCAGTCGCCGTCGATGTCCAGCAGCTCGCCGCAGACGAAGAGCCCCGGCACAAGGCGGCTCTCCAGCGTCTCGGGGTCAAACTCCGCCGTGCGGAGGCCGCCGGCGGTCACCTGCGCGTGGTCGAAGCCCTCCGTGCCCGTGACGGGCAGCGTGAAGTCCCGGCAGGCCGCGGCGACGCGCCGCAGCTCCTTCTCCGTCAGCTCGGAAAGCGGCGTCGCCGCGCCGAGCCCGGCGTATTTGACCAGCATCCGCCCCAGGCGGTTGTGCAGCATCCCGGTCAGCAGCTCCGAGGCCGCGAGCGTGCCCTGCGCCTCGCGCCGCGCCCGCAGCAGACCGAGGAGCTCCTCCTCGCCGAGCGGCAGCAGCGCCGCGTGCAGACTCAGCGCGCCGCCCTCCGTCGCCGCCGTGCGGGACAGGTCGAAGACCGCCGGGCCGGAGACGCCCCTCTCGGTGAACTGCAGCTCGCCGCGGCTCTCCGCGAGCGCCTCCCCGCCGCGCATGAGGCGCAGCGAGCACTGCACGCGCACGCCCTTGAGCGCGCGCGGATAGTCCGGCGCGGTCGTCAGCTGCACCAGCGCCGGGTGCAGGGCCGTGCGCCGGTGGCCGAGCGGCCTGAGCAGCTCGTAGCCGTCCTTCACCCCGCCGAGCGACGCGCCGGCGCAGCCGCCGCAGGCGACGATCACCCGGTCCGCCCCGAGCTCGCCCCCGTCGGTGACGAGCGTGAAGCCCTTATCGTTTCTTCGCAGCGCGCGCACGCTCTCGCCGCAGCGCTGCTCCACCCCGGCCGCGTCCAGCGCGAGGCGCAGCACGTCGAGCACGGAGTTGGCGGAGTTCGAGAGCGGATAGACCCGTCCGCCGTATTCCTCCGCGGTCAGCAGTCCCAGGCCGCGGAAAAAGGCCAGCGCCGCCGCGGGCGGGAAGGCCTCCAGCGCGGGGCGCGCGAAGGCCGCGTCCTCCCCGTGGTAGTTTTCGAGCGAGGCCCCGGTATTCGTCAGATTGCAGCGCCCGTTGCCCGTGGCCAGCAGCTTGCGGCCAAGCCGCTGCTGCCGCTCGAGCAGGAGCACGCGCTGCGTTTTGTCCTCGGCGGCCGTCAGCGCCGCCAGCATCCCGGAAGCGCCGCCGCCGATCACCGCGACTGTTTTCATTGGCCGTTCCCCCTCACGGGCGTCAGAATATCGTGCGCCACAGGCGTATAGAACAGACGGCCGACCTCCTCCGCCTCGCGCGTCCGGTCGAGGATCCACATCATCTTGGCCAGCGCCGCCTCGGTGGTCATGTCGTAGGCCTCCAGCACCCGCGGCTCGCCCTTGAGCCGGTGCCCGACCTGATAGACCGAGAGGTCCGAGCCCTCGTTCTGCACCTGCGTGGTCATGACGAGGAAGCGTCCGGCCGCCGTGTGGCGGCGCACGGCGTCGAACAGGCGATCGTCCTCGTAGGACGGCAGGCCGCCCACGCCGAAGCACTCCAGGATCAGCGCGTCCTTGCGCTGCAGCAGGAACTCGAGCTGCTCCACGTCCGCGCCGGGGATCATCTTCATCAGGCCCACGCGCCGGTCCAGGCCCTCGTGGAACAGCGGCTCCGGCCGCCATTCCGGCTCGATGTAGGTCAGAAGCCTGTGGTCGTGCAGGATGCCGAGATCCGGGTAGTTGATGCTGGAAAAGGCCGTGTAGCTCTTGGAGCAGGTCTTGCGGGCGCGCGTGCCGAGGATGACCCGCCCGCTGAAGACGATGCACACGCCGTGCAGCTTGTCCGAGCAGGCGCAGACGAAGGCGTCCGTCAGGTTCATCTTGGAGTCGGTGGAGTCGTAGTTGATGGGCTTCTGCGCGCCGGTGAGGATGATCGGCTTTTTCGCGCCCTGTACCAGATACGACAGCGCCGCGGCCGTGTAGGCCATGGTGTCCGTCCCGTGGCTGATGACGAAGCCGTCGTAGCGCGCGTAGTTCTCCCGCAGCGCGTGCGCGATCGCCGACCAGTGGCGCGGCGTGATGTTGGTGCTGTCGATGTTGAACAGGGAGAGGCAGTCCACCTCCGCGATCTCCGAAACGCCCGGCACGAAGCGCAGCAGCTGCGCGGGCGTGAGCTCCGGGCTCAGGCCCTCCGGCGTGATCTCCGAGGCGATGGTGCCGCCGGTGCCGAGCATCAGGATCTTTTTCATGGCTCGTCCTCCATGGTTCGTTCGAAGTAGGGGCCGACGCTGTGCGTAACCGCGCGTCGACGGATTTATTATACCAACTGTCCGCATGAAACGTAAAGCTTTATTTGACAGAACAGGGTAGTTCACCTTATAATAATGTTTCACGAAGTATCGTGATAACGACGATCATTATACATCGACCGCGACGGCGAAGGAAGGAGGCGAAGCGGCCGTGTCTCTGAAAAAAACGCTGACCGCCGCGGCGCTTCTGGCCTCGCTGCTGCTCAGCGCCTGCGTCCAGACGGCGCCGCCCGCCCCTCCGGCCGAGGAGACGCCGGCCCCGGCGCCTGTGGAAAGCGCGGAGCCTGCCGTCGACCTCGAGGCCGAGGCCGCCGCGCTGTGCCTGTCGGAGATCATGCCGAAAAACCGCGCGTCGCTGCTCGATGCCGACGGCTCCCCCTCCGACTGGGTCGAACTGTATAACCGCTCGTCCGGATCGGTTTCGCTCGCCGGCTGGCAGCTGAGCGACAAGAGCGGCTCTGGCTGGACGCTGCCGGACGGCACGCTCGGCGCGGGCGAGCGCCTCGTGATCTTCGCCTCCGGCAAGGACCGGCGCGCGGGCGAGCTGCACACGGATTTTTCGCTCGGCGCGGGCGAGACGCTGCGGCTGCTGAGCCCCCACGGGCTGGAGGCCGACAGCCTCCTCATCCCCGAAACGGAGGTGGACTGCTCGCTGATCCGCGGCGGGGACGGGCTCTTCACCGCGACGCTCTGGCCGACGCCCGGCTGTGAAAACAGCGCCGCGGGCTATGAGCTGCGCCAAAGCGCGCTGCTGCCCGCCGGGCCGCTCGCCATCAGCGAGGTCATGGTCGCGAACTTCCGCGGCACCTATGAACGGGCCGTCGGCTACGGCGACTGGGTGGAGCTGCGCAACGTCTCCGACCAGCCGGTGGAGCTCTCGGACTATTATCTCTCCGACGACGAGGACGATTACTTTGCCTTCCGGCTGCCCGCGGGCACGCTCGGGCCCGGCGAGCTCTGCGTCCTCCGCTGCCGCGACGACGGCGAAGGGGATCTGCTCCTTACGCTCGACGACGGGCGGGAGCAGCTCTATCTCTGCTCCGCCGACCGCGTGCTCGACGCGGTCTCCCTGCACGACATCCCGCTTGACGGCAGCTACGGCCGCCTGGACGGCGCGGGCGGCTTCTTTTACTTCGCCGCGGCGACGCCCGGCAAGCCCAACACCGGCGGCGCCCGCCGCGTCAGCGAGCGGCCCGTCGTCCTGACCGCGGGCGGCTGCTACGAGGGCGTGGAGCGCGTGGACGTCGCCCTGCAGGCCGCGCCCGGCGCCGTGGTCCGCTACACGCTCGACGGCAGCGTGCCGGACGAGCGCAGCGCGCTCTACGAAGGGCCCATCCCCCTGACGGCGACGACCATTCTCCGCGCCGTGGCGACGGAGCCGGGCTGCCTGCCCAGCCGCGCGCTGACAGAGAGCTATTTTCTCAACGAGGGGCACGAGCTGCCGGTGGTCAGCCTGGTGCTGGACGATTTCCAGCAGTTCCGCCGCATCTACAACCACCAGATCAAGCACTATGAGATGCCCGGCAGCGTCGCCCTGTACGAAGACGACGGCTCCTTCTCGATCGGCTGCGGCGTCACGCTCAGCGGCGCGACCAGCCTGAGCCTGCCGAAGAAGAACCTGAGCGTCCGCTTCCGCGGCGCCTACGGGGACGAGTGGCTGGACTACGACGTGTTCGACGGCGGCGTGGACCGCTTCCGCAGTCTCACGCTCCGCTCCGGGCAGGACTACTATTTCAGCGTCATCCGCAACGAGCTCTGCCAGGACCTCGCGCTGGAGTTCTCCGAGCATCTGCTCATCCAGCGCAGCAAATTCTGCGCGCTCTACATCAACGGCGAATACTACGGGCTCTATGCGCTCAAGGAGAAGGTCACGCGCCAGTTCTACGCCTCCACCTTCGGCGTCAGCCGCGACAGCGTCATCATGGAGGAGGCCTCCGTCAAGCCGCGCGACGCCTTCTATCAGGAGGTCTACGACTTCGTCACCTCCCACAGCATGGCGGACGAGGCCAACTACGCCCATGTCTGCGAGATCCTCGATGTCGACAGTCTGATCGACTGGGCCGTGCTGGAGGGCTATTTCGCCAACAACGACCTGCTCAGCGGCAACGTGCGCTTCTGCAAGTCCTCCGAGGGCGACGGGAAGTGGCGGCTCGTGTTCTACGATCTCGACGCCGCGCTGCACCGCCGGGAGCTCACCTTTTTCAACCTCTACGGGACCGACCGCATGGGCCAGCAGATCTCGCAGATCCTGGTCTCTATGCTGAAAAACCCCGCCTTCCGTGAAAAGCTGCTCGCGCGCACCGCCGAGGCCCTGCACGGGCCGCTCGCCTCCGCGCACGTGCTGCAGAAGGCCGAGGAGATGTACGCGCTCATCGAGACCGAGCGCCTGCGCGATTTCGAGCACTGGCACACCAGCGAGATCCGCTTCCAGAACGAGACGAAGCACATGCTCCGTCTGCTGGAAAACTACGATCCCTATGCCGTCAGCGCCCTCAACAGCAACCTGCGTCTGAGCGCCGAGGAGAAACAGACCTGGTTCTCCGACTGGCTGAGCTGAACGCTTTATACAAAAACAGGAGTCATGAACATGAAAAGAAAAACCCTATGCTTCCTTCTGGCGGCCCTGCTGCTCGTCTCTCTGTCCGGCTGCGCCGGGCTCGGCGGCGGCCCCGCCGCCCAGGAGACCGCCGCTCCCTCGGCTGAAACGCCGGCTCCCGACGAGCCCGCCGGCGTGGAGATCACGCTCAAGGGCGACAGCATCAGCGCCCGCGGCAAGGGCGTGAACGTCAGCGGCAGCGTCGTCACGATCACGAAGCCCGGCGAATACGTCGTGCGCGGCACGCTGAACGACGGCCGCCTCATCGTCAACACCGGCGGTCAGGCCGGCGACGTGCTCATCACGCTCGACGGCGCGGAGCTCCGCTGCTCGACCGATTCGGCCATCTATGTGGCGCAGGCTGACGAGGTCGACCTCATCCTCGCCCCCGGCAGCCGCAACGTCGTCGTCTCCGGCACGGAGGCCGACGCCGCCGCGCACAACGAGCAGAGCAGCGGCGCCGCCATCTACGCCGAGGACGACCTTGACATCAAGGGCGAGGGCTCTCTGGAGATCGCCGGCTATATCAACAACGGCGTCACCTGCAAGGACGACCTCTGCCTCAAGGGCGGCGAGATCACCGTCACGGCGACGAACAACGGCCTGCGCGCCTCCGAGTCCGTGCAGATCAGCGGCGGCACGATCAGCGTCACAGCCGGCAACGACGGCGTCAAGTCCACCTCCGCCGCCAAGGAAGGCAAGGGCTTCATTGAGATCAGCGGCGGCAGCCTCACCGTGAGCTGTTCCGGCGACGGCGTCTCCGCCGAGACGGAGCTGACGGTCAGCGGCGGCAGCGTGACCGTGACCACCACCGGCGGCGAGCTGCTCACCAGCAGCAAGGGCCTCAAGGCGAAGACCGGCCTGACGGTCAGCGGCGGCGAGCTGACGATCAGCTCCTTCGACCACTGCCTGCGCAGCGCGGCCGCCATGACGATCTCCGGCGGCAGCATCACCGGCGTCTCGGCCGACGGCAAGGGCCTGAGCGCCGAGGGCGCGCTGCTCATCACCGACGGCGCGCTCGACCTTACCGCCGTGTCCGACGGCGTGTTCTCCGAGGTCTCCCTGGTCGTGCAGGGCGGCACGCTCAACATCGCCGCCGGCGGCGACGGCCTCAAGGCGGGCAGCAAGGTCACCGGCTTCGAGACCCCGGTCGGCGAGCTGCTCATCGAGGGCGGCGAGATCCGCGTCACGGCAGGCGAGGATCCCATCGACGCCAAGGCCTCCCTGCGTGTCAACGGCGGCTCCGTCCTCGCGATCGGGACCTCCAAGGTGCTCAAGAACTTCGGCGGCGACAGCGCGCAGCGCTTTCTCGCCTGGAGCTTCTCGGGCGCGAAAAACAACACCGTCACCATCTCCGTCGACAGCGCGGAGCTGATGAGCCTCACGGCCGGCTACGGCTTTAACACGGTGCTCTTCAGCGCGCCGGAGCTGACCGCGGGTTCCACCTACACCGTCTCCAACGGCATCAACAGCGCCAAACTGGCCCTCGATTGATCCGCCGGCAGGGAACATCACAACAAGGAGGAAAAAACATGCCGTATCCAAAGATCCTCACCATCCAGGACATCTCCTGCGTCGGGCAGTGCTCGCTGACCGTCGCGCTGCCGATCCTTTCGGCCGCCGGACTCGAGACCTGCATTCTCCCCTCGGCTGTGCTTTCCACACATACCGCGGGCTTTACCGGCTTCACCGTGCGCGATCTGACCGAGGACATCCCCGGCATCGCCGCGCACTGGCGGAAGGAAGGCATCTCCTTCGACGCCGTCTACACCGGCTACCTCGGCAGCCGCGAGCAGATCGCCGACGTGAAGGACATTTTCAGCACGCTCCTCAAGGCGGGCGGCCTCACGATCGTCGACCCCGCCATGGCGGACAACGGGAAGCTGTACCCGGCCTTCGACCTGGACTATGTGGAGGCGATGAAGTCCCTCGCCTTCTCGGCGGATTATATCCTGCCGAACATCACGGAGGCCTGCTTCCTCACCGGTCTGGAGTACCGCACGGTCTATGACGAGGCCTATATCGAGGCGCTGCTGGACGCGCTGAGCGCGCGGGGCGCGCGCGGCATCGTGCTGACCGGCGTGGGCTACCGCGAGGGCCGCACGGGCGTGGTGGTGCAGTCCGGCGGCGAGCGCCGCTACTACGAGCACCGCCGTATCGCCAAGGGCAGCCACGGCACGGGCGACGTCTACGCCTCCGCCTTTGTCGGCGCGCTGCTGCAGGGCTTCTCCGCCTACGACGCGGCGCGCATCGCCGCCGACTACACCGTGCTCTGCATCGAGCACACGCAGGGCGACGAGAGCCACTGGTACGGGGTCAAATTCGAGCCCATGCTGCCGCAGTTCATGCGGATGCTGGGGCTGTAGACCATTTGCCGCAGGGACGGGGCTTGCCCCGCCCCTGCGCTCTGTCGCCGCGGGGAGGGCGAACGCCCGACGCAGCGATCTGTTTTATCTCAGGATCGGCTGGAGCTGCTCGCCGCGCAGCGCCGCCTCGACCGCCTCGCTCAGCAGGGAGAAATCCGCCTGCAGGGAGCGGGGCTTTTTCATGGGCGCGTCCTGCCCGAAGGGGACGAAATAGACGTTTTTCCGGTTGAGGAGCTTCCCGATGTTCTCGGCCGAGCCGGAGAGCCCGTCGTTGGTGGAGAAGGCGATCACGAGCGGCCGGCCGTTTCGCAGGTGCGCCTTGGCCGCCATCAGCACGCTGCTGTCGGTGATGCCGTGGGCGAGCTTTGCGAGCGTGTTGCCCGTGCAGGGCGCGATCAGCAGCGCGTCCATCGGCTCGGCCGGGCCGAGCGGCTCCGCCTCCGCGATCGTCGTGACGACCGGCCGCCCCGTCAGCTCCATCAGACGGCGGATGTGCTCGGCCGCGCGGCCGAAGCGGCTGTCCGTCTCGGCGGCGGTGTCGCTCATGATGGGGATGAGCTCATAGCGCGCCGCCAGCGCCGGGACCTCCGCGAACAGCTTTTCAAAGGTGCAGTAGGAGCCGCAGAGCGCCAGCCCCAGACGTTTCTTCTCCATGCTCAATTTCCCTCCTCCTCCAGATACTCATAGATCGCCTCGCGCATCAGCTCCGCCGCGCTCTGCGGCGCGCAGCGCCCCGGCAGCCCCGGCGCCGCGAGCGCCCGCAGTCCGAGATTTTCCGCCAGCGTGCGGTCGAAGCCTCCCGGGGCCGACGCCAGCTCCAGCAGCAGCGCCCCCTCCGGCAGACAGCAGAGCAGCGCGTCGGAGAGGACGCGCGCCGGCACCGTGTTCACCACATAGTCGCAGCCCGGCAGCACGGCGGCCAGCTCCCGGAAGTCCCGCGCCTCGCAGCCCATGGC
>JAFRLZ010000043.1 GCA_017430985.1 Oscillospiraceae bacterium
ATCCAGCGGTAGCGCCAGGTGCCCTTGAAGAAGTCGATGGGGTTGTTGGAGTACTTCAGGATATCCAGGACCATGTGCACGTAGTTGTAGCCCCAGATGTTGTACATGTAGTAGAGGGTGTCCTTCACGCCGCGCCACTCGCGGTGCTTGAGAAGGCCGGTCTTATCCTCGTACAGCTCGCCCAGGCGGCGGCCGCCCTCCTCGGCGGAGTGGGGCTTGCCGTACCAGAAGTCTCTGAGTGCTTTTTAATGTTCGCCATCTTACTTGCCCTCCTGGATGTGCTTGATCTCCACGCTCTCGACGAAGGCCTGGAAACGGGTGCGCAGCTGGCCGGAGGCGGAGTTGATGTATTCCTTCTCGATGGAGCAGACGGGGAGGCCGAAGTCGCGCTGGAGGATGAAGGTGTCGATCACGCGCTCGTAGCTCCAGTACTCGCAGAACTTGTTGGAGGCGATGATGACGCCGTCGGCGTTGTAGGCCTTGGCCAGATCCGCCAGTCTCTTCTTGCGGGCGCGCATCTCGTCCTGCGGCATGAAGCGCGGGCAGTTGGAGGTCTTGAGGTAGTGCTCGGCGATGCATCTGAGCGGGCTCTTGCCCTCCTCGAGGACGATGGGCACGCGGCTCTCAACGGCGCCGTAGCAGAAGCGGTCGCACACGACGAGGGCGCCGCAGCTCTCGACGAGCTTGGTGAAATCGGGGTCGTCGTTCTCGGAGCCGGCCAGCACGACCTTGCAGCGGAAGTTCTTGCGGTCGTCGGGCTCGCGGGTCTTCATCTCCTCGGCGGTCTCGCGCAGATACGGGAGGATGAGGTCCTTCGGGCAGGCGAGAGAGACGAGCTGGATCACATGGAATTCATAGCCGGTGATCGTGGGATTGTCGAGCTTGCGGTAGTCGCCGATCTCGTTGATGAGGCGGCAGACCTCGTTGTGCTTCTCGACGGTCGCGCGGATCGCATCGTCGGAGACGTCGATGCCGAAGTGCTCATGCAGCGGCTCGAGCACATGGGCGCGCAGCTGGGTCTCGAAGTGCTGGTAGCTGTTCTCGGTGTTTTTGAAGGGGATGTCGGTGAAGGTGCAGAAGAAGTCGTCGTTGTCGATGATGCGCATATCCTCGACGGAGTCGAGATGCTTCTGCTGCAGGTGCTCCTGGAAACGGCAGGTGGCGGTGCAGGTCTCGGTGCCCATCTGCGCGTCGAGGAAGTTGTAGCCGCCCTCGAGCGCGCGCTCCAGCAGGGAGCGGGCATAGTGGCAGACGCGGCCGGAGAGATAGTAGGTCGCGATGTCCGGCGAGGTGCAGCGCGGCGCGCGCAGACGCACCGAGAAGCAGCCGGGCAGGTCGAGAAGCACTTCAGGCATGAAGTAGCAGGTGTAGCCGATGGCGCGCTTGCCCTCGGCCTTGGCCTGCTTGACCAGGTCGTTGTTCGCCTCCTGAAGCAGATTCTCAAAGTAGATCAGATGCTTGAGATCTTTCAACAGATAACCCCCCAAATATTAAATTTCTAACCCTATGTGCAGCACAAAATCGTGCCAACTTCACAAATTAGAGTATACCAAAAGCGCCTGTCCTTGTCAATTCGGACAGGCGCTTTCGGTGACAAAAAAGTGTCAGTTTCCGCTATACAATTTATCGGAGAATGTCTAAACAGGCCGCGCGCACGGCCGCCTCGGAGGCCGCGGCGCGCCCCTGGATCATCTCCGGCGTGCCGCCGCCCCGGCCGGAGACGGCCGCGTTGAAGCGCGGGGCGAGCGCGCGCAGATCGACCCGGCGGCTGCCGAGGATGTAGCGGTATCCCTCCGCGTCGCTGCCGGAGAAGGCCGCGGCGACGGCGCACTTGTCCGCGAGGAGGTTGACGAGCTCGCGCAGGGCGATCTCGTCGAGCAGCGCGTCGAAGACGACGATCGGGCCGGCCGTCTCCGGCTCGCTCCCGGCCATGCGGCGCGCCAGCTCCAGGCTCAGCGCGGCGACGCGCTCCTTGAGGCCGTCCCGCTCGCCGAGCAGGCGCTCCACGCCCGCGCCGATCTTCTCCCGCGGCACGCTCAGCGCGCGGGAGACCTCTCCGGCGTTTTCCAGCCGCAGGCGATGGTCGTCCAGCGCATCCATGCCGCACACGAGCGTCAGGCGCAGGCCGCCCCGGTGCCGCTCGGCGTTCAGGAGCTTGATCTGGCCGATCTCGCCGGTGCGCGCCACGTGCGGCGCGCAGCAGGCGCAGAGGTCCGCGCCCTTGATCTCCACGAGGCGCACCGCCCCGCTCAGCTCCTTCTTGCTGCGGTAGTCGAGCGCCGCGAGCTCCTCCGGCGCGGGGAACCAGGCCCGCACGGGCAGGTCCGCGCGCACGAGCTCGTTGGCGCGCGTCTCGAGCAGCGCGAGCTGCTCCTCCGTCAGCTCGCCGCTGAGGTCCACGCTCATGCCCCTCTCGCCCATGTGGAAGCCGACGTTTTCCAGGCCGAAGAGCCGGTGCGCGAGGCCCGAGACGATGTGCTCGCCCGAGTGGTTCTGCATGCGGCGCAGGCGCTGCTCGCGGTCCACGCCGCCCTCGACGGTCTCCCCGACGGCGAGCGGCGCGCCGCAGAGGTGGATGATCTCCTCCCCGCGCTCGCGCACGTCGCGCACGCGCGCCGTCCCGAGAAAGCCGGTATCGGCCGGCTGGCCGCCGCCCTCCGGGAAGAAGGCCGTGCGGTCGAGCGTGACGAGGAAGCCCCCGTCCGTCTCCTCGCAGCGCGTCACGCGGGCGCGGAAGACGAAGAGATGGCTGTCGGCGTAATAGAGTCGTTCGGTCATGGATATTCCCTCCTGTCGGGCGGGCCGATGTGGAATAATTCGGAACAAAGAGAACGGGAGCCGCGGCTGCGGCGCTGCCCTCGTCTTTTTTGTAGGGGAGGGGCTTGCCCCTCCCGCGGGCACGGCGCGATCTCAGACGGGCGCTTCGTGAAGCGCCCTGCAGGCAGAGACGGCCGCTTTGCCGTTCAGCAGGGCGAGCCGTAGCTGCGCCACTCCCCGCCGCCGTCCGTCTGCGTATAGAAGAGCCACCAGCAGCCGCCGTCGAAGCGGAGCCGCTCGCTCTCCCAGTCCGCGCCGTCCTGGGTCTCGCCCTCGTCGTGCTCCAGCACGAAGCCGTACTCCGCCGCCACCGTCGGCGGCAGGGCGCGGAAGACGTCGCAGATCTTTTTCCCGTCGTAGCCCTCGGGCGTCCGGGCGCTCTCGATCATGGGCAGGACCGTCTCGTCGAGGGCCTTCCGCGGCTCGGCCAGGGGCGCGCCGCGGCGGCGAAGCTCCTCGAAGGCCACGCTCTGCAGCGGCAGGTCCTTCTTTGTCAGCACGATATCCCGCAGCAGCTCGGTGGTCAGGCCGCGGATGCGCTGCTCGGCGAAGGCGCGCGTTTCGGCGTCCCGGGCGTGGAACAGGCGGCAGCAGTCCTCTTCCGTCAAAAGCTCGCCGCGGACGCAGCCCAGCAGCCCCTCCGTGCTCTCCCCGGCCTCGAGCCGGCGGAGGAAGAGCCGGTGCTTCCGGTCCGCGTCGAGCAGCTCCACGCATCGCACGTCCCGCAGCGAGGGGAGCGCGGCGTAACGCTGCAGCAGCGCCTCGCGCTGCTCGGGGAGCAGGGGGCGGGGCTCTCCGCTCTCCTTCTCCTGCTCGCGCACGAGCGCGCAGAGCTGCTGATCGGCGCGGCTGCGCAGGCGCTCGTCCGGGCCCTTCGTCGCAATGCGGAAGAGCTGTTCGCGCTCGAGCAATTCGAGCGCGGCCTCCTCGCAGCCCTTGAGCCGCCGGGCCATGACCAGCTCGGTCAGATCGTTTTTGAAGCTGTCTCCGAGCCGGATCGCCTTGGCGCGCTCGAGGGTCATGCCGATCATCCCGCGGTCAAGGTCCGCCAGCAGGAGCTTGAGGAGGTTTTCCTCACGCTCGATGCGCCGCAGCGCCGGGCGCACGGCCTGGACGAGCTCGCCGCCGAGCAGCAGCTCGGTCACCTTGTCCTCGTCCGGCGTATCCCGGAGCTGTTCCTCTTCGAGCGCCGCCAGGAGCTGCCCGGCCTCGCGGACCGTCTGCGTGAAGCCGACGACGGTCTTTCCCTGCCAGTCCCGGACCGCGCGCAGCATGGCGCGGTCGCCGGCGAAGCGCCGCAGCGCCGCCGAGCGCAGCTCGTCGCAGTGAGCGGCGACCGCGACGGTGAAGAGGTGCGCCTCGTCCGTGACGCGCGCGAGCGCGGGCAGGCCGCAGGCCTCGCGGCAGGCCGCGCCGCAGTGAAGGGCGCAGAGGGTCAGCTCGTCCTCGCCCCTGAGGCCGCGGTAGATCAGCTTCCGCCGCCATTCGGGAAAGCTCCCGTCCCGGAAGGCGCGGCAGAGCTGTTCGTTCCGCTGCGCGCTGACGAAAAGGCCCCCGGTCTCGAGCAGGCTGACCGCCTGCGGCGGCGGCGCGGCGTTTTTCGCGCGCTTTGCGGCCCAGGGTTGGAGCTCGCGCGCGAGGCGCTGAAAAAGCTCCTCGGGCTTTTCGTCCGAGGCGCGGAGCTGGTGCGGCTCCTCGACGTCCAGCTCGAGGCCGTACATCCGGTAGACGACGCCCGCGTCGTCCCTGTAACAGTATTCGCCCTCGCGGCGCTCCAGCTCTGGCACGCGCACGAGGTCTCCCGTGTATTCGAGCCCCATGCCGTCGAGCATGTGCTCCAGCTGATTCAACGGATGCATACGCGCCCCTCCTGTTTTATCCCGGCAGTGTGCGGGCGAGCGCAGCTCGCCCCTGCGATATGTTCTGCAGGGGCGAGCTGTGCCCGCCCGTTTGTTTCTTATAATTCCCGGATGATCCGGTCCGTGACGTCGAGACAGAGGCCCGCCGAGCGCTCGACCTCGCGGCCGAATTCCTCCGCGCCGCCCTCGATCGCGTCCGAGACGGTCTTGATGAGCAGGCAGGGGACCTTTGCGCGGTTGCAGGTCAGCACGACGCCCGCGCTCTCCATCTCGCAGATGTCCGCGCCCCAGGTCTCGTGCAGGGCGCGCTTGGCCTCCGCGCGGCCGACGAACTTGTCCGCCGAGGCGCAGGTCACCTTTTTGAGCTCCGGCGCGATGGCGAGCGCCTTCTCCACGAGCTCCGGCGTCGCGGGCAGGTAGGGCGTGGGGTAGTCGGGATAGCGGCCGGGCTCGGCCCAGTCCACCTCGGAGGTGTCGAAATCATAGTGCACGACGCGCTCGATCACGACCGTGCGCGCAAGCGCCATCTCCTTCGTCAGCCCGCCGACCACGCCGAAATTGACCACGAGGTCGACCCCGCAGACGGCGATCAGCAGCTCCGTCGCCGCGGCCGCGGCGATCTCGCCCGCGCCGGAGTTGACGGCGTAGATGCAATAGTCCGGGTTGTCGTAGCGCAGCAGCTCGAAGCCGAAGAGCTCCCGCTTCTCCTGCGGCTCGCTGTAGCGCGCGAGCACCGCGCCCATCTCCACGGCGACCAGAAGTCCGATCTTTTTCATTCTTTCTTCTCCTTTTTTCTGAAAACCAGCAGCTTGCTGACAACATAGTTGAGCACGATCACGACCAGCTGTGCGGCGATCTTCACGGGCATCGGCGGCAGACCGAGGCGCTTGATGAAGAGCCAGAGCAGCAGCTCCTCCGCGCCGAGCGTGGCGAGCCGCCCCGCGTAGAAGCGCAGCAGCAGGCGCAGCCGCTCGCCGAAGCCCTGAGGCCGGGCCTCGAAGACCCATTTCGCGTTCGTGAGGTACGCGAAGAGCACCGCGAGGATCCACGAGAGGACGTTCGCGATCAGCACGTCCAGACCGAGGGCGGTGAAAAGCCAGAAGAGCAGGATGCTCAAAAGCGTCGTGAGGCCGCCGAAGAAGAGGTAGAGCAGCGCCTCGCGATGCTTCTGCCAGAAGGGCTGCAGCGGCCGCAGCAGGGGCGCCGCCATCAGGCGGTCGAAAATGTCCGGTTCCCTGTCCATGGTCAGATCACGCGCACGCGCAGCACATCGCTCATGGCGCGGATGCTCCCGGCCACGTCCTCCCCGATCGGCTCGCCGAGGTCGACCACCGTGTAGGCGTAGGCGCCGCGGGGCTTGTTCATCATGTGCTCGACGTTGATGTTGCGCGCGCTGATGAAGTCGAGGATGCGGGTGATCATGCGCGGGACGTTCCGGTGGATGACGCAGAGACGGCACACGCCCATGCGGCTGAGCGTGAGGTCCGGGAGGTTCACGGAGTTTTTGATGTTGCCGTTTTTCAGATAATCCCAGAGCTGGTTGGCGGCCATGACCGCGCAGCGGTCCTCGCTCTCGGGCGTGCAGGCGCCGAGGTGCGGCATGGCGATGACGTTCTTCGCGCCGATGAGGCGCGCGTTGGGGAAGTCCGTGACGTAGCGCGCGACCCGCCCGCTCTCGAGCGCGGCGAGCATGGCCTCGTCGTCCACGACCTCGGCGCGCGACTCGTTGATGATGCGCACGCCCTCCTTCATCATGCCGAGCGCGCGCGCGTCGATCAGGCGGCGCGTCTCCTCGTTGTAGGGGACGTTCAGGCTGATATAGTCGGCCTTTTCGCACAGCTCCTCGAGGCTGTCGGCGCGCGAGACCTCGCGCGAGAGGCGCCAGGCGGCGTCCACCGAGAGGAAGGGGTCGAAGCCGACGACGGTCATGCCGAGCTCGAGGGCGATGTTCGCGATCAGCGCGCCCGTCGCGCCGAGGCCGATCACGCCGAGGGTCTTGCCCAGCAGCTCCGGCCCGGCGAAGTCGTTCTTGCCCGTCTCCACGAGCTCCGGGATGCGCTCGCCCTCGCCGGCGATCGACTGCACCCAGGCGATGCTGCCGAGCACGTCGCGCGAAGCCATGACGAGCTCGCAGAGCTCCAGCTCCTTGACGGCCTCGGCGTTCGCGCCGGGCGCGTTGAAGACGACGACGCCCCGCTCGGTGCAGTCGGCGACGGGGATGTTGTTCGTGCCCGCGCCCGCGCGGCCGATGGCCAGCAGGGACGGCGGGAAGCTCGCCCCGTGCAGCTCGGCCGAGCGCACCAGCAGCGCGTCCGGCGCGTCGAGGTCTTCGCCCACGGCGCAGCCGCGCTTTTCAAGCGCCTCGATCCCGTGCGGGGAGATGGCGTTCATGGTCCGGATCTTAAACACGGTGCTTCACCTCAAAATCTTTCATAAAGGCGGCCAGCGCCTTTGCCCCCTCGAGGGGCATGGCGTTGTAGAGCGAGGCGCGCAGGCCGCCGGCGGCCTTGTGCCCCTTCAAATTCAGCAGTCCCCGCGCCGCGGCCTCCTTCACGAAGAGCGCGTCGAGCTCCGGGCTCGGCGTGCGGAAGGTCACGTTGCTCTCGCTGCGCGAGCCGGGGCGGGCGTGCGCGGTGTAAAAGTCGCTCTCGTCCAGCAGCGCGTAGAGGAGCCCCGCGCGCTCGCGCCGCAGCGCCGCCATCGCCTCGACGCCCCCCTGCTCCGCGAGCCGGTCGAGCACGAGGGAGAGCATCCAGACGCACCAGCAGGGCGGGGTGTTGAGCATGGAATCGTGCTCCAGCAGCACGTCGTAGCGCATGACTTCCGGCGTGTACGGCAGGGCGCGCCCGGCGAGGGACCTGTCGAGGATCACGACGGTCAGCCCCGCGGGGGCCATGTTCTTCTGCGCCCCGGCGTAGATCAGGCCGAAGCGGGACACGTCCACCGGCTTCGAGAGGATGTTCGAGGACATGTCGCACACGAGGGGCGCGGCGGTCTCGGGCACATAGCTCCACTCGGTGCCGTAGACGGTGTTGTTCGCGCAGTAGTGGAAATAGGCCGCGTCCGCGCCCGGACGCAGCTCCTCCGGCGAAGGGATGCGGTCGAAGCGCGTGCCGGAGCCGTCGAAGGCGAGGCGCACGGAGCCGTACTTTTCGGCCTCCGCGGCGGCGCGCTTCGAGAAGTGCCCGGTCACGGCGTAGTCGGCCGCGCCGCCCGCCATGAGGTTCATCGGGATGGCCGCGAACTGCAGCGTCGCGCCGCCCTGCAGGAAGAGGATCTCGTGGCTCGCCGGCACGCCGAGCGCCGCGCGCAGCTTCGCCTTCGCGCCGTCGAAGATCTCCTGAAAGGCGGGAGAGCGGTGGCTCATCTCCATGACGGACATGCCGCTGCCGCGGTAATCGAGCAGCTCCCGCTGCGCCTCGCGCAGCGCGCTCTCCGGCAGCACCGAGGGCCCGGCGGCAAAATTATAGACCTGTTCGCGCGACATGGGGACACCTCCGCTTTTTCACACATTGGAATGAATATTATACCATTTTGTTCCGCGTCCTGTCAAAGCACGGTCCCGACGAGTTTTTCCCCCTCGACTCCCGTGATTTTGACGCTTTTCACAAGGCCGCGCAGGGCCGTGCCGGGGACGGACACCGGCAGATAAGTGTCGCTGTGGCCCGTGCAGAGGCCGTCCTCCTCCGTCTCGAAGAGGACGGGCAGGACCTGCCCCACGCTCTGCGCGAGGAAGGCAGCCCGCATCCGGTCGCAGACGGCCTGCGCCTGGCGCGCGCGGCGGGCCTTCGTCGCCCGGTCGATCTGATCGGGCAGCCTGTCCGCCGGGGTGCCGGGGCGGCGGGAATAGGGGAAGATGTGCATGTCGGCAAAGCCGCAGCGCTCGATGAAGGCGAGGGTCTCGGCCTGGTCTTCCTCCGTCTCGCCGGGGAAGCCCACGATCAGGTCCGTCGTCAGCGCGCAGCCGGGGAAGCAGCGCCGCAGCCGCTCGGTCACGGCGAAGAAGGCCGCCGCGTCGTATTTGCGGTTCATGGCCTTGAGCGTCCGGTCGCAGCCGGACTGCAGCGAGAGATGGAAGTGGCGGCAGAGCTTGCCGGTGCGCGCGAGGCGTTCGCAGAGCTCCTCCGTCAGGAAGCTCGGCTCGAGCGAGCCGAGGCGCAGGCGCATGTCGCCCGAGGCGGCGGCGATCGCCTCCGCCGCGTCGGCGAGGTCGGGCTTTCCGGGCAGGTCGACGCCGTAGGAGGCGATCTCGATGCCCGTGAGCACGAGCTCGCGGAAGCCCTCCTCCCGCAGCCGCGCGGTCTCGGCCGCGGCGGCCTCCGGCGGGAGGCTCCGCAGCCGCCCGCGCGTGTAGGGGATGATGCAGTAGCTGCAGAAGTTCACGCAGCCGTCCTGGATCTTGAGCATGGCGCGGGTGCGCCCGCCCACGGCCCCGGCGGGCAGCGCCTCGAAGGCGCGGCGCTCGAAGGGCCGGTCGATCTCGCGGCGCGCCTCTCCCGCGGCGACGGCCCGCTCCAGCGCGAGCACGGTCTGCGTGTGGTCGTTCGTGCCGAAGATGACCGACGCGCCGAGCTCTTCGGCCTCGTCCGGGTCGAGCTGCGCGTAGCAGCCGCAGACGGCGACGACCGCGCCGGGGTTCTCGTCGCGCAGGCGGCGGATGGTCTGGCGGCTCTTGCGCCCGCTCTCGGCCGTGACCGCGCAGGTGTTGACCAGCACCGCGTCCGCTCTCTCGCCCGGCGCGGCGCTCTCGTGCCCGCGCGCGAGCAGCAGGGCCTCCATCGCCTGCGTCTCGTATTGATTGACCTTGCAGCCCAAAGTTGCTATAATGTATTTCATCGAATCACCACAGTTCTGTGCGCTTTTGGGGAATCCCCCAGTCAGCTGCGCTGACAGCCCCCTTTAGGCAAGGGGGCCTATAAGGAAAGGATTATATGGAACACTATCTCGATAACGCCGCGACGACGCAGGTCTGCCCGGAGGCGGCGCAGGCCGCGCTCGCGGCCATGACGGAGGTCTACGGCAACCCCAGCTCCACGCACACGAAGGGGCGGGAGGCGAAAAAGCTGCTCGAGGGCTCGCGCGCGCAGGTCGCGGCCGCGCTCGGCTGCGCGCCGGAGGAGCTCGTGTTCACCTCCTGCGGCTCGGAGAGCGACAACTGGGCGCTGCTCGGCGGCGCGGAGGCCATGAAGCGCAGGGGGCGGCACGTCCTCAGCTCCGCCGTGGAGCACGACGCGGTGCGCAAAAGCCTCGACGAGCTGGAAGCGCGCGGCTTCGAGGTCACGCGCCTCCGGCCGGAGAAGGACGGCTCCGTCTCCGCGGAGGCCGTCGCAGCGGCGCTCCGTGAGGATACTATACTCGTTTCTTTGATGCTGGTCAACAACGAAACCAGCGCGGTGACGGACATTTCCGCCGTCTCCCGCGCGCTGAAGGCCGCGGGCTCGGCCGCCCTGCTGCACACCGACGCGGTGCAGGGCTTCGGCAAGCTCGCCTTCACGCCGAAGACGCTCGGCGCGGACCTCGTCAGCATCAGCGGCCACACGATCCACGCCCCCAAGGGGATCGGCGCGCTGTATATCCGCGGCGGGCTGCGGCTCAAGCCCTTCATCCTCGGCGGCGGGCAGGAGAACGGCCGCCGCGCGGGCACCGAGGCCCTGCCGCAGATCGCGGCCTTCGGCGCCGCGGCGGAGCTGGCGAAGCGGGGGCTCGCGGAGAACGCCGCGCGCATGGAGGCGCTGCGCGCCGAGGCCGTCGAACGGCTGCGCCCGGCCGTCCCGGAGCTCGTGCTCATCGGCGGCGGCGCGCCGCACATCCTCTCGCTCTCCCTGCCCGGATGGCGCAGCGAGGTGCTGATGAACTTCCTCGAAGCGCGCGGGGTCTACGTCTCGCGCAGCTCGGCCTGCAAGAAGGGCGCGCGCAGCCACGTGCTCGAGGCCATGGGCCTGCCCGCGGCGGTGATCGACGGGGCGCTGCGCGTGGGGCTGTCGCGCTATACGACGCGGGAGGATATCGCCGCGCTCTGCGACGGCCTGATCGCCGCGCACGCGACGCTGGCGCACCGGTAGACCGGCGTTTGCAGGGGAGATAGCCCCCCTTGCCTAACGGGGGGTGGCCGCGCGATGCGAGGTCGGGGGGATATAAAAACGCCCCGGCATATCATCGTGCAGCGACCGACAGAATCCCCCAGTCGCCTCCGGCGACAGCCCCCTTTAGGCAAGGGAGCCTGAGAGGAACGATGGAAATCCCCCAGTCGCCTCCGGCGACAGCCCCCTTTAGGCAAGGGGGCCTGAGAGGAACGATGGAAATCCCCCAGTCGCCTGCGGCGACAGCCCCCTTTAGGCAAGGGGGCCTTTGCTCGCCAAACTCCCGTTTGCTGTTGAAATCCCCTGCGCTTGTGCGCTATAATACATCCATCCAAAAACATACAGGAGGCATTCTTATGGTCAAAGTCGATCTCTCCGGCGCGGCCGGCTTCTTCACCGGCGCGGGCCCCGACTACGCGCTGGCGGGCCTGGCGCATCAGACCCTCGCGGACAAGTCCGGCCTCGGCGCGGACTTCACCGGCTGGGAGGAGCTCCCCCGCCGCATCAAGGAGACCGAGCTCGACGCGATCGTCGCCGCCGCGGACAGGATCCGCGCGCGTTCGCAGGCGCTCGTCGTCGTCGGCATCGGCGGCTCCTACCTCGGCGCGCGCGGCGCGATCGAGCTGCTCAAGCCCCTCCCCGGCGAGGGCGACCCCCGCGTTTTCTTCGTCGGAAACGGCCTGAGCCCCGACTATCTCTGCGACGTGCTGCGCCAGCTCGGCGACAGCGACTTTGACGTGAACGTCATCTCCAAGTCCGGCACGACGCTCGAGCCCGCCGTCTCCTTCCGCATCTTCCGCGAGCTGCTGGTGAAAAAGTACGGCGACAAAGCCGACGAGCACATCTTCGCCACGACCGACGCGCGCCGCGGCGCGCTCAAGGCCCAGGCCGACGAGAAGGGCTGGCCCTGCTTCGTCGTGCCCGACGACGTGGGCGGCCGCTTCAGCGTGCTCTCCGCGGTGGGCCTGCTGCCGATGGCCGTGGCCGGCATCGACGTGCGCCGCGTGATCGACGCGGCCATCGCGGAGTTCGAGGCGCTGGACCTGCGCTCGCCGGAAAACCCCGCCTGGCAGTACGCCGCCGCGCGCCAGCACCTCTACCACACCGGCAAGCGCACCGAGATCCTCGGCTGCTACGAGCCGAGCTTCCGCTTCATGGCCGAGTGGTGGAAGCAGCTCTACGGCGAGAGCGAGGGCAAGGACGGCATCGGCATCTTCCCCGCCTCGGTGGAGTTCACCGCCGACCTGCACTCGATGGGCCAGTTCATCCAGGCCGGCCCGCGCGACCTGATGGAGACGATCGTGCGCTTCGCGAAGTGCCGCGACCGCTACGCCATCCCCTTTGAGGAGGCCGACGCCGACGGGCTCAACTACGTCGCCGGGCGCGATCTGGCGGACGTGTGCCGCGTCGCGGCCGACGCCGTGAAGGAGGCCCACATCGCCGGCGGCGTGCCCAACATCGTCGTCGAGGTCGAACAGCGCAACGAGGAGGGCTTCGCCGCCCTGGTCTGCTTCTTCGAGCTGGCCTGCGCGATCTCGGGCTATATGTCCCGCGTCAACCCCTTTGACCAGCCGGGCGTGGAGGCCTACAAGAAGAACATGTTCCGCATGCTGGGGAAACCCTCGTCGAAATAAGCCTGTAAGGTCAGGGGATCGGGCACAGCCCGGTCCCCTTTTTTTGTTAACGCATTGTTTACCCGCGCTTAACGAAAAAACGCTTTTCGGCCTTGCACGGCGGCGCGCTTCGTGGTATGCTGTAGACAGAAAGCGACCCCAACAAAACAAAGGAGCGTGATTCATCTTGGTCAAGATCATCATGGGTCTGAAGGGTTCCGGCAAGACGAAACGGCTGGTGGAAATGGTGTGTGAGGCCGTCGCGCTCGAGCACGGCGACGTGGTCTGCATCGAGAAGGACAAGAAACTCACCTACGACATCCCCTATCGGGCCCGTCTGATCGACGCCGCGGAATACGGGATCTGCAGCTATGAGCTGCTCAAGGGCTTTGTCAGCGGCCTGCACGCGGGCAATTACGACATCACGCACATCTTTATCGACAACTTCCTCAAGCTCGTCGGCGACAAGCGCATGGAGAGGCTCGACGCCTTCCTCGACTGGCTGGACGATTTCGCCGCGAAGCAGAACGTGGAGCTCGTCATCAGCCTCTCGGCGGACCAGTCCGCCGCCAGCGAGCGCATCAAACGGCACCTGATCTGACGAAGTGAAAAGGGACGGCGGGAAAGCTTTTGCTTTCCCGCCGTCCCTTTTTTGCGGCTTTTTTTAGAAAACGAAGACCAAAGGCGTATCGCGCGGGTCGTGCCTGCCAAAAACTACAGTTCCCGGTACATCGCCGGGGCCTCGGCCTTGCCGGCGTTCTCATTGAGCTGCAGGACCTCGACCTTCAGCGTGCGGCTGCCGAAGGCGATCTCCAGCACGTCGCCCACCTTGACCTGGTAGCTGGCCTTGACCGGGCGGCCGTTGGCGCTCACGCGCGCGCCGTCGCAGGCCTCGTTGGCCACGCTGCGGCGCTTGATGATCCGCGAGACCTTCAGAAACTTATCCAGACGCATGATGGGGCCTCCTTTGAGTGGGTTCTTGTCCGTAGGGGCGGTCAGTCATGGCTTCGCAGGGCCCGGCGCGGCGGGTCTGCGTTGAAGCGCGGGGCGAAAAAACAGCCGGCCAGAGGCCGGCTGTTTTTATCATCTGTCAAACCTTACTTGTTGACGGCGTCCTTCAGAGCCTTGCCGGCCTTGAAAGCGGGGGCGCGGGAAGCGGCGATCTTGATCTCTTCCTTGGTGCGGGGGTTGCGGCCCACGCGAGCCTCGCGCTCACGGACCTCGAAACCGCCGAAGCCGACCAGGGAGACCTTCTCACCGGCGACCAGAGCGGACGTGATGGACTCAAAAACGGCGCTGACAGCCTTCTCGCTGTCCTTCTTGGACAGACCGGCCTTCTCCGCGACAGCGGCGACCAATTCGGTTTTGTTCATGTGTTTTTCCTCCTGTATATTTTGGGCCTTTCGCCCTGTTTTGATGAGCCCGCCCGAGCCCGGGCAGATTCTCATTTCATCGGGTGCGCCGATCTTCCCGGCGCACTAAAAATCTATCATATTCTATCCGGATAATCAAGAGTTATTTCAAATTTTGCTTGATTTTTCCGGGCTTTTACCGCATGTGCAGGAGCTTTGCCAGCTTTTCCCCTCCGGGGATGAGCTTCATGTCCTCCTTGGTGATCGTGCGCAGGGCGACCGTCATGAACAGATAGATCGCGATCGCCGCGAGCATCGAGGCGAGGATGCACAGCAGCATGTGCGAGCGCCCGCCGCCGGGGAGGAAGCGCTCCGCCAGGCCGTTGACCGACCAGGCGAAGGCCGCCATGACCGCGGTGCAGACCGCCGGGCGGACGAGGATGTGGCGCAGCTTGGGGTTCTCGTCGAGCACGACGCACATGAACACGAAGTTCATCACCGCCATCACGACGTAGCTCGCGAGGGTGCCGATGGGCGCGCCGTAGATGTTGACGTTCGGCCGCGCGACGAGGAAGAAGTTGATGACGACCTTGATGACGCCGCCGACGATCATGCTGATCATAGGCAGCAGCTCGTGCCCCGTGGCCTGCAGGACGGCGTTTTCCATCAGCACCATGCACACGAAGATCGAAGCCAGGCCGAGCAGGGCCAGCAGCGACGCGCCGGAGGCGTGGCTGCCGGGATAGATGACGCCCATGATGGGCTTTGCCAGCACCGCGAGGCCCACGCCCATCGGCAGGCTCAGCACCGCGGCGATGCGCATGGAGTCCTCGGAGATCTTCGTCGCCAGATCGTCCTCGCGGCGGACGATGGCCGCCGTGATGGCCGGGACGACCGAGATCGTCAGCGGCGTGATGATGGCCGCCGGGAGGTTGAAGATGGTCTGGGCCTTGCCGTAGACCCCGTAGAGCACCTGCGCCTGCCCGTAGCTGAAGCCGGCCGCCTGCTGCAGCCGCCCCATGCAGAGGCTGGAGTCGACGAGGTTCAGCAGCGCCAGCACGCTCGAGCCGAGGGCGATGGGGATGCCGATGCGCAGGAAGCGGCGGAGGATCTGGGCGTGGGAGTCCGGCCTGTCGGGCTCCGCGATCTCCTCCTCGCGGTAGTGCCGCCGCTTGAAGAGCCACATGAAGGCCAGCGCCGCCGCCGAGCCCGCCGTCACGCCGAAGATGGCGCCCGCCGAGCCCACGGGCTTGCCGTAGCCGCGGCTCATGAAGAGCCAGGCCAGCGCGAGGCCGACGGCGAACTTGACCAGCACCTCCAGCACCTGGCCGACGGTGGTGGGGATCATGTCGCCGAAGCCCTGGCAGTAGCCGCGGTAGGCCGAGACGAGGCAGACCAGCAGCACCGAGGGGGACATGACGCGGATGCTCAGCGCCGCGTCCGGGTTGTGGAGGATCTCCCCGGCGATGAAGCGCGGGAAGAGCGCCATGACGAGCGAGCAGACGAAGCCGATGGCGAAGAAGGTCCACCAGGCCACGCGGAAGGTGCGCCGCACCTGCATCGGGCGGTTTTCGGCGTGCGCCTCGGAGATCAGACGCGCCAGCGCGATCGGGAGTCCCGCTGTCGAGAGCGTCAGAAAAACGTTATAGACATTGTAGGTCGCCAGGAACATGGAATAGCCGTCGTCGCCGATGATGTTGCCGATGGGCATCTTGTACAGAAAGCCCAGGATCTTCATCACGATGACGCCCGCGGTCAGGATGGCCGCGCCATGCAGATAGTTTTGACCTTTTTTCTGGCTCATGCTGCGCCTCCGGGATCGGGATGGGGATGCGTCTACGCTATATGATATGCGCCAAATGTTACAAAATCAAGAGAGGGGAGAATTTGAGTTTATCGAGGAGATAGCCCCCCTTGCCTAAAGGGGGGTGGCCGAGCGAAGCGAGGTCGGGGGGATATCAAAACGCCCCGCCATATCATCGTGCAGCGACCGACAGAATCCCCCAGTCGCCTCCGGCGACAGCCCCCTTTAGGCAAGGGGGCCTAAGAGGAACGATGGAAATCCCCCAGTCGCCTCCGGCGACAGCCCCCTTTAGGCAAG
>JAFRLZ010000044.1 GCA_017430985.1 Oscillospiraceae bacterium
GACGCTCCTATAGATTGTCAAGCGCCTTCTAGGTCCCGATTCCCTCCATCGGCATGCCGTCCAGCACCCATTGCGAGTACCTCTCCGCGAGCCTCCTGCATTGGTTCCGCCCGGTCTCGACGCCGCTGATGCTCGACGGCGCGACGCCGAGGGCGCGCGCCACCTGGGCCTGCGAGAGCCCGGCGCCCTCCCTCGCCCCCCTCAGCGAGGACCTGTCCAGCCGCTCCCCGACATCATGCGGCCTCAGGAGCGCGCGGTAGGCCTCGCGCGCTATGTAGCGCTTGACGCAGCGGAGCGCCTCCGCCTTCGTGTGCCCCTCGGAGATCCTCCTCGCCACGTAGCCCCGCGTGGCGGGGTCGTACCTCAGCCTGCGGACGGCGATCTCGTGCAGCGCGCTGTTCGCCCTCCGGTCGCCGCCGCGGTTGAGGCGCACCCGCTCCGTCTTGCCGGACGAGGCGGGTATCGGCGCTGCGCCGCACAGCATCGCGAAGGCCGCCTCCGAGCGTATCCTGCCCGGGTTGGCGCCCGCGGCGACGGCGAGCTTGGCCGCCGAGACCGGGCCGCAGCAGTACATGGCCAGGAGCGCCGGGCAGCCCTCGGAGACCGCGTCGGCGATCATGCGCTCGAGCCCCTCCGCCTCGGCCGTGCACGCCTCCCAGACGCGGGCCAGGGAGAGCATCGCCCGATGCAGCGCGCCGGCCCCCTCCTCCTCGATCTCGAGCATCGCGCGCATCATCCGCTCCTGGCCCATGCCCTCCCACCTGCGCCTCTCGTCCTCCGGGGCGGTCCTGGCGAGCGAGAGCGCGGCGGCATGCGCCTCGACCCGGGCGGACACGCACCTCTCCCGCGCGACCAGCAGCGACCTCGCCCCGTCGACCCAGCCGGAGCGCTCCTTCGGCACCGAGGTGCCGTCGGCCGCGAGCACGTCGCGGGCCGCCCGCTCCGCATCGAGCGCGTCGTCCTTGCCCTCGCCGCGTCCGCGGCGCCTCCCCTTCTTCTTGTTGAGCACCTCGAGCACCCTGAACCCGCGCAGCGCGAGCTCCCCGGCGAGGGCGGCCCCGTACGAGCACGTCCCCTCGACGCCGACGGCCGCGCAGCGGGCCGGGTCGCCGATCGCGTCCGCCAGGGCCGCGATCCCGGCGGCATCGGCTGGGAACTCGCGCGACAACGCCACCCTGCGCTCCTCGTCGAGCACGCAGAGCCAGTGCGTGTCCGCGTGCGTGTCCACGCCCGCGACGACCTTGCCCGCGAGCTCCTCCGAGCAGATCTCAACGCCCATACCCACCTCCAGGTCAGCATTCCGACGATTCGGCCGCTGGCCCCGAGACAGTGCACCGACGGGAGAGCTACAATTGCGGGTGTCGCGGTCCGCGTGGTAGCGCCCATGCTCCTTATCAGGTCATCGGCGGCCGACGGCCGGGCACGCGGCGCACGGCAGGTCGGTTTCAAGGGCAGCCCCTCGGGGTGCCAGCAGGTAGACGGGCCAGTGCGCCGCGTGCCACAATCTTAGGCTCGATACGGATTGATCGAAGCCTTGATCCAATTGCAAATTATCGGTGCAGGTAGA
>JAFRLZ010000045.1 GCA_017430985.1 Oscillospiraceae bacterium
AAGCCCGAAGGTGAGAAGCCGGAAGGCGAGAAACCCGAAGGTGAGAAGCCGGAAGGCGAGAAACCCGAAGGTGAGAAGCCGGAAGGCGAGAAACCCGAAGGTGAGAAGCCGGAAGGCGAGAAACCCGAAGGTGAGAAGCCGGAAGGCGAGAAACCCGAAGGTGAAAAGCCGGAAGGCGAGAAGTCTGAAGGCGAGGGCGAGCTGAGCGAAGGGCTTTTCTTTGGAATTACCAGCAAAAAAGCTGGTGGATCTGCAATGCTTTTTGCTGTGGCTGGAAGTGAAGAAGTTACGGCCTATAAAGGCTCTGCTGAGATCGACGGCTTGGCGGACGAAAAATACGGCAACCCGATCAAAACCGTGGACGGGGCTACAGAAGGCGTAACAGCAAATCTGTATCTTCTCAACGACAATGACTACATCTACTACTGCGTTGTTGTTGAAGGGGCTGATTGGAGCGGTTCCAGGCAGACTGAGATGAAAGTTCTTGCCGGCGAATATGCGGCAGACCGCGGTCTTGGTGCGTTTGAATATGAAGGCTGCTGGTATGAACGCTGTTCGAGATACACGCTTTCTCAGAATGAGAACGGTGAGCAGTATTCACAGCAGGAGGCCTTGGGCCTCGGCGCTGCCGGTCTTGCGGCAGGAACTGACTATGTGATCCGGTATGATGAAAGCACCGGAGCAATGATTTATGAGCTCCGCTATCCGAGAAGTGCCATCAGCTTTGCTCAGGATCAGACCCAGTTCATCCTTTCAAGCTCTATCTCGCTTCCTGATGGATCATATGTGAACTGGTATGAGCTTGCAGGAAATAAGAAGATGGAAGCCTGGGACGGTTTCTTTGAAGGCCAGAACAATCTTGGCGCCACAATCCATGTGTCCAATGATTTGCCTACCATAGATTTCCAAAACGAGAGCGTCACGGCAGGATATGGAAAGGCAAAGATCGACGGTGAAACAGATGCCAAGTACGGCCAGTCCATTCGCAAGTTAACGGCTGTCGGCACCAGTAACGCTACGGCGGATGTCTATCTTCTTAACGACAACGACTATGTGTATTATTGCGCAGTAGTCAAGGGGTATGACTGGAGTCAGAGCCAGGAGACTTCAATCAAACTTCTGGCGGGAGAGTATGCCGCTGATCGTGGGCTCGGTGCGTTCGAGTATGATGGGTGCTGGTATGAGCGTTGCTCTCGTTATACAGTGACTCAAGCAGGTGACGGAACGCAGAATGCATCAGGGGACAGCCTCGGACTGGATCAGCAGCAATTGAGTGCATCCGATTACATAATCAGATACGATGAAGCCACGGGGACGATGACATATGAGATTCGTTATCCGCGCTCTGCTATCAGCTTTGTTCAGGATCCGAGCCGCTTCGTCATGTCGAGCATGATCCAACTCCCCGATGGCTCCAATATCAGTTGGTTTAATACAGCTAAAAACAAGAAAATGGAACCGTGGGACGGTTTCTTTGAAGGACAGAACAACAACGGTGCAACTGTTGCGGTTGAAGGATACGCTTTTGGCCCGGAGACTGCCTCCGAAACCGTTAGTGTGGATTTCAACACACCTGTGATCGACGGCGCGCGTGATACTGAATATGGTGACGGGAAGACAACGATCACCACAAAAGATAACGCAAATGTCAGCGCGGACATCTATTTGCTTAATGATGATAGCTACGTCTATTTCTGCGCTGTTGTTTCAGGTGTAGATTTCTCTGAAGACGATACTACCCGCATCAATCTCCTCGCCGGCGAGTACATCGAGAATCGCGGTCTGGGCGCTTTTGAACAGGATGGCATTTGGTATGAACGTTGCTCGCGCTTTACGGCCTCATTGGATGCAGCAGGCAATCAGAACGCCGCTGGAGACAGTTTGGGCATCGCGGCTCCTGCGCTTGATAGTGGTACAGACTATGTGATTAAGTATGATCCGGCACAGCGCACGCTGACTTACGAAGTGCGTTATCCGCGTTCTTCCGTGAGCTTCCAGTACAGTTCTGACCACTTTGTCCTTTCCAGCAGTATCGAGTTGCCGGATGGGAGTATTTTGAACTGGCATAATACCGCTCTCGACAAGAAGATGGAGGCTTGGGACGGTTTCTTCGAAGGACAAAACCACCTTGGCGCGACGATTATTCTCAAGGGTTTGGCTGGAGAAGACAATCAAGGCAACAACGAAAACAACGAAGGAAACAATACTCCGCTTGAGTTTGAACGTGTCACCGCTGGCACTGTTATGCCAGATGAAATCACTATCGATGCAAAAATCGAGAGTGCATACGGAGAGAGCGTCAAGGAAATCGAAGGCGAAAACGGGAGCATGTCTGTATTTCTGTGCAGGGATCTGAATTATCTGTATGTTGCAGCTGTGATCTCCGGTGTGGATTGGAGCGAGGATCCAAGCTGCACCTTCAAGGTCCTCGCAGGCGAATATACACCGTTCCGTGGTCTTGGCGCGTTCGAATGGGAAGGCTGCTGGTATGAGCGCTGCTCACGCTACACTCTCAGCATGCTCAAGAATGGATCAGTGAAATCTGCGTGGGATCAGGCTGGCATTGGAGAAATGCCGGATCTGAAGTCCGGTATCGGCAACGACTATTATATGGCTGTCGATGAGGAAACCGGCAACATGGTTATCGAGATGCGCTATCCCATGTCCACTATCAGCTTTGCTCAAAGTGACAAGAGTCTTGTTCTTTCGGTAAGTGCTACGCTTCCCAATGGTGATGTGCTCAGTTGGTACGATCTGGCAGAGGACAAACTGATGGAACCGTGGGACGGCTTCTTCGAAGGACAGAATCATATCGGCGCGGTGGTCGATCTGGCCTAAGATAGAACACTTAACGGAAGATTGCAGACAAGCAATCTAACAAAAAATGAATACACCCGCTGGCTTTACTGAACGGTAAAACCAGCGGGTGTTTATTTTGTAGCAAAACTAATTGAATACTGTTTCTAAAATCTGCTCAATGCTCAGCGAGCCAAAGTAGTCGCTGAGTGGAAGCGACTGAAGCACTCGTTCGACTGCTTCCCGTTCAAACAGAATGCCGTTAAAAAGCGGAGTAAGATCAATCATTGACCGGACAGAAAGGAAATCCCCAAGGAAGAGAATATCACGTATCCGATCCTCCGACACTGTGAGGCGCACTTCGAGCGCACCGCCGGGAAAGTTTTTTCGGCAGCTGCGTTCATAAACGGGAAATCGACCGATATTCCATGATGGACTATTGTATTTGGTTTCCGCAAGTGCTTTAACTTCAGCGGCTTCTACGGCCGTTAATTCTGACGCATACTGCAGCTGCGATCCACAAAGCGATTCTCGGACTGCAGATTTAAAAGCGTCCATCGTGTAATCGGGAGAGAGATAATCAAGTATATTGCCGACGCGTGCGCGTACGCTGCTGATGCCTTTTGTTTGGTATTTCTCTGGATGTGGATTAAGAACACGGGATAGCATACTCAAATCAGAACAGAATAAAAGTGTCCCGTGAAATAGAATGCGGTTTCCATTGATTCGCTGTGCAGTTCCGGAAACTTTTTTCCCATTGACAAGGATGTCATTCCGACCGGATGCTTCTGCGCGAAGGCCGAGATGCCGCAAGGCACGCACGACATCCATTGTGAAGTTTCGCGTCGCTTCGGAAATGTCGCCCGGCAGATCGGAAATAAAGGAATAGTTGAGGTTGCCAAGATCGTGGAAGACAGCGCCGCCTCCTGTTATCCTCCGCACAACAGGGATTTTGTTTGTGCGCACAAAATCCATGTTCAGTTCCGACTCGACGTTTTGGTTTTGCCCGATAATGACGGATTTGTCATTTTGCCAGAGTATAAGATAGTTCTCTGAAGATTTGCGAAGAAGAATGGTTTCTTCAAAAGCAAGATTGTAGTGAGGGTCGAGAGACCCTGTTTCAAAATAAATCATGTTTCTTCACTCTACCGGGCAATGCCACCTGAATAAACTCGCACAGAGACGAAGGGATGGAAGTGATAAGCCAATCGAACAATTGTTTCTGTCCGTTCGTCTCTACCGGAGGATAAGCAACCTGGATGCCCTGTTGCGCTCCCCTGTGAAGTCGAAAACTCTCATACCATTCCCACCAAGGCCGCCCCGGCGTCTTCTCCTCATTGTTTTCTCGGATACTTTTCACCCGAGCAACGGCGTAATAGAAGCGCATTGCATCTGAGGCATCCTCACCCCAGCCAAGCTTTGAAAGCGACTCCATGATTTCAGAACCCACTTTGATCTCCACCTTATGAACAGGATAAGCTGATTGTACCACCATATCACTCTATATGCTAGAATAATCCAACTAATCTGTTTTCGGAACGTTCTTGATTATACAGATTTGTTGGATATAATTCCGCCTTTATTCCGCTTTTTCATTTCTGCAGCCTATTAATTTGCTGAAAAAGTACAAAAAATCCTCGATTTCATTCGAAATCGAGGATTTTTCTTGGTCCGAGTGACTGGATTTGAACCAGCGGCCTCTTGAACCCCATTCAAGCGCGCTACCATCTGCGCTACACCCGGATAGAGGCAAATCAGACGCGGCAAATGCGGCGCTGACTTGGTATAAAAAAGGGCTCTCGCCCTGTTGCCCGACTATATTAGCACAACAGATATCGAAATGCAAGCTCTTTTTTCAAAAATCCGGCAGGAAAAACAGAAGCGCCGCGCCGCCTTTTTCGGGGCGGCGCGGCTGCGCTTTCATTCCGTAAAATGGATGTGATTGTTGATGTGATCCTGGCAGAAGCAGTGGTACCCGGCGCAGCGGGAGCAGTAGCGGAACTCCAGCTCCGGGTGATCCGTGTCCGTCCGGCCGCAGACAGCGCACTTGTGGTGGTAGAGCTGCTGCGCCTGCTCGCGGCGGATGCGCTGGCTCTCGCGGCGGAAATTGACCGTGTTCTTCGAGGGACGGCGCGGCAGCCGCGCAAGGAGTTCGCCGCCGCAGAAGATGAGGAAGTTCGCCGTGGCCACGACCGGCAGGAGATTGAGCGGGAAGGCGGTCCGGATGATTTCGAGCAGGAAGAGCGCGGCGTCCAGAAAAGCCAGATACTTGATCTTGACCGGGATCAGGAAAAACAGCAGCACCTGCATATCGGGGTAGAAGACCGCGAAGGCGAAGAACATCGCCAGGTAGATATAGGTGCCGGTGATGGGCAGATTGATGCCGGAGATAAAGTAGACCAGGAAAGCGTAGATCACGCTCAGCAGCGAGCCGGAGAAGAAATAGATGGTAAAGGGACCGTCTCCCCACTGGCGCTCCAGCGTGCTGCCGATCCAGTAGTAAAAGTAGAAGGCAATCAGCGCAAGGAGACCGGAGCTCGGCGGGATCAGCAGGAAGGTGACGAGCCGCCAGACCTGCCCGTGCAGGATGTGGTAGGGCGAGAACACAAGATAGCTCATCAGCGTGGGATTGACCATACCGATCAGCCAGAGGAGCACGTTGCCGCCCGTGACGTACAGCATCAGATTAGGGATGCCGAAGCGCGGATGGCGATAGCAGAAGCGTTCGATATATTTCATGGGATCCTTCATGAGCGGGGTCTCCTCCGTCGTATTTCAGTACCTACAATATACCCGTTTCCACCCGCGAAGTCTATGAAAAAAATGTAAAAAGCAAAATTATAGCTTTCCGATTTGCGAAAGCTGTGTTACACTATACGTTGAATAAGTATGTATGGAGAGTCGATATGGCGGAAGAAACGCGCGAAGCGCTGGAAAACGAACGGATCGAAGGCCGCAACGCAGTGATCGAGGCGCTGCGCGCCGGACGGGCGATCGACAAGATCTATATTGCCCGCGGCGAGGTGGACAAGACCCTGGGACATATCGCCTCGAAGGCGCGGGAGCAGGGGCTCGTGGTCGTGGAGTGCGACCGCCGCAAGCTGGATCTCATGAGCCGCACGCACGCGCACCAGGGTGTGATCGCGCTGTGCGCCGTGAAGGAGACCGTGAGCGTGGCGGACATCCTTGCCATCGCCGCCGAGCGCGGCGAGCCGCCCTTCGTCATCGTCTGTGACGAGATCAGCGACGGGCACAATCTGGGTGCGATCATCCGCTCGGCGGAGTGCGCCGGCGCGCACGGAGTCGTGATCCCCAAGCGCCGCAGCGCGGGGCTGACCGCCGTGGTCGACAAGGCCTCCGCCGGGGCGGCGGAGCATATGGCCGTGGCGCGGGTGGCCAACATCCCCGCGGCGCTGCAGGAGCTGAAAAAGCATGGTCTGTGGGTCTACGGCACTGCCGCCGACGGCGCGAGCGACCTCTGGCATACGGATCTCTCCGGCGCGGTGGCGCTGGTGATCGGCTCGGAGGGCGACGGGATGGGCCGCCTCGTCCGGGAAAACTGCGACTTCATCCTGAGCCTGCCGATGAAGGGCCGCGTGAGCTCTCTCAACGCCTCGGTGGCGGCGGGCATCGTGATGTATGAGGTCATGAGACAGAGAAACTGACGGCTGCGGCGTGATGCCGCAGAAAAGGGTTGATAGCGATGGATCTTTACGGGATCGATCTCGGATTGGATCTGGATACTGTAAGCGGAGAGGGATACAGCGTGGAGGATATTCTGGCAGAGTTTCACTCTGACAGCGGGGCAGAATTGCCCGCAATAGACAGACAGGAAGCGGAAACGGCCGAAAGCGTGGAAGAAAAACGCGAGCGGGAGCCGGCGCGCCGCGGCGAAGCGAGGCGGCGCGTGGCTGACCGGGAACGCCGCCGCAGAGACGAGCGCCCGAAGCGCCCGGCGGCGAAGCCGCGCCGTGAGGAAGCGGAAGAGACGGCGGAGGAGCTTTTCGAGGAGCCGGCCGAAGCCCCGGTTGCCTTTGAGCCGGAGCCCGAGATCGCGCCCGCGCCCGCCGAAGCCCCGGCTTATGAGCCGGAGGTCGAAAGCGCGGCCGCGCCGAGCTGGAGCTTTTCGGAGAGGCGCTCCTCGCTGCCCAGCGAAGAGGAGATCCGCGCCTTCATGGCCGAATACGGCGTCGAAGACATCCTCGACGCGCCGGAAGAGCCGGAGGAGGCGCCCCGCTATCCGGGGGAGCCGGAGTTCGACGAGCGCTTCCATGTGGACAGCAAGCGCCGCCGCGGCAGCGGCGTGCGCTACGCGGGGCGCCACGTCGACCAGAGCGCCGATGAGAAATATACGCCGCACGCGCCGAGCGAATACGTGTCCAGCTACGCGCCGGATGAGACGGAAGACGTCGAGGAGGACGAGGAGACGCCGGACGAGGCGCCGCGCCTCGGCTTTCTCGGGCGCATGCGGGAGACGCTCAGCCGCGAGAGGCAGGAGGCCAGGGAAAAAGAGCTTGCGCGCCGCGAGGCCGCCCGCAAGCTGAACTTCCCCAGCACGCAGGAGCTCGTGCTCCCGGAGGAACAGGCCCAGACCGAGCAGACGGCCGAGCCCGAGCCCGATGTGGACGAGATCCTGCGCGAGTCGGGCCGTGAGCATGCCTGGTATACCGGCGCGCCCCTGACGCCGCCGGAGCCCCCCGCCGTCGAAGAGGAGTCGGCCGAGGCCGGGCCGAAGCCCGCCGCCGCGGCGGACGATGCGGACAGGGAAGAGCGCGCGCACCGCATCACGGTGCGGCCGGAAAAGAAAAAAAGAGCGCAGGACGAGCCGGAGGACGAGCTCAAGCCCGCGTGGAGCCGCTCCGCGGCCAGCCGCAAAGAATACGCGGTCGTCTTCCCGGATACCAGCGCCAGCCCCGCCGTTTACGCGATGGAGGAGGACGCGGATGGAGCCGAGACGGAGCCGCCCGAGGACAACGAAGGCGACGCGCTGAAGGAGCCCGATTTCTTCCCCGCCAGCTTCAAGGAATACATCTTCTCCCTGCTCACGAGCTTTCTGTACCGTTTGCGCGGCGGCGCAAAGGGCACGATGACCATGAACGAGGAGGAAGAGGACCTCGGCGAAGAGGTGACGCCCTCCTTTGCCAGCCGCTACTACGGCAGCCATATCCGCTCCATGCGCCTGCGTCTGCGCTGCAGCCTCATCCTGCTTGCCGTGATGGCCTGGATCAGCTTCGGCCTGCCCGTCACGGGGCGGCTCAACGATACCGCGGTGGCAAGCTTCATGTGCCTGGCGCTGCAGCTGGGCGTCATGCTGCTCTGTCTCGACGTGTTTACGGGCGGCGTGCTCAACGGGGTACGGGGCAACCCGGGGCTGGACACCATGGCGGCGCTGGCCTGCTTCGTGACCTCTGTGGACGCGGTCTTTTCCGGGCTCGACGGCTTTTCGGCCGTACATATGCCGCTGTGCCTGCTCTCCTCCTGTTCGCTGGTCGGCGTGCTGATCTCCAGCCTTTTCAGCTGCCGCGCCCTGCGCAAGACCCTGCGCGTGCCGGCGATCGCCCGCCGCAGCTTCACGGTGACGGGGGAGACGAACATCAAAAACGGCGACGTCACCCTGCTCAAGTCCGTGCGCCCGACCAAGGGCTTCGTGCGCCGGACGGAGGAGGCCGCGCCGGACGAGACCATGTTCCGCAAGCTCTGCCTGCCGGCGCTGCTGCTGGTGCTGCTGATGGCGCTGGTGACGGCGGCGGTCAAGCGGAACGTCCGCGACTTCTTTTACATCCTCTCGGTGCTTCTCTGCCCGGCGGTGCCCTTCGCCGGTCTGCTGAGCTTTGCGATGCCCTTCTTCACGGGCTCGATGCGCCTCTTCCCGAGCGGCGCGGCGGTGGCCGGCTGGTCCGGCGTCAGCGATATCGGGCAGAGCCGCAACCTCATCGTCACCGACCGCGATCTCTTCCCGGACGGCAGCGTGGAGATCGACACCGTGCGCATCTTTGCCGACGCCGATCCCGTCACGATCATCTCCTACGCCGGCAGCATGCTGACCGCCTGCGGCAGCAGCGTGTCGAGCTGCTTCGGCGAACTGATGAAGAAGAACGGCGGCCGCATGCGGCAGATCGAGAACTTTGAATACCTGCCCGGCGGCGGCATGCGCGGCGTGATCGACTCGCGCGTCATCCTCTGCGGCAGCACGGATCTGATGCAGCTGATGAACGTACGCATCCCGTACCGCCTCGTCAACCGCACGAGCGTCCTGCTGGCGGTGGACGGGCTGCTGTACGGCATCTTCAACATGCGCTACGATCCGCAGCCGGCCGTGCGCCGCGCGCTGATCGGCCTGATGCGCAGCGGGCGGCACCCGATCTTCGCCATCCGCGATTTCAACGTCACGCCCAGCATGCTGCACGACAGCTTTGACGTGGCCACCGACGGCTATGATTTCCCGCCCTATGTGGAGCGCTTTGCCATGAGCGAGGGCACGCCGAGCCGGGACAGCCAGGTGGCGGCCGTGGTCTGCCGGGACGGGCTCGGCCCGCTCAGCGACACGGCGGACATCGGCCGCAGCATCTATGTGGCCGCGCGCGCCAACCTCATCATCACGGTGCTGGGCATGATCGCCGGGATCCTGACGGCTTTCGTGCAGCTGCTCCGCCTCGGCGGCGTGGGGATTCCCTTCCTGTTCTTCTTCATGCTGCTCTGGGCGGCTCCGGTGTTCCTCGTGGGCCGGATCCTGAGGCTGGAGAGATAGAGACGACAAAAAAACACGCCGCTGTCATGCGGCGTGCGGCCTGTTGAAACGAAAAAAGGAGACTTTTCCATGTCTTATGTGCTTGCGGTGCTCGTCGGCGCCGTCTGGGGCGTTGCGATGGGGTTTGTGAACATGCTCATCATGCGCGCCGCGCTCAAGAAGAACAAGGACGAGGCCTTCGCGGGCGCGAGCATCTTCCGCACCGTGCTGGATCTGGCGGCTTTCGTGGTCGTCTTCCTGCTGCGCAACATCCTGCCCCTGCCCTATACCTTCGTGCTCGTGGGCACGGCGGCGGGCCTGTCCATCACGACCATCGTGCTCAGCTATCGCCTGGCCGGCAAAAAGTGAAGGAGCCTATGGACTATCCCATCCTCAAAAGCAAGTTTTTCCTCTATCTGACGGAGTTTTTCGCGGGCGTCTCGGTGATGGCCGTGGAGCTCGGCGCGAGCAGACTGCTCGCGCCGTACTTCAGCTCTTCGCAGATCGTGTGGACGATCATCATCGGCACCATTATGATCGCCATGGCCCTCGGCAACCTGTACGGCGGCCGATCGGCGGACAAAGACCCGGACCCCGCGCGGCTCTACCGGCGCATCCTCATCGCCGCGGTCTGGATCGCGGCGATCCCGGTGCTTGGGAAATACGTTATTCTCGGGATCTCCGGCCTGCTGATCTTCACCGTCAGCACGAATTTCCTGGTGATCGCCGCCTTCGCCTCCTGCATGGTCATCTTCGTGTTCCCGCTTTTTCTGCTCGGCACGGTCACGCCCTCGCTCGTGAAGGCCACCGTCGAGAGCCTCAACGACAGCGGACGCACCGTGGGGCGGCTCGGCGCCTGCAACACGGTCGGCAGCATCCTGGGCACCTTTCTGCCCACCTTCGTCACGATCCCGGCGGTGGGGACGGCGGTGACCTTCCTGATCTTCTCCGGCATCCTGCTTCTGATCGCGCTGGCCTTTTTCCTCAGCGCGAAGAAGGGGCTGCGCACGGCGCTCCTCTGCGTGCTGCTGTTCGCGCTCTGCCTGATCTTCGGCCGCAGCCGGGCATTCGCCTTCTGGGAAGAGGATCTGAGCTATGAGGGCGAGTCGGTATACAACTATCTCCAGGTCAAGGAGGACGAGAAGCAGGTCGTGCTCTCCACGAACGTCCTCTTCGGCGTACAATCGGTGATGCAGAAGGACGGCGAGCTGACGGGGCTGTATTATGACACGGCGCTGGCCGCGCCCGTGATGACGGGGCGGGAGACGCCCTCCGTGCTTGTGCTCGGCAACGGCACGGGGACCTATGCCGGCCAGTGCCTCCGTTATTTCCCGGGGAGCCGCGTCGAGGGTGTGGAGATCGACGGAAAGATCACACAGCTGGCGGAGAGCTATTTTGCGATGCCCGCGGAGGTCGCGGTCACGGAATACGACGGTCGCGCTTTTCTGCAGGCGGTGGACAGCCGATACGACGTCATCCTGGTGGACGCCTATCAGGACATCACCATCCCGTTTCAGATGTCCTCCGTTGAGTTTTTCGAGATGGCGCGCGATCACCTCCTGCCGGGCGGCGTGCTGGCGGTGAACATGAACATGCATTCCGACGGCGAGGGAAGCATCAACGAGTATCTCTGCGATACCATCGCCTCGGTCTTCCCGTTCGTTGCCACGGCGGACGTGCCGGGGACGACGAACCGCGAGCTCTTCGCCTCCATGAAGAGCGCGCCTGCCGCGCTGCTCCAGGCGGGACTGGAGCAGGTGGAGGAGCCGGCGCTGGCCGCGCTGCTGCGCAGGGTGTCTGAGCGCCTGCAGCCCTACGAGGGCGGAGCGCATCTCCTCAGCGACGACAAGGCGCCGGTGGAACTGCTGGGCATGCGAGCGATCGACCGGCTCATTGCGGACGAAATGAGCTGGTATCGGGATCTTTACGAGCGCGAGGGCTTGTCCGGCGTGCTGGCCTCCTTCGGGATCGGATAAGACGCAGGACAAGATAGACCGGGGACCGCAACGCAAGCTGCGGTCCCCGGTTTTCGTTTTTCTTCAGTTTTCCCAACGTGTATGATCTTTGCCGATCTCAGACTCGATGCTTGCGAAATAGTATCCAAAGAAGGTACCGCTGTCCACCCAGCGCTGCAGGAGCGCTCCGTCCGGATCGAGTGCCGGAATGCCGCTGAGGTCTCCGGAGAAATAGGCGTTGTTGAGAGCACAGGCGAAGTCCGCCAGCGGCTCGATCTCCTCGGGCGAAAAACCGCGGACAGCCAGCTGCTCCTCGGCCTGCAAGCGGGTGCGGCGCTCAAAGGACTGTGCGGCATAGGCGGCAAAGTCCCGCAGGTCCTCGTTCTCCAGGCCGTGAGCCTGCGCCCAGGCAGACATCGAAACCGGATGCGTCTCATAGCGCAGAGAGCCGTTAGAGGCGGACAAGACCCCGTAATGACAGTCTCCCATGGTCAGCGGTGAACCTGCGATCTCGGTGACGCCCTCCACGCTCCGGATGTGCTGGATGTGCATGTGGCCGCTGAGAATCAACGGGACCCTGTGCGCGGCAAGCAGCTCGTAGAGTTGCTCCGCCGTCTCGAGCACATAACCGGAAATGAACATGGAATGTTGGAAGAGGTTCTGATGGCAGGCGACCAGAACGGTATGCCCCGCCTGTTCCGCCTCGCCGAGCTGCGCGTCGATCCAGCGGAGCGTTTCCGCGGACAGACTGCAAAAATCATGCGGCGTGTTGGCGTCGAGCATCAGCAGGCGCGTCGAACCGTTGAGCTGCGCGACGTAGCTGAGAGAGTCGCTGTCGGAGGCGACGGCCTCGTCAAAACCGAAGGCGGCATAGATCTCCCGGAATTCCTCGGCCGTGACGCCGGGAACGGACTCGGCGCCCGCATCAAAAAAGGAATAGGGGCTGCGGAAGAGGTCGTGGTTGCCCGGCAGCACGAAAACCGGTACGCCGTCCGTCTCCAGCGAGGCCAGCTTTTCCGCCAGCGCCAGATGGCTGTCCCGTTCGCCGTTAAAGCTCAGATCGCCGGTCAGGATCAGCGCATCTGGCTTCATAACGCGCACTTCCTCCAGAAAAGCGTCGGTGATCTCGTCGCAGTATTCGGTCACCTTCCCGTCTCCGGCCTCCATGACCTGCCGAAACAGGTCCCCGTGATCGGTGAGCGCAGGGGAGAGATAGTGCAGATCTGTAGCGATGGCAACCCGATAGCTGCCCTCCGCAGATTTCTTTCCGCAGGCGGCCAGCAGAAGGCAGAGCGCCGTCAGCAGAGCGAGCGGCGCGCGTATTCTCGGATTTATGCACATGGGGATCCGCCCTTTACGCATTTTTTCTCATTGTAGCAAAAGCTGCGCGCCCGGACAAGAGCTAAAACTCAGAATAAAAACGAGGAAGGCCAAAATCGGCCTTCCTCGTTTGAGGAGAGTTTACTTGCCCTTGCCCTCGTTCTCGGTGGCGTTGACGATGTCTTCAAAATCGCCGATCTCCACATCAATGTCGCGCTCGGCGCGGGCGGCCTCGTGCTCGGCCTTCATGGCGCCGAGCTCCTGCTCCTTGCCGCGCAGCGAGGCGATCAGCTCCTCCGCCTGGGCGAAGAGTCCCGTGTAGTGCAGAGGGGGCGCGGAGCGATTGTCCTCAAAGAAGAGCTTGCCGATCTCGGTGTAGACCTTGCGAAGCTCCTCGCTCTCGCGGCTGCTCTCCACGGTGAGCTTGGCGACGCGCGCCACGTTCTTGACGCGGGCGGAACCCTGCTCGTAGACCGAGCGGACCGTGTCGGATTCCGCGACCTCTCTGACCTTGTTTCCGATGCTGCTGAGCGCGTCGGAAAGCAGATTCTTATAGCTGCTCATGCTTGTCTTCTCCTTCCTGTATATCCGTTTTCTTTGTCTGATTGACGTACAGCGCCTCCGGCGGATGCGCGCGGCGGCTCTGCACGATCAGGATGACCAGCGTGACGATGACCAGTACGATGCTCAGCGCCTGCGAGACGCGGATGCCCGTGTTCCCGATGTAAAGGCTGTCTGTGCGCAGACCCTCGATCCAGGCGCGGCCGAGGCCGTACCAGAAGAAGTAGAGCAACGCGCACTGCCCGTCGTACTTCCGGCCGCCGCGGCGCGTCCAGACATGCAGGAACACGAAACCGATCAGATTCCACAGGCTCTCGTAGAGAAAGGTGGGATGTACATAGATGGTCCGGCCGGAGGGATCGGTCAGCCCCATGCGGCAGAAGATCTCCGTCTCGCCCCCGAAGGCCTCGCGGTTCATGAAGTTCCCCCAGCGGCCGAGGATCTGGCCGATCAGCAGGCCCAGCACGGCCACGTCCAGCAGCGTGCGCACGGGGATCTTTTTGTGACGGCAGACAAAAAAGGCCGTCAGCACGCCGGCGATCACGCCGCCGTAGATGGCCAGGCCGCCGTCGCGCAGGGCGAAGATCTCGCCGGGATTGGCCAGGTAGTAGTCCAACCGGAAGAGCACATAGTACAGCCGCGCGCCGACGATGCTCAGCGGGATGAGCCAGAGCATGAAGTCATAGAAGTCGTCGGACTTCAGACCGAAGCGCGGCGCGGCGTGGGAGCAGTAGAGGATCGCCAGCAGGAAGCCCAGCGCGATCAGCACGCCGTAAAAGTAGATGCGGAAACCGAAGACGGTGAAGAAAGCGGGCGGATCGAGCGTCAAGCCCAGAGCGGGGAAGCTGATGGTCGAATCACGCTGGATCGTCTCAAACAAAAACAGCGGCATCGGCTCACTCCTTTCCGGCCTGCATCACGGCCATGGCCAAACGCTCCGGCGCAAGGGTCTCGCAGAGGAAGGCCTCGCACTCGGTCTTCGTGATCCCGGCAAGCAGCTCGGGCGCCTCCATGGCGCAGTAGCCCCGGAACAGACCGGCCGCGGCGGAGAGGCACACGCTCTCGAAATCCTCGAAGGCGCGCAGGCGCGAGCCGTAGGAGGCGCGGCGGGCGCGCTCGAAGCGTTTCTCGTCCAGCCCGCCGGCGCGGACCCCGGCCACCGCCTCGTTCAGCGCGGCGAGCACCGCCTGCGGGTCGCTCGTCTCGCCGCCGACGAGCACGGTGCCGACTCCGGCGGCGTACTCCGCCTCGTAGCTGTAATCGCGGTTCAGCAGGCCCCTGGCGTAGAGCTCCGTGTAGAAGGGGGAGGACGCGCCGAGCAGCGCGCGCAGCGCGAGCTGGCTCACGAGGCGCTGCCGCAGCAGGGCCTTCCCGCTCTTCTCCGGGCGGAACTTTGCGCCGATGATGAACTGCGGCGCGGACACCGGCATCTCCAGCAGACGAAAGCTCTCGACGGGGAGCAGGCTCTCCTCCTCGCCAAAGTCGACCGCGGGGGCCGCGCCCGGCTCTGCGCCGAGCACCTCGGCGGCGATGGCGAGCACGCGTTCGGGATCGACGGGGCCTTCCACGCACAGCGCCATGTTGCCGGGAGAATAAAAGGCGCGGTGGCAGGTATACAGCGTCTCCGGCGTGATGGCCTCGATGCTCTCCACCGTGCCGGCCACCTGGTCGCGGACCGGGTGGCGCGCGTAGAGCATGCGCAGCAGCTCGTAGTAGTGCCGGATGCCGGGATCGTCCTCGCCCATGAGGATCTCCTGCGCGATGATGCCGCGCTCCTTCTGAACGGTCTCCTCCGTGAAATAGGGCGTGGAGACGAAGTGCAGCAGCAGCCGGAGGTTTTCTTCGAACTTCTCCGTACAGACAAAATAGTAAGCGGTCATGCTCGAGGAGGTGAAGGCGTTGGGATCGGCCCCGTTGGCGCAGAGCAGGTCCATGGCGCTGTCGCCGCCGGGCATGTCGAACATCTTATGCTCGAGATAGTGCGCCACGCCCGCCGGCGTGTCGCAGCGCTGTCCGTTCACGGTGAAGCTGCGGTGCGCCCCGCCGTAATCGGCGGCGAAGACCGCGTAGCAGGAGGCAAACTGCGGCTTCGGCACCACGGCCAGGCGCAGCCCGTTCGGCAGCACGGCTTCGTAAAGCGTTTCGCCGAGCCGGTCAAATCTCCTCGGTTCCATCGTCATCTTCGTCCTCCTCTTCCTCCTCGGGCCCGCTCAGGAAATAGATCATGTCGCACTCGACGCCCCGGGCGATGGCGGCGAGCTCCTCGCGCGTGACGAGCTCACAGAGCTCGGCCAGCTCCATGGGGCCGTAGTCCAGCCCGTCGAGCGTCTGGGAGAGCGTGAAGCCCTCCAGCTCGCCCTGACTGTCCTGCAGCGCGCGCAGGTCGGAGGCTACGGTCGCCCGGGCCGCCTGCAGCTCCTCGTCGGAGATCTCGCCCCGGGCCACGGCCGCGAGCTGCGCGAGGATCTCGTCTTTAGCCTGCTCATAGTTCTCGGGATCGATCCCGGCGTTGACCAGCAGCAGCCCCTTGTGGGTGTCCACCATGGAGCCGGCGTAGTAGCACAGCTGCAGCTTCTCCCGGACGTTGGCAAAGAGCTTGGACTTGGTCCCGCCGCCGTAGACGCTGTTGAACACGGTGAGCGCGGCGAGGTTCGGTTCCTCCATGCACTCGCCCAGGCGGAAGCCCATCACGAGTTTGCCCTGCGTCACGTCCATATGCTCCTCGACGAAGCGCGGCTCAGCCTCGACCGCGTTCATACGCACATCCGTGCCGATATCGAAGTCCAGCTCGCCCCGCGGCAGCGTGGCGAGCGCCTCGCGCAGCGCCTCGCGCAGCTCGCCTTCGCCCGCGCGGCCGCAGTAGAAGATCTCGACGGGGGAGCTCTGCAGCAGACGGCGGTATTGCCTGGTGAGCTTGGTATAGTAGATGGAGGCGGCCTCCTCCTCGCCGCCGAAGCGGCTGACGGCGAAGTCCTCATAGCAGCACATTTCTTCCAGGCAGCGGATCAGCGCGTAGGAGATCTTATCGTTGACGCGGCTGCGGATGCGCTCCACGAGCTTTTCGCGCTCGCTGTCCACATACTGCGGCAGCAGCAGACCGCCGCGGGTCGCCGGAGAGAGCAGGAGCTGCGACAAAAGCTCGCAGGCCGGCTGCAGCACCTCCGTCCCGGCGGGCAGGAAGGCCTCCTCCGGGAGACTGGCGTAAAAGCCGAGGCATTGGATCTCGCCGACGCGGCGCACGACCGGCTCGATGACCGTGCCGTAGAGCTCGTCCATCCGGGCCGCGAGCGATTCCATGTCGCCGTAGAGCGTGGTGCCGCGGCGCAGCACGAAGGGGATGAGCGCGTTGAGCGCGGCCGTCTCCCGCTTGAGCTGGGTCAGCAGACTCAGGCTCAGGCAGGCGGTCTTGAACTTGTCGCTGTGCAGATAGCTGAGCCATACGCCCGGCATGATCTCGCTTCTCTTGACTTGCATGGGGCAGCCTCCTCCCGGATCGGTTTTATCTGACAATACAGTATACCACCTTTTTCCGCGCTTGAACAGCCCCATTGCCGCAGGCAAACAGGAGTTTATCGGGGAGATAGCCCCCTTGCCTAAAGGGGGGTGGCCGAGCGAAGCGAGGTCGGGGGGATATAAAAACGCTCCGCATATCATCGTGCAGCGACCGACAGAATCCCCCAGTCGCCTCCGGCGACAGCCCCCTTTAGGCAAGGGGGCCTTAGCTCTATAAACTCCCGTTTGCAGCCATGCTCACGGAAAAAGTTCGTGCCTTTTCCCCTCCGGGTCCGTCCAGCGCAGGCGCTTCAGCCCGAGCGAAGGAGGCGCTTTCGGCTCAAAGCGGAGCTCGCCGCCGCAAAGCCGAAGGCCCAGCAGCTCCTGCGCCGCTGCGCGGAGGAACCAGCCCGCCGAGCCGGTATACCAGCTCCAGCCGGCCTCGCCCTCATGTCCGGGCGCGGCGGAGACGTCCGCCGCGAGTACAAAGGGCTCCGCCCCGTAGCGGCGGGGATCCTTTTTCTCCGGCAGCAGAAGCTCCAGCAGCTCGAGGCCGGTCTCGGCGCGGCCGAGACGGAAGCAGGCCATCGCGAGCCAAACGGCCCCATGAGTGTACTGCCCGCCGTTTTCCCGGAAGCCCTCGCCGTAGCTGGCGAGATATCCGGGCCGCCGCTCGTCGGGACCGTAGGGCGGATCGAAGAGCCTGACGAGCCCGTGCTCCCGATCGACGAGCCGCGCAAGCGCCGCGTCCAGCGCGGCGGCGGCGTGCTCCGGGGCGGCAAAGGGGGAAAAGGCCGCCCAGCTCTGCGCGAGCGAATCGATGCGCTCCGCGCCGCCGAGCAGTTCGCCGTCCGGCCAATAGCCGCGGGCATACCAGCCCTGCGGAAGAAAGCTGGCTTCCGCCGCCCGGCCGACCGCCCCGGCGAACTCCCGGAAGCGTTCCGAGCCGGGCTTGCCCAGCGCTTCCAGCAGCGCGGCGAAGCGCAGCGCGCAGTCGGAAAAGAACCAGCCCAGCCACACGCTCTCGCCGCCGACCGCGTCGAGACCGTCGTTCCAGTCGCCGCTGCCCATGAGCGGCAGGCCGTGCGCTCCGAAGCCGCGCGACACGCAGCGCTCGAGCGCGGCGCGCGCGTGGTCGAGCGCCGAGGCGGCGGCTTGACAGGGCGCGGCCGTCTCATAACGGTCGCGCTCGTCCTCGCGCAGCGGGGGCGAGCCGAGGTAGGGCAGCTCCCGCAGGCAGAAGTCTGCGTCCCCCGTGGCCTCATAGTATTCGCACAGCGCCCAGCTCAGCCAGAGCAGGTCGTCCGAACAGCGCGTCCGCAGACCGCGGTCGCCCTCCGGGTGCGGATGCCACCAGTGCATCACGTCGCCCTCCACATATTGATGGCGGCAGCAGCGCTCGATCTGCTCCCGCGCGAGCGAGGGATCGAGCGGCAGCAGATTGACCGCGTCCTGCAGCTGGTCGCGGAAGCCGTAGGCGCCGCCGCGCTGATAGAGGCTGCCGCGCGCCAGCAGGCGGCAGGCGAGCGTCTGATAGGCCGCCCAGCCGTTCAGATAGCGGTCCAGGGCCGGGTGCGCGCTCGTCAGCTCCAGGCGGTCCGTGAAGGAAGCCCAGCCGCGTACGGTCGCGCCGAGCTCGGCCAGCGCGGCGTCCGGCCGGCAGAGACGCCGCAGCGCCTCTTCGCCGCAGCAGCCGCAGACCAGCACGCTCAGGTGCTCCGCCGTCGTCCGCAGCAGGAAGCCGGGCGGGGTGAGATCGCTCTGCAGGAGGCAGCGCCCGGAGGAGCCCGCCAGGAAGACCGCGCCCGGCCAGTAGCTCTCGGGGTTTTCCGCGCGCAGCAGCTCGCCGGAGAGCGTGCAGCGCAGGGCGCTCCCGTCGTGGGGAGAAAGCCGCAGCGCCATGCTCCAGCAGAGCCGCAGCCCCTCGGCGCCTTCGATGAGCAGCACCCGGGCGTCGACGTCCCGGGGAATATAGGCGCTGGTCTTGACGCGCCGACCGTCCAGCTCCTTCTCCCAGACGGCCAGGCCGGGTGAAAAGCTCACGCGGCAGGGACGGCCGTCGTTGGCGGCAAAGAGGCTGACGGGGCCCTGCGCCGTCTCGACCCAGAGCTGCTCCCCGCCGGTCACGTCCTCCGGCTGAGCGGGCGGCGGATCGAGCGGCATCTCCCGCGCGTTTTCCAGCCAAAGCTCGCCGCTGCCGCAGTCCGCCGCCAGATAGGAAAGGCGCCCGTTCGTAAGCGGCAGCTGCCAGGGTTTGGCGGGGAGACGCCCGCCGGCCTCGAAGCTGAAGGCGCGGCCCGTGAAGCGCCAGCTCGGGCTGTCTCCGGTCCGGCGCGGCGCGCCGAGGACCGGGCACGGCAGAGTCGGACGCGCCTCCCGCGTACGTCCCGGTTCCCAGGCGGCGCGGCTGCGGATCGCTCCGGCTGCCTCGCGCGGCGCGAAATGCACGCCGCCGGAGACGCCGAGCAGCGCCTCCAGCCCGTGCTTTTCCAGGGGACGCAGGATGCGGTCCCGCAGCGGCTGTCGGTACTCGCCGAGCTCGCCGCTCAGATAGACCAGATCCGCCTCCTGCCCGAGCGTCTTGAGCAGAAGCCAGCGCCCGAGCAGGGCTTCGCTCTCGGCGGCGTCGGCCTCGCAGCAGAGGATGGGCAGCTCGCCGGAGAGCGCGTAGGGCCAGAGCGCGCGGCGCGGCGCGGCTTCGTGCAGCTTCGGCTCGCGCAGGGCGGGCAGCAGCGCCATGGCCGCGCCGATCTCGCCCGCGCTCAGACCCAGCAGCGTCGCGGCGGCCGAAAGCATGCTGCCGCGCTCGTTTTCTCCGGCGGTCAGCAGACGCCGGGCGCCGGCAAGCGCAGCCTCGGCGTCCGGAGCGGCGCAGAGCGCGAAGCTCAGCTCCGCCGCCTCTCCGGCGGCGAGGGAGAGCTCGGCCCGCGCGCGGACAAGGGGCTGAGACAGCCAGCCGAGAGCGCCGTTCCGGTCGGCGCTGAAGCGCGCGGGGCGGCTGCAGGCGAGGCAGAGCCACAGCTCCGGCGTCTCGCCGCGGGGCAGGCGGCGCAGCAGCAGCGCGCCGCCGCGTATCTCGCTCCACAGACCCAGCCGCCAGAAGGCCGGATGGCTCCGGAAGTCTGCCTCCCGCGCGAGCAGCGGCTCGAAGCTGAGCTCGACCGCCGCGCTCGTCGACTCTTCAGCGGCGAGCTGCAGACGGCGCAGCTCGCCGGAATCGCCCGCGCCCGCGCAGAGCGTGGCGCGGCAGGCGAGGCCGCCCCGGTCCGCCTGATAGACGGCCGCGTCCTCCCCCAGCTCCCAGAAGGAGCAGGCGGCGGGCAGGAGCGTCCGGGCGTTGAGCGTGAGGACGGGGCTCTCGCGGTAAATGAGATGGTCGCCCAGCGCGGCGCGGCTTGAGCCGCGCTCGTCGAGAAAAAGGGAATAGGCGCCGTTGGAGAGCAGTACGCAGCCGCGCTCGTCGGGCCCGCCGCGCTGAGACCAGCGCGCCGCCTCGCGGCGGAGGGGCTTGTCCCGCGGCGGGACGCTCCGGCGGGAGACGACTGCGCCGTCCTCCGGCAGACGCTCCTGCAGCAGCGCCTCAAAGGCGGCCATGGCGGGCACGGCCAGGAAGCGGCGGCGGATGCTGTCTTCGCAGAGGAGGTTCGCCGCGGCGAGCAGGCTCATGCCCGCGTGGTGCGCCATCACGCAGCGCACGACCTCGCCCCGCTCGCTCCGGCAGCGGCCCTGCGTGAAATCCACGGCCTCGAAGAAGCCGCAGCGCCCCAGCGCCCCGAAGCGTTCCAGCCGACGCAGGTTTTTCACGGCCTCGGCCGGGCGCACGCTCAGCGCCAGAAAGCTCGAATAGGGCGAGACGACGAGCTCGGCCTCCCGCTCGCGCCGCAGCGCAAGCGCGGGACAGCCGTGTGCCTTGTAGCGGTAGTTGAGGCGGCTGTCGAGAGAGAAGAAGGCGCTCTCCGACACGCCCCAGGGCTGGCCGGGGGAGACCTGCCGCAGCTGCGCGTAGAGACAGAAGCGGCAGCTCTCGTCCAGCAGGCTGCCCCGCTCAAGCGGGAGAAAGAGCTCCGGCATCAGATACTCGAACATGCTGCCCGACCAACTGGCAAGTCCCCGGTAGCCGTCCTTCTGCAGCTGGGCGCGGCTGAGCCGCCGCCAGTGCAGGAGCGGCACGTCGCCGCGGGCGACGGCGAAATAGCTCGTCAGCCGCGCCTCGCTCGCCAGCAGATCGTACCAGCCGCCCGTACCGCAGCCCTTCACGGGGTCGTAGCAGATATGGAAGAGGCCGCGGGAGCGGTCGAAGAGCGGGGAAAAGTCCATGGCGCCGACGAGCGCTTCCAGCCGCGCGGCGAGCGCCGCGTCGCCCTGCTCGTCGGCGAAGCGCGCGGCGACGGTGAGGCCGGCGCAGAGGTTGCCGCTGTCCACGGTGGAGATCATGGCCGGGTGCAGCGGCAGGAGCGTGCGCGTATCGTACCAGTTATAGAAATGCCCGAGGCAGCGGGGCAGCCGCTCGAGCGTATCCGTCAGGCGTTTGAGGTAGCCCAGCGCCTCCCCGGGCAAGATCAGCTCCAGATCGCAGGCGGCGACGGCGGAAGCCGCCGCGAGGCCCGCGTTCGTGGGCGAGACGCGGCTCGCCGGACCGAGGGGCGGCTGCTCCTGCACGTTGTCGGGAGGCAGGAAATGCTCCCGGGCGGTGGAAAAATCGGCGAAATAGCGCCAGATCTCGCCCGCGCGCTGCCGCAGATATTCCCGGTCGGCGCGGCTGAGAGCCGCGCCGCTCTGAGCCGGCAGGGCCAGCGCCGCGGCGGCGAGCGGGGAGAGCAGCCAGAACAGGCCCGCGGACTTTCCGATGACGGCGGGGGAGAAGAGCAGGCAGGCGAGCCCGAGCAGCATGGCCGGCCACATCGCCCGCAGGTACACGGCGCCTCCTTCGCCGCGCAGCTCGCTCTGCGCCGCCGTCTCCCATTCCAGGAGCTTCTTCCGGCTCACGAGCAGACGCCAGAGCGCCGTGGCGGCGGCGGTGAGACAGACCCAGGCCTCATAGGGCAGCAGCCAGAGCTGTACGAAGCTCTGGACGATCGCGCCGCCCAGACCGCCGAGCAGACGGGTGAAGCGGCGCAGGGAAAAGCCGCCGCCGCGCAGCAGGGCGCCGAGCAGCGCCGGCAGCAGACGGCTCAGCAGCGAGGCGAGCGCCGCGAGGGCCGCGAGCGAGAGTCCCGCGCCGGGCAGGAAAAAGCCCGCCGTGAGGGCCAGGAGCGTCAGGGGCGGCAGCAGGCTGCGGCGAAGACTGTCGAAGAGCCGCCAGCGCTCGATGGCGGGCAGCCCCCGCCCGCGGCGGAAGAGCCATGGAGCGTTCTGCCAGTCGCCGCGCACCCAGCGGTGCAGGCGCTTGTAGTAGGAGAGCGGGCGGGCGGGGAAGGAGTCGGAAAACTCCGCGTCGCCCATGAAGGCGCCGCGGAGGAAGGCGCCTTCCAGCGCGTCGTGCGACAGGATACGCTGCGCGGGAAAACGCCGCGAGCAGGCCAGCAGGGCGCGCGCGTCAAGGATGCCCTTTCCGGCAAAGCCGCCGCTGCCGAAGACGTTCATATACAGCTCCCCGCACAGCGCACCGTAGGGGTCGCTGCCGCCGGGCCCGGCAAAGAGCAGGGCGAAGTCCGTGGCCGAGGCCGAACGGAGCTGGGTGCCAATACGCGGATGGATGACCGCATGGCCCGCGGTGACCAGGCCGCGCGCCTCGTCGAGCCGCGGCGCGTTGAGCGGGTGCAGCATGGCGGCGATCAGCTCCGTGAGGGAGCCGGGGTAGGGGAGCGTGTCGCTGTCGAGCGTGAGGAGACAGCGCGCGCCGATCAGCGCGTCGCGCTCGCCCTCCACGCGCAGCTTCGAGCTCTCGTCGCACACGAGCGCGGCCAGCTCCAACAGCGCGCCGCGCTTGCGCTCCGGAGCGCTGTAACGCTCGCCGTCAAACTCGCGCGGGCGGGTAAACAGATAAAAACCGCCGCCGTAGCGCCGGTTCAGCCTGCGCACGGCCGTGCGCGCGCCGCGCAGCAGGGCCTCGTCGCGCTCCGTTTCGGGCGAGTCGGCGGCCGGGAGGTCGGCCAGCAGACCGAAAAAGAGCTTGTCGCCGGCTCCGCGCTGCGCCAGCCGGAACTGTTCCAGCCGCGCGCAGAGGGCCTCGCCGTCGCGCTCGTCCGTCAGCAGCGCCGCGAGGACGCAGACCGTTTTCCCTTCCGGCGGCACGCCGCGCTCGGGGTCCATGCGCGGCAGGCGCCGCGGCGGCACGAAACGCAGCAGCAGCGCGTCGAGCGAGCGCTTCACGAGCTCCGACACCGGCAGGAGCAGCAGGGGGACTGCGGCCGCGCAGCCCGTCAGAAAGCCCGGCAGGAGGCTCAGGAAGGCGGTCAGGAGCACATTGGCGGCGATATAGGCGCCCGCGCCGCGCCCATCTTCCGGGGGAAAGAGCAGAAAGCCCACGTGTTTTTCCTCCGCGTCGGCCCGTCGGACGAGACGGCGGGCGCAGAGATACTCCTCCACGCCGGCGCGGCGGGCGAGATGCTCCAGACGCTCCAGATACTGCTGACGGGTGCCGCGATCCATTCTGGAATAGACCCCCGCCCGCTCCGAGGCGAGGACGGCGCCGCTCACGTCGGCCTCGTCCAGAAGCCGCTCCAGATCGGTCACGGCCAGCAGCCGGAGCGTCCCGAAAAGCGCCTCGAAGGCCTTGGCGTGCTCGTCGGTATCGGCGGCATAGGGAAGGCGGCGGCAGACCTCGGCAAGCGCCTCGAGCACCGCGGCGCGCAGCGCGGCCGGGAAAAGCCGCAGCTCCCGGCGGCGCAGCGGCGTGACGCGCTGGAAGCCCTCCAGATAGAGGCGACAGCGCGCGGCCGTGACCTCGCCGTGCCCCGCGTGCAGCAGCGAGCGGCAGAGGGCGAGGAGCAGGAGCTCGTCGCCCGTCAGACGCAGCCGACGCGCGCCGGAAAAAGCCTCGCGGACGGCGAGGCTCTCCTGCTGGACGAGATACCAGTTGTCCAGCAGCCAGGCACAGGCGGCCGGGGGCGAGGCCGCCTCGCCGTAGCGCTTCTGCACGGCCTCGCGGCACTGCCGCAGCGCGCGGAGATCGCGCCGCAGCGCGGACAGGGCGCGTCTCCCGGAAGTCTCGCTCTCCGGACGGAGCAGCTTTGCGGCGGCCTCGCCGAAGGAGGAGAGCTTGTTTTCCTCGATGTAAGGGGCGGAATATAAAGGATCCATAGTCGTCTCCCGCATCAAAACAGAGTTTCTGTCAGTTTTCCCCCGGGATGGGAAAACTATGCAGCGACAACGCGCGATAAATGCGAGTTTATCGCTTCGCTCTTCAACGCGCACCCGCTTCGCTGGGCTGCGCGTTGAGGGGGATTGCAGCCCGCTGCATGCACTCGCTGCGCTCGCACACTGGCGGGCTGAGAAGAGTTTTTTGCGAGGTACACGCCCCCGCAA
>JAFRLZ010000046.1 GCA_017430985.1 Oscillospiraceae bacterium
ACGATCCGTAGCTTCTCTTCCTTGCTCCATTTCCGATGTGCTTTGCCTTTCTTGCTCATCTTCATCCCTCCCGTTTCTCATTCTACAACAAAAAATGAAAGTAGGCACTTTTCAGTGTCTACTTTCATCTTACCAGGTGCAGATATGCGGCGCATATCCTCTCTTTTTTTCGCCTCGGCAGAGACTGCCGGGGCGCGGAACGGTCTTTACTTGACGAATTCGTTGACGCCCTGGATGATGCTCTCCACATCCTCGTCGGTCAGCCACATATGCAGGGGCATCGTGATCAGATGCTGGCTGATCTCGTGCGCCTTCGGGCAGGTCCCCTGCGCGTAGTCGTAGAGGCTGTACTCGGTGTTATCGCGGTAGTGGACGCCGCAGTTGATCCCGCGGTCGGAGAGGAAGTTCAGCAGAGCCTCCCGGTCCGGCACGGCGAGCTCGTAGAGGTGGTAGGAGCACTCGTCGGGGTAGTTGGCGGGGATGATCGTGATCTTGTCGTTGCCCGCAAAGGCCTCGTTGTATCTTTTGACGATCTCACGGCGGCGGGCGTTGTCCTCGTCCAGATACTTCAGCTGCACAAGGCCGATCCCGCCCATGATGGCGTTGCCGTTGTACTTGTAGCCGAGGTAGTCCACGTCATACTTCCAGGCGTAGGTCCCCTTGTTGGAGCGGGCATAGGTGTCCTTGTTGATGCCGCACCAGGCGAGCTGACGGGTCAGCTTGTCCTGCTCCTCGTCGGCCCAGCAGATCATGCCGCTGTCGCCGGTGGGAAGGTTCTTGACCGCCTGATAGGAATAGACCGTCACGTCGACGCCGTCCCAGGTGCCGGGGCAGACCCCGTTCACCTTGGTGCCGGACATGTGCGCCGCGTCGAGGATCAGGCGCAGGCCGTGCTTTTTGCAGATCCCGATGATCTTTTCCAGCTGGCCGACGCGTCCGCCGTAGCCGACGAAAGCGACCGCTCTGGTCTTATCGGTGATCTTGCGCTCCACGTCCTCGGGGTCCAGGCAGAGATACTCGTCCACGTCGGCAAAAACCGGGCGCAGCCCCTCATACAGGATCGCGTGGTTCGTCGAAACGAAGGTGATCGGGGTGGAGATGATCTCGTCGCCCTCGGCCCAGCCGTACTTCATCTTCAGCTGCTTGACCGCCAGATGAAGGCCGACGGTGTTGGAGTTGAGGTAGTAGGCGTATTTATGTCCGGTGTACTTCTTCCAGGCCTCTTCGAACTCGACGGTCTTGAAGCCCATGCCGGTCCAGCCCTTTTCCAGGCACTCGCGCACCTGCTCCAGGCACTCTTCCACATGGAATTTCGGTTTCAGTACTTGAATCGCAGCCATATCTGTTTCTCCTTTATGCTCGCCTGCATTATTCGGGCGCAGACGTTTCTGTTTTCCCAAAAAGGCTCTCGTCAGCCCTTGACGATATAGTAGCCGTGGCGCGTGGAGCTGTCAACGACTTCCTGCGAGAAATCGGTGTTGAATTCGTCCGCGCGGACGATCGCCTCGGGCCGCTCGCGCCTGAGCTTCTCATATTCGGCCAGATCGTCCGGCGTGATGATGAAGCGGATCGACACCGGAGACGGCTCCGTGACGATATCGAAGCAGGGCGGGTTGCCGCAGGCGACGTCGATGGCCATGCGGATATAATCCATGCCGGTCGAGATGCACGTCAGGTCGGTGCCGATCGAGTCGCCGCCCATGCGGGCGCCGATCTCGATGATGCCGATGTTCCCGTCGGGCAGCAGGCGGAACTCCGCGTGCGCGATGCTGTCCCGGATATCCAGGGCCTCCAGCGCGCGGAGGATGACGCGTTTGATCTCCTCGTGCCGCTCAGGCGGGATGTTCGAGGGCTGGATATGCCCGGTCTCGATGTAGTGCGGGTTGCCGGTCGTCTGCTTCTGCGTGAAGGCCAGCACATGGCGCTCGCCGTGATAGCAGACGCACTCCGCGCTGTACTCCGGCCCCTCCATGAAGGATTCGATGATCGCCTTGCCGTCGAAGGACTCCTTCACCGCGTAGCGCACCGCGGCCTCCAGCTTCTCGGGCGTGTCCACGCGCGTGACGCCCTTGCTGCTCCAGCGGTCGGTGGGCTTGACGATCAGCGGGAAGCCGAAGCCCTCCGCGTCCTCGAGGCGGAAGTCCTCCCCCGCCTCCATGAAGCGCGGCGTGTAGAGCCCCGCATCCCGGAAGGCGCAGCGCATCTGATACTTGTTCCTCGCCACGAGATCGGTCCGCTCGCTGTTGCAGGGCAGGCCGAGATGGCGCGCCACATAGTTCACGGTGGCGACGGCAAAGTCCGACGTGACGGACACGACGCCGCTCAGGCCGAGCGGTCTGCAGATCTCGAGGATCTTTTCCTTGTCCGCGACGCTGACCGGATAGAAGACGTCGGCGGCGGTTTCGCCCGGGGCGCCGCAGGCCCAGGCGAAGACGTGCGTCTCATAGCCAAGCTCCTTGGCCTTCTCGATCAGCATGGTGATCGCGGCGTTGGCTCCGATGACGGCGATCCGTTTCTTTTCCACGGTAAGCCTCCTGCTTATTTGTTCACGAACTCCAGCACGGTCTTGATCACACGGTCGACCTCTTCATCCGTCAGATGCAGATGGAGCGGCAGCGAGATCATATGCTCGCTGAGATAGGCCGCGTGCGGGCAGGTCCCTCTGCCGTAGGCGTACATGCGGTAGTTGGTGTTGTCCACATAGTGCACGCCGGAGTTGATCTTGTTCTCGTTCAGATATTTCACGAGCCCGTCGCGGTCCTCGACGACGATCTGGTACAGGCAGCGCGAGGACTTGACCTCCGGCGCGTAGGCCGCCAGCTTGATCTTGTCGGGGTACTGCGAGAAGGCCGCGTCGTACTTCGCGGAGATCCGGCGGCGGATCTCGTTGTCCCGCTCCAGGCAGTGGAGCTGGGCCAGCGCAACGGCCGCCATGATGGAGTTGCCGTTGTAGCAGTTGGAGACGTATTCCACGTCGTAATGCCATTTGTAGGTCTTGTGGTCCTTGATGGCGTAATCCGAGTAGGCCGCCGTGTTGATGCCGGACCAGGCCTTGACCCGGGCGATCTTCTCAAAGCGGGCGTCCTTGAAGCAGAGCATGCCGGAGTCCGCCGTGGCGAGGGTCTTGAAGGTCTGAAAGGAGAAGTCCACCGCGTCCGCCTCCAGGCAGGGGAACTTCCCGTCCACGAAGGTGCCGCCCATGTGCGCCGCGTCAACGACGAGACGCAGATCGTGCTTCCGGCAGATCTCCAGCACCTTTTTGTACTGGCCGGGGTTGCCGCCGATGCCGACGAAGAGGACCGCCCTGGTCCGGTCGGTGATCTTGCGCTCCACGTCCTCGGGGTCGAGGCAGAAGCTGTCGTCCACGTCCGCGAAGACGGGCTTGAGGCCGGCCAGCGCGATCGAATGGTTGGAGGAAACGAAGGTGATCGGCGTGGAGATCACTTCATCCCCGTCGGCCCAGCCGTACTGCTCCTTGAAGATGTCAAAGGTCAGGTTCAGCGCGGCCGTGCAGGAATTGACGTAGTAGGCGTTTTCAAGCCCGGTGTATTCCTTCCACTCCTGCTCGAAGCGGTCGGTCTTGAAGCCCTGGCCCGTCCAGCCCTGCTCGAGGCAGTCCTTCAGTTCGGCCAGGCACGCGTCCACATCGAAGGTGGGGCGAAACAGTCTGATCATTTCGTCGTTCATTGTTTTTCCTCCTCAACGATTTTCTTCAGTCCCTCTGCGAAGCCGGTCGGAGCGCGGAAGCCCGCCGCAGCGAGCTTGTCCACGTTCAGCACGACGCGGCTGTGGTCTTCCTTTTCCACGGGCACGAGCACGGTGTCTTCCCCGCAGGGCGAGATGCTCTCGGCGATCGCCACGATCTCGCGCACGTTCGTCCCCTTGCCCGTTGCCAGATTATACACGCCCTGCAGCTTGTTTTCAAGCACAAAACGAAATCCTTCCGCGACGTCGTCGATGTAGATGTAGTCGCGCGTGCGGTCGCCCTCGCCGTAGAGCCGCTGGGGCCGGGCGCCGAGGATGTTCCCGACGACTGCCTTCAGCAGCGCGCCGACCTTCTGCTTCGGCCCGTAGATGTCGCCGATGCGGACGATGGCCCATTGGGTGTCCGTGCCCTCCAGCAGCGTCCGGACCGCCAGCTCCCCGTACATCTTGCTGATGCCGTAATGGTTGCCGGTCCAGGGGTGATAGGCGTCGTCCTCCCTGAAATCCTCCGGGCCGTCCCCGTACACATTGTTGGTGGAGGCCATGAGGAAATATTCGACCTTGTAGCTGCGCGCCGCCTCCAGCAGGAGATAGGGCGCGATGATGTTGCTCTCGAACAGGTTTTTCGGGTCGCTGTCCAGCGCGGCCGCCAGATGGACGATCCGGCTGATCTCGTGCGTCTCAAAGTACTGCTTGACGCTCTCCCAGCTGCTGAGGTTCAGCTCCGCCCTCCGGGGACAGAGGCAGTCGGCGCGGAGCTCTTCGGGCAGCGCCCGGATCAGATGGCTGCCGACATATCCTTTCCCGCCTGTGATCAACCATGCCATGCTCAATCACTCCTTCTTCTGAATATACCTGGTGTAGTCCGGCATGCGCTGGATGCGGAAGAGCAGCGAGCCGCACACATAGACCAGGACGACCGCGACGATGCGCGAGACAGAGATATCCAAGCCCGTCGGGTTGACGACGACGCTGAGCTCGTCCAGCCGCCGTCCGGCCTCCTCGCCGATATCCAGCCGCAACTCCGGCCCGACCGTTTTGTTCACCGAGAAGATGGCCCGGTTTTTCAGGACATCCCCCTTGACGGCGGCCTGGCTGCCGTCGGCCTTCTGATAGTACAGCGTGATCTCACCCGGCTTCGGCTCGGCGGAAAAGCCGGCCGTCACCCTGTAAACGCGCATCCCCTCGGACGGGAGGAGCAGGATCGGGTCCGCGCCGCTGATATAGGCGTCTCCGTCCTTCTCCCAGTTCACCGCCGTCATGTCCGCCAGCTCATAGCGCTGGTCCTTCGGCGCGGACGGATCGAAGCGCGCGCGCCAGGCGCCCAGCTGGAAAACGGTCAGCTCGAGGAAAACGCCCACGAGCAGAGACAGGATCACTTTCACATAAAATTTCATCGCACGATTCCCATGTCGGCAAACAGCGCGTTCCTCCCCGGGATGGGGAAGCCCAGCTTGTTGCACACCTTATAGATAAACGTTCTGTTCTTTCTGTCTTCGAACAGCCCCACGAAGCCGTTCTTTTCCGTATAGTCGACGTCGATCTCCACCTTGATCGTCTCGCCGAAGGGGATCTCGACCGGATAGTCGAAATGAAAGACCGTGTAGTCGTCCGGCCAGAGCTCGTCGATGCTGAGTCTGGACACGGCGAGCGGCTCGCCGTTCTTTCCGAGCAGACGCAGCTTCACCTTGCCCTTGCAGCTTCCGCTGACGCCGAACAGCAGGCCCACCGCGTTGATCCGGTCCGCCGTGGCCGTGATGCCGTAGGTGCGCGGGAAGCGGATCTCGTTGGAGAAGGACAGGTCCTCCGGGATCACGACGCGCCGCATGCGGACGAAGGAGCCGGACGCGGCCGCGTTGATCATATTGTGCACCACGATCCAGTCGCAATACTTCTCCATGCGCTTATAGTACTGGAAGTTCGTGTGCTCCGGCTTGTCCGCAAGCTCCCGATCCAGCTCCGCCCAGGCCGCCTCCACGCTGTAGTGCTCGCGGCAGAAGCCGTAGGCCCGCCAGAACAGGGCCTCCCGCTCCTCGGGGTTTTCGATCAGGAAGCGGAGCCCCGCCTCCCAGTCCTCCGGCGTGTTGTTCACGACGAGATAGGTGTTCTCCGACCCGTCCGACCGGTCGTTGTACGGCGCGGTGTCCGACACGACCAGCGGCGATGCGAGGGAGACGGCGTTGATGAGCGCGTTTTTTGTTTTGAACACGCTGTTGCAGTTATCCTCGCCGCAGTGGACGAAGATATCGACGCCGATCTGCTCGTAGGTGTTCACCGCGTATTCGTAGGTGATGGTCCGCTCGAAGGGGATGATCTCCAGGCCGTCCGCCGCGAAGGCGAGGATCTGCTCCCGGTTCTCCTTCGAGGCCGGGCAGATGAAGCGCAGCTCCCGCTCCTTCGCGATGTTCCGGAGCGCGGGAAGCAGGCAGGCCTCCATCACGCCGTCGCGGAAGGGGCCGCCCATGTAGCCGACTGTGATCGGCCGCGGCCCGGTCTTGCGCATCGTCGGTTTTTTCCAGACGGGCGGGAACACGATCACCCGGTCGTGCAGCTCTTTTTCCAGGAAATAGCGCCGCAGCGCCTCCGTCGTCACGATGATTGCCTCAAAGCGGGAGAGGTTTTCCCGCGTCATGGCTCTGGCGAGCTGCTTGAGGGCGGGATCGTCGCTCCCGACGCTGATCTCGAGGAAATTGTCGTCCGTAAAATAGTACTGCGGGATGGAGAGCTTGGCGAAGGCCTCGTCCACGCCGCCGGCCTTCGGGATGGCCCGCGAATAGACCACCGCGTCGGCCGCGGCCAGCAGCCCCGAGGGGGCCGTGCCCGGCAGACAGTAGGCCATCACGTAGTTGTTGCCGAGATAGCGCGAGAAGTTCATCTCGCTCGCGGACTTGAGCACGGCGTACACGATGATGCGCTTGAGGGCGTGATTGACCGGCTGCTTCCGGATCTCCTCGGACTTGTTCGGCTCGAACCAGTACTTGCCCGTGTACTGCTGATAAAAATCCGCCATGCAGCTGTGGAAGAAGGCGCTGTTGGACGGGCTGCACTCCGTCACGTCCTCCGTATGGAAATTCTCCGGCTTGAGTTGAGCGGGGTCTCTCGTCTGCTGGCGTTCGCGGAAGAACCACTGGTCGATATCCAGCGAATTGCCGAGAGATTTCCGGAGGCGCGGGCCCTTCTCATAGGAGAAGTTCACGCCCGAGGCGACGAATTTGTATTTCTGCGCGATCCTCTGCCAGAGGTCCCAGTCGCAGGCGCGCGTGAGAGACAGGTGCGGATCGTGCAGACCCACGTCCTCAAGGACGGACTTATGTACCACGACGTTGCCCGCGCCGATCCGGTTGCCCGACCAGAGCAGGGCGTCGACGAAATCTCCGCTCTCGCCGATCTTTTTGCTCTCGCCGCTGACGGGATCGACAACGCTGCGGATGCCGTAGCAGGCCTTGACCTGATTGGCCTCCATGAACCGGATGGTCTTCTCGATCGCGTCAAGATACCAGATGTTGTCGTCGAAGGCGAAGGCGATGTACTCGCCCCGCGCGCGGACGTAGGCCTCATAGTTGCTGATGGCCGGCAGCCCCAGGTTTTCCCTGTGCCGGATCAGATGGACGCGCGGGTCCTTTTTCATATAGGCCTTGCAGACGTCCATGGTGTTGTCCGTCGAGCCGTCGTCCACGACGATCAGCTCGATCTGACGATAGCTCTGCTTCAGCACGGAATCGACAAAGGTCTTCAGATAGCCCCGGTTGGAGCGGGAATACGTGGGCAGCAGGACGCTGACCACGGGGTCCTCCGCGCCCCGGTTGGGGTTCGGTATCCAGACCGAATTGTCTCTGATGATATCTCCGACTTTCAATCTGTGACGTTCCTTTCGTCGATTTATTCTCTCTCGGCGAGCATCCGGTCCATGTACGCCTTCGTGACCTCCGCGGGGTCCCCGTCCATGAGGATCTCGCCGCGGTCGAGCCAAATGCAGCGGTTGCAGAGGTCGATCGCCGTCTGCATGTTGTGCGTGACGAGGATCAGGATCTTGGATTTCTGCATCAGATCGTGCATCCTCTGCTGCGCCTTCTGGATGAAGGCCGCGTCGCCGGCCGCCATCGCCTCGTCGAGCAGCAGGATGTCCGGGTCGATGGCCGTGGAGACCGAGAAGGCTAGGCGGATCAGCATACCGGAGGAGTAATACTTGACCGGCATGTTCAGAAAATCGCCCAGCTCGGAAAACTCCGCGATCTCCAGCATCTTTTCCTTGATCTCCTTCGGCGTCTCGCCGAGCATGAGACCGCGCAGATAGATGTTGTCCCAGCCGTTCTGCTCCATCTCGAAGCCGGTCGCGAACTCGAACATGCCGGACACGCGTCCCTCCACGGTCAGCTTGCCGCCCGTGGGGAAATAAATGCCGGAGACCATGCGCAGGAAGGTGCTCTTGCCGGCGCCGTTGTGGCCGATGATCGCGAGGCGCTCGCCCTCCTGGATATCCAGGTCCATGTGCTTGATCGCATGGACCTCGCCGGCGCGGTCGAAGCTGTTGAAGCGCTTGCTGCCGGGGATGATGATATCCTTGATGCGGCGCTCTCTCTGGACCTTGAAGACCAGATCTACGTTTTCAAGTTTGATGTAGCTCATCGCGCTGCTCCCCCATCAAAGCATGTAGGCGATCTTTTTCCGGGTGCGGACCTGGACGTACACGCCCGCGGTGAAGACGGCAAGCGCCAGCACGATCGCGACGAGATAATAGCGCAGCTCCGGCACGGAGCCGAGCATCGGCCGGCGCACCACCTCCAGCATATAGAAGAAGGGGTTGATCTCATACACGATGGCGTAGCCGCGCGCGGCGATCACCTGCGCGTCGTAAATGATCGGCGTGGCGTAGAACAGGCCCTGGAAGATCAGGCTCTGGAGCGGCGCGAAATCGCGCACATGCAGGTTGACGACCGAGGTCATGTTGGCAAGCCCCAGCGAGAACAGGAACATGATCAGCAATCCGGGGATGCACAGGAACATGACCGGGCCGAAGCGGTTCGGCTCCATGAACAGATAGATCCCGAAGAAGGTGATGACGCTGTAGAGCAGCGTGACGAAGTTCGTCATGGCCGTGCGCAGCGGGAAGATCATGGCCGAGACCGTCGACTGCTTGATGTAGCCCTCGGCGTTGGGGTAGGCCATCGTCGCGCCGTCCGCCGTGCCGGACATGAAGAGCCAGGGGTTGAGGCTGGCGAAGATCAGCGGCACCAGCTGCTGCGGCGGCGTGCTGAACAGGATGGAATATACGCCGCCGACGATTACCGCGAGGCCCAGCGGCATGAGCACCGACCAGGCGACGCCCAGCTTCGAGCGGCGGTATTTCATCTGCAGATCCCGCTGCACGAGGCTGAGCAGGATGTAGCGGTTATCGATGATCCCTTTGAAATAGATTTTGAACAAGGCGTCTGATCCCTCTCCAAACAGTGATTGTCAATACTTTTACGACGCGCCAGGCGATGATCGGGAGCCCGAGGACCCCCTTGTTCCGCCAGAGCAGCTTCGTCCTCTCCCAGTAGAACGTGAAAAAGGCGCTGCCGAGCCGGATGCTCTTTTCATCGCAGGCGGGCGCCTTGAAGCCGCAGAATTCCGGACACTGGCTGAGCAGGTCCTCCGCGGCGGCCTCCGGATCGAACTGCGCGATCAGGAGATCCCTGGCCGACTGCGCGCAGCGGCGCAGCAGCGCGGGATCGTCCAGCAGGGCCTTGATCGCCTGATACCAGCCCTCCTCGGTGTTCTCGCACAGCATTCCGTTGACGCGGTCCTCGACGATCTGCGTGAAGGGCTCGTAGCGGGTGTAGACGCCCACGGCGCCGATCGCGCTGTATTCCAGGAACTTGTTGTAGTATTTGCAGCCGAAGAAGCGCGTCGTGCGCCCCGGCGCGAGCCCGATCGCAAAGTTGCCCTTGTTCACGAAGTCCTGATAGGCTTCGTAGGGCTTGATGAAGGGGATATACCTGACGTTGGACAGCTCGCTCAGATAGGGGTTGACGCCGATGAAGGTGGCGCTGACGCGGTCTCCGTATTCCTTGCAGATGCGCTTGACCACCGGCGAGAGGATCTCCCGCACGATCACGGCGTGGTCCGTCGAGCCGGCGTACAGGATCTTGACGGGCTGTCCCCCGGAAAAATCCGCCAGCGGAGCGGACGGGACCTTCGGGACGCGGTTGCGGATCCAGCGGCCGCCGGTCAGCGGCAGATAGATCTCTTTGATGTTGGGGTTGACGCCCCAGAGCACGTCCGTCATGGCCAGGATGCGGCGCATCCCGTCTTCGATCTGGAAATCGTCATAGTATTCCCTGGCCAGCGATTCCTCCGGGATATTCAGAAGATCGTCGTCCAGATAGTACACGATCAGGCGGCCGGCCTTTTTGGCCTCCTCCACGATCCTGACCGACTGCGTCTCGCAGCCGCGGACCGTCACCAGGATATCCGCCCAGACGATGTCCTTTGCTTTGATGCTGACGGTTTTGATAAAGCGGATCTCACATCCGCCCGTTTTCTCGAAGGGCTTCAGGCACTCGACCACGCCGAGGCTGGCCGAGACGATGTATTCCGGACATTCCACCAAAATATGCGTGGGCATGTTTTACTTCCTTACAGTTTGTATTTCCCGAGAAGATAGAGGACCCGGAAGGCCAGATCCTCCTTCCGGCTCTGCCGGTAGGCCCTGCAGCTGAGCGCGTAGCGGAGCCGGCTCCCGAAGCGGGGCAGGCTGTTCAGAAAGCGCTCCGTCTCCAGCCGGTATTCCTCCGGCATGAGGTCCCGGTATCGGTGATAAAAGGCGTTGAGCTGCCTGGAGAAGGCGTTCCCGCGGCCCTGGCGGATGTAGGACAGGCGGCGGCGCAGGTTCTGCAGCCGCGTCTCGGTCATGCCGACGGCGTTGCCGCCGTGCTGGCGGTGCAGCACCGTATACTCCGGCAAAAACTCGACCGTGCCGACGCAGGCGGCCACCAGATAATCCCACCAGTCGATCACATGGACGTTGTCCATGCCGCGGCTCAGGATGATCTCGCGCATCCTGCGGTTGATGACCTGCGTGTGGCCGGGCAGGACGTTCTGGACCATCGCGTTGTAGAACGAAACGCCCCTTTGGGGGACAGGCAGGTCGTACAGCTTCTCATCGTTTTCGTCGATCACACGGGAGAGCGACGCGCACATCAGCGGCTGATCGCCGGGGTGACGCGCCAGCGCCTGCTTCGAATGCACCAGCTTCTGCGGCAGCCAGATATCGTCCTGGTCGCTGAAGGCGTAGAAGTCGGACTCCGGGTCCGCGTTCTGCAGCAGCCACAGATAGCTGTCCGTGATCCCCACGTTTTCGCCGTACACCACGTCGATCCGCTCGTTGGCCTCGTAGCGGCGGAGGATCTCCCTCGTCCCGTCGCTCGAGCCGTCATCGCGGACCAGCACGCGGCACTCGTCGAAATCCTCCAGCGCGAGGATGCTGTCGAGCTGCTTTTCCAGAAAGCGCTCGCCGTTGTAGGTCGACAGCAGGATCTGGACCCGCTTACCGGTTGCCGTACATGCGCTCATAGTAATCCTGATACTCTCCGTTTACGATATTGCCCCACCAGGTCGTGTTGTCGAGATACCACTGGATCGTCTTCTTGATGCCGTCGGCGAACTTCGTCTCCGGCAGCCAGCCGAGCTCGCTGTGGATAAAGCTCGGGTCGATCGCGTAGCGCATGTCGTGGCCCTTGCGGTCCGTCACATAGGTGATGAGGCTCTCTGGCTTGTGCAGCGCGTCGCAGATCAGCCGGACGATGTCGATGTTGCGCATCTCGTTGTGGCCGCCGATGTTGTAGACCAGGCCCTCCTTGCCTTTTTCAAGGATCAGGTCAATGGCGGAGCAGTGATCCTCCACATACAGCCAGTCGCGCACGTTCAGCCCCTGCCCGTATACGGGAAGGTTCTTGTCGGCGAGGGCGTTGGCGATCATCAGGGGGATCAGCTTCTCCGGGAACTGATAGGGGCCGTAGTTGTTGGAGCAGCGGCTGATCGTGATGGGCATGCCGTAGGTGCGGTGATAGGCGTTGCAGAGCAGGTCCGCAGACGCCTTGGACGCGGAGTAGGGGCTGGAGGTGTGGATGGGCGTCTGCTCGGTGAAGAAGAGGTCCGGCCGGTCCAGCGGCAGGTCGCCGTAGACCTCGTCCGTCGAGACCTGGTGGTAGCGCTGGATGCCGAAGATGCGGCAGGCGTCCAGCAGGACCTGCGTCCCCATGACGTTCGTCTCGAGGAAGACGGAGGGGTTCTCGATGGAGCGGTCCACATGGCTCTCCGCCGCGAAGTTGACGACGACGTCGGGCTTTTCCTCCTCGAACAGCGCGTAGATCGCCTTGCGGTCGGCGATATCGGTCTTGGAGAACTTGAAGCGCGGGTCGTCCATAACGGGGGCCAGGGTCTCCAGATTGCCCGCGTAGGTCAGCTTGTCCACGCAGATGAGCTCATAGCTCGGGTGCTTGTCCAGCATGTGGAAGATGAAATTGCTTCCGATGAAACCGGCGCCGCCGGTCACGATCATTTTCATATCGAATACTCCTTAAAACGGATGCCGGCCTCCGCGAAGCCGGGGTGACGCTTGTCTTTCTCGCTGAGGATGATCTCGCCGACGTCCGGCCAGGCGATGTTAAGGTCCGGATCGTCCCAGGCGATCCCGCCCTCGTCGCCGGGGCTGTAGATCGCGTCGCACTTGTAGGCGAATTCCGCATAGTCGCTGACCACGACGAAGCCGTGCGCAAAGCCGCGCGGGATCATCAGCTGCTTTTTGTTGTCCTCCGAGAGCAGCACGCCGACCCATTTGCCGTAGGTCCCGCTGTCGGCGCGCAGGTCGACCGCAACGTCGAACACCTCGCCCTTGAGCACGCGCACGAGCTTGGCCTGCGGCCGGGTCTTCTGGAAATGAAGCCCTCTCAGCACGCCCTTGCGAGAGCTGGACTGATTGTCCTGCACGAAGTCGTAGCAGAGCCCCGCCGCGTCAAAATCGGTCTTCTTGTAGGTCTCCATGAAGTAGCCGCGGTTGTCGCCGTAGCACTTCGGCTCGATCACATACACATCCTTGATCGAGGTCTCCGAAAAGGTGAAATTCCCGATCGTCTTCATCACAGGATCTTCCCTTCCGCCACGACTCTGAGATGGTGGCCGTAGGGGGATTTCCCGTAGCGCTCGGCCGATCTCAGGAGTTCTTCTTTGTCGATCCAGCCCTTGCGAAAGGCGATCTCCTCCAGAGCCGAGACCTGGCTGCTCTGCCGCGTCTCGATCGTCTTGACGAAGTTGGACGCCTCGACGAGCGAGTCCATCGTCCCGGTGTCGAGCCAGGCGTAGCCGCGGCCGAGAAGCTGCGCGTCCAGCCGCCCCTCCTGCAGATACATGTCGTTGAGCGTTGTGATCTCGAGCTCGCCGCGTGCCGAGGGGCGGACCTTGTGCGCCATCGCGCTGACGCCCTTCGGGTAGAAATACAGGCCGGTGATGCAGTAGTTGCTCTTCGGCTCCTTCGGCTTCTCCTCGACGGACAGCACCTTGCCGTTGGCGTCGAACTCGACGATGCCGAAGCGCTGGGGGTCGGTCACATAGTAACCGAAAATGGTCGCCCGACCGCTTTCGGCGTTGTCATAGGCCGTGCGCAGCACCTTGCTGAAGCCGTTTCCGTAGAAAATATTATCGCCCAGGACCATGGCGCAGGCCTCGTCCCCGATGAAGTCCTCGCCGATCGTGAAGGCCTGCGCGAGGCCGTCGGGCGAGGGCTGCTCCTTGTAGGACAGGCGGATGCCGAACTGGCTGCCGTCTCCCAGCAGCCTCTCGAAGTTCGGAAGGTCGTGGGGCGTGGAGATGATGAGGATATCCCGGATGCCCGCGAGCATCAAGGTGGACAGCGGATAATACACCATGGGCTTGTCATAGACGGGGAGCAGCTGCTTGCTCGTCACCATCGTCAGGGGATAGAGACGGGTCCCGCTCCCGCCGGCAAGTACGATTCCTTTCAAGGCATGGCCTCCTTATGTTTTCGTCAGTGAGCAGAGCTCGAACGTTTTTACGGCGTCGAACGGCTCGGCAGCGCATAGCACGTTCATTTTAGTATAGCATCATCTCAACATGATTTCAAGGAAAACCGCACTTTTCTTCCTCTTCTCTCCCGTTCCGCCAACGGCGCTTTCCCCTTTCGCTGCGGGCGAACGTGCGGCGCTCTGGCAGCTAAGCTGCCGGAGCGCCGGGTTTGCCGCGTCAGATCAGTCGGTTGCGGAGGCTGCCGATCCCGTCGATGCGGATCTCCACCTCGTCCCCGGCCCTGAGCCAGCCGTATTTGTTCTCGCCGCCCTCGAGCGCGACGCCGCTGGGCGTGCCGGTAAAGATCAGGTCGCCTGGCGACAGGTGCACATAGCGGGAGGAATAGCTGACGATTTCCGCCACCGGGAAGATCATGTCGGTGATATCACTGTCCTGCCGCTTCTCATTGTTTACATAACTCCGGATCGCGTGCGGTTCGTCCGGGTCGAATTCGTCTGCCGTGACGATGCAGGGGCCACAGGGCCCGAAGCCCGGCATGGTCTTGCCGATCAGCCATTGGCCGGAGCGCATCTGCGCGTCGCGGCAGCTCAGATCGTTGCCGCAGGTGTAGCCGAAGACGCAGGCCTTGGCCTCCTCCCGGCTCACGCCCCAGGCCTCGCGGCCCATAACGATGACGAGCTCGGCCTCGTAGTCGTAGCTGTCCTCCCAGGCGGGGAGCTCCACGGCCGCGCCCGAGGGGACGAGCGCGTCGGCAAATTTGGAGAACAGCACCGGGTATTTGGGGATCGGCATGTTGGTGTTGATGGCGTGCTGGCGGTAGTTGAGCCCGATGCACACGAGCTTGCCGACAGGATCGACGACATTGGCGTAGACCGGCTCCGCCGCGACGGGCAGGCTCGGATCGGCGGCGATCGCCTCCAGCGGTGCGCGGTCGGCCCCCGCGATCACCTCGCGCATGCTCAGCCCCGCGGCCGCGGCGTCCACGACGCCCCGCTCCGTCACGACGGCCAGCCGGACCGCTCCGTCTACAAGAATGTTGCAAAGCTTCATACAGATCCCTCCGTTTTTTTCTTCATTGTACCATGGGCTCCGGCAGCGCGCAAGAGCATCGCCGCAAAAGAAAGCGCCCCGTTCATACCGAGCGGGGCGCTCATGGTTTGGTCAATTGCTAGATCGCGTACTGGCTCTGGAAGAGCTCGTAATAAAAGCCCTTCTGCGCCAGCAGCGATTTGTGGGTCCCCTGCTCCACGATCTGCCCGTCCCGGATGACCAGGATCAGATCGGCGTCCACGATGGTGGAGAGCCGATGGGCGATGACGAAGCAGGTGCGGCCGCCCATGAGGCGGTCCATGGCCTTCTGGATCAGCAGCTCCGTGCGGGTGTCCACGTTGGAGGTGGCCTCGTCCAGGATCAGCAGCGGCCGGTCGGCCAGCAGCGCTCGGGCGATGGTAAGCAGCTGCTTCTGGCCCGAGGAGACGGCGGTGCTGTCCTCGGAGATCACGGTATCGTAGCCCTGCGGCAGACGGCGGATGAAGCCGTCGCAGTAGGCGCATTCGCAGGCCCTCTCGATCTCCTCCCGGGTGGCCTCCGGGCTGCCGTAGGCCACGTTCTCGGCCACGGTGCCCTTGAACAGCCAGGTATCCTGGAGCACCATGCCGAAAAGTCTGCGGTCCTCGGCCCGGGAGAGCTCGGACACGTCGCGGCCGTCGACGAGGATCTGTCCGGCCTCGATGTCGTAAAAGCGCATGAGAAGGTTGACGATGGTGGTCTTGCCCGCGCCGGTGGGGCCGACGATGGCCACCTTCCGGCCGGGCTGGATATCCATGTTCAGATCCCGGATCAGCGGCTTTTTCGGGTCGTAGGAGAAATCCACATGGCGCAGCTCCACCCGTCCGCGGACGGGCGGCTCCACAGCCCCGGACGCGTCCGGCTCCTCGGGCAGGTCCAGCATGGTAAAAACGCGCTTGGCGCAGGCCTTGACGTGCTGGATATAGCCCAGGCTCCAGGCGATGCTCTCCAGCGGGCCGGAGAACTGGCGGACGAAGAAGATGACCGTGACCACGGTGCCGATGAGGACGCCGCGGTGCAGGATCAGCCAGCCGCCCACGACGGTCACGGCGATATAGGCCAGGGCGTTCACCAGGGCGATGACGGGCTGCACGATCGAGGACAGGAAGCCGCCCAGGATGCCGCTTTGCTGGTGGCGCTCGGAGAGCTCGTCGTACCTTTTCTGCAGCTCCTCCTCCCGGTTGAAGGCCTTGGTCGTCGGGTAGTTGGTGTAGGCCTCCTCCGCAAGGGAGGTGAGCTTGCCGCCCAGCTCGAAGTGCTTGTCCCAGTGCTCTTCCCCCAGAGTCGCCATCCTGGCGGAGAGGAAAACGGACAGCGGAGCCAGCAGCACCACGGGGATGGCCAGGCGCCAGTCTGTGAAGAAAAGGATGAGCGCGATGACGGCGATCTGCAGGAAGCCGGAGAGCAGGATATTCACCAGGAAATAGACGCTGGCGGCCATCTCGCTCACGTCGTCCATCATCCGGTCGATGACGTCGCCGGCCGGAGTCTTGTCCAGGAAGGATATCGGCAGACGGCGCAGCTTCTCCGACAGGCGGATGCGGAATTCCGCGCAGAAGTAGCGGCTGACGACGCTCTGCAGCAGATAGTATTTGAGATAAGTCAGGCCCTCCTGCAGGGCGTAGACGCCGAGAAGCAGTCCCAGCCCGGGCAGCAGGCTTCTGGCAAGGCCCGGCGCGCGGGTCTTTGTCCAGTCGTAGAGCTTGTCGATCTGCGCGCCGAGCAGCTCCGGCACCGCCACCGCGCAGCCGATCAGCACGAGGCAGAGGACGGCGACGAGCAGGATCCAGCCGCGGAGGGGCCAAAGCTCCCGCAGCAGGCGCTTGCCGGTCTCGTCAAAGACGCGGCGTTTTTCCTTCCTGTTCTTGCTTTTTTCGTTTTGTCCGGACGAACTCACGCGGCTCCACCTCCCGTCTGGGAGAGGTAGATCTCCCGGTAGATGGAGCAGCTTTCCAGCAGCTCCGCATGGGTCCCGGCGCCCACGAGAGCGCCGTCGGCCAGAACGAAGATCCGGTCGGAGTGCATGGCGGAGACCACGCGCTGGGTGATGACGATGCGGGTCTTCCCCGCAAGCCTCTCATTCAGCGCCTTGCGGACCTTGGCCTCGGTGAGAAAGTCCAAAGCGGAGAAGGAGTCGTCGAAGAGATAGATGGGGGCGTCTTTGAGGATGGCCCGCGCGATGGCGAGCCGCTGCTTCTGGCCGCCGGAGACGTTGGTCCCGGCCGGCTCCAGCCTGAAGTCCAGCCCCTCGGGCTGTTCGCGCACGAAGTCCGCGGCCTGGGCCAGCTCCAACGCCGTCCAGAGCTCCCCGTCCGTGGCCTCGGGCTTGCCCATACGGAGGTTTTCCGCCACGGTGCCGGCGTAGAGCATGGACTTCTGCAGCGCGCAGCTCACATTGGCGCGGATATCCTTGGGCGAAAACTCCGCCGCGTCGCGGCCGTCGAAGCGCAGCGTCCCCTCGGTGGGGGCGCGGAAGGCCAGCAGCAGCTCCGCGAGCGTGCTCTTGCCGGAACCCGTGCCGCCGATGACGGAGACCCATTCCCCCGGCCTGATGTGGATGTCCACGTCGGCCAGGGCGGGGAGAGAGCCGCCCGGATAGGTGAAGCCCGCGTGCTCCAGGTCGATGGCCCCGGAGAAGCTCAGTCCCTCGGCGGGGCGGTTGTCCTCCAGGCCCGTGGATTCGGTGATCTGGCTCAGACGGCGGACCGCCACGCGGACATGGGGCAGCATGACGATGTCATAGGAGACGGCGACGATGGCGCTCAGGATGATGTTAATGTACTGGATAATGGCGAAGACGTCGCCGGCGGTGAGGCCGCCGCCGCGCTCCATGCGCAGGCCGCCGAGATACACGACGAGCAGGGCCGCCGCGTTGAGCACGAAGGCCGCGCCCGGGTCGATGATCTCCATGCTGACGTTGGCGCGGATGAAGTTCTCCGCCATGACGTGCGTAGCGTCGGTGATCCGCTCGTGGGCATAGCGCTCCCGGTCGAAGGCGCGGATGACGCGGATGCCGCGCAGCCGCTCACGGACGAGGTCGTTCTGCCTGTCGCACTGCTCGTCCGCGACCTCCCACAGATGCTCGATCCGCTTGCTCAGCAGCAGACCGGCCCAGATCAGCAGCGGCACGGCGCAGAGGATCACGAGCGAGAGAACGAGGTCCTTCCGCATGCAGAGGACGACGCCGCCGAGGAACATCAGGGGAATGATGAGGATGCCGCCGCAGAGCATGGAGATCACTTCGTTGAGCGTGTTCACATCGTGGGTGGAACGGGTGACCAGGTTGGAGGTGCCGATGCGGCCCACCTCCGTCAGCGTCATGGTGTGGACCTTGCGGAAGAGGGCGGAGCGGAGGTCTTTTGTGTAGCCGGCGACGACATGGTAGACCACCCAATAGCCTCCGGACACGGAGGCCAGACTCAGCAGGGAGAGCCCCAGCATCCAGCCCGCAGTCGTGAGGATGTAGCCGAAGGTGTCGGCCTCCGCCGCGCCGTAGACGCCCTTGTCCAGCACGTCGGCCATCAAGGTCGGCAGCAGCAGGTCGCAGGCCGCCGAGACCGCCATCAGAAGCGTCGCCAGCGCGATCCTGTCGCGATAGGGTTTGAGATACGATAGGAGTTTACGCAAAACATCTCCCTCCTTTCAGGGAGGTGCGGACCCGGGAGAGAGGTATGATGCCCGGGTCGGGCCGTGACGCGGGACAGGGCAACGACGCCCGAAACGCATCCTGACCGGTTTGGTCGGGACGCCCCGACATTGGGGATCGGAAGCGGCCGCCCGCCATTGGGAAGCGGGCGAAAGGCCAAACCTCATGCATTATATGAAAAACCCCGCTGTTTTTCAAGCCTCTGCAGAAAAAAACGAGCGCCTCGCTCGGTCTGAGCGGGGCGCTGTCGGAGTTATTCCATTGTTTTCGAGCTTCAGGCTGCCTGACTCCCCGGCCTGCCCCGCCGGAGAGGCCCTGATCGGCTGCAGCCGTTTCATTCTGCCGTCCGGTAAGACCGATGAGAGCCGTTCCTTCAGGAGCGGGGCGTAAACCCTTCTTCGTATGACAACCCATATCCTCGTGCGAGGAAGCACTCATCCGTCCCGATCTGCGCGGTCGATCCATACCACGGGGAGGGAAGTCTGCCTGTAAAATCCGCGAAGCCGCAAAGAACATCGGAAATGCCTTTGCCCTCAGAGCCCGGGAGATAGCACATGACCACGCCAGTCCAGCCGCTGAAGTCTTCCTCATCCATAAGGACGTGTCTGCCCGCGATAATACAGGTTACGGTCGGCTTGCCAAGCTCTCTGGCCATGACGATAGCGTCCGCATTGCCTTCGAGCCCGAGCCTGCCGAAGAGTTTCAGATCTTCCGTGTCGCCGTTCCACTCGGCGTATGCCTGCTCGCCCACGCAAAGAAGGACAAGATCCGCGCGCGCCAAATCTCTTCAACATGGAATTGGACAGGTTCACAAGACAGTCGGTATAGTCCGGCAGAGCGGATCGTATGTTTCCGGTCATTTCCGATGATCTGTCTCCCTTAACGATTATGCTTCTCTTCTGCCATAACGCGCCCATGCAAATTTCAATTCGCCAAAGACGCATTGTTTTCCGCTACATCATCAAAATCATGCAGATCCACGTTGTCGCTCTCCCGCCGGATCTTTTTTGAAGAAGTGCCGGGGTCGCTCCCCGGCACTTCATTTTTTTATAAGCCTTTATAAGCCTGCGCACGTCCTCTTCGGACTGTCGGTATCATGGGCTGAGTTTTTAATTGTTCTCCGGCTTCATGGTCGGGAACAGCAGCACGTCGCGGATGGCGGCCGAGTCCGTCAAAAGCATGCAGAGACGGTCGATGCCGTAGCCGATGCCGCCCGTGGGAGGCATGCCAATCTCCAGCGCGTTGAGGAAATCCTCGTCCGTGTGGTTGGCCTCG
>JAFRLZ010000047.1 GCA_017430985.1 Oscillospiraceae bacterium
CCACCACGCTGTAGGTCGTCACGCCGTTCGCCGTGCTGGTCTTCAGCGCATAGGCGCCCTCGGGAGCCTTCACGGTGATGCTCTTGCCGTTCTTCTGCACCTTGAGGACAGAAGACGCGCTCTCCAGCGTGTAGGGATCCGAGATAGCGTCAAGCAGTTCGATCACCGTGTCGTCGTCCGTACGCGCCGCCACCGCTTCCGCAAAGCTCTCGTACTTCACGTCGCCGATCTGCGCTACGTAGTGCGCTTCGCGGACTACGTAATCTCCGTCTTCGTTCTCTTCGTAGGTGTAACCGTCCGCGAGCAGGGACAGCCAATCACAATCATAGGTCGTCCCTTCATCCTCATACGTTGTGGTTTCGAAGGTGCCGCCGCTGATAAAGCCTTCGGACGCATAGGTTCCGTAGGTGTACACGTCGCCCGCGAAGTGACCGCCCGTAACGGAAACGGTGGACGGGGCAGAGCTTTGCTTAATGGCAACATCGTCGTTAAAGGTGCCGCCTTCGATCGCGATGTTGGCGCCGAAGCTGAAGACAGTACCGTCGAAGGTGCCGCCGGACAGCGTAAACTGCGTCTCAGAGTAGCTGTTTCCGTAAGAATAATCATAGAAGGCATAGCTGCCGCCCGTGATCGTGCCGCCCGTCACATTCAGGGCAGCCTTCATAGCTTTGGTGTTGTCGTTGCCGGGAAGCTGGATCCAAATGCCGCTGTAGCCGGCCTGGACCGTGCCGCCCGAAATATTCACGGTGTTCTCGAGGGTCGTGCTGTTGGCAAACTCTCTGATCGCAACCGAGGTGGCCTTCACGGTGCCGCCGCTGATGTTGACGATCGCGTTCCCGCCGCTGGAATTGTTGTCGATCGCGAAGCAGGCAGAGCCGGTGGACAGATTCTCGATGTGACCGCTCTGGATATACAGCGTGCCGCTGTTCGTGATCGTATTGGAGGCATAGCTTCCGGCATAGTTGCCGTCGCCGCCGTATTCCCAGGTCGGAGTCGCTCCGGAGAGCAGCTTGCCGCCCTCTCCGCTGTCCTTGATCGTCAGCGTGCCCTTGTTCGTGATCAGAGCAGAGCTGCTGCTGCCCTCCGCCGTACCGACGACCGTATGTCCATTCAGGTCGATGGTGATGTTCTTACCGGCGGGGATCGTGATCCCGGAACCGGACACGTCGATCGCTTCGTTGTCGATCATCGTGATCGTCGCCGTTCCGCCCGCCGGAACCGCGGCGACTGCGTCGGCCAGCGATTCGTACTTCACGCTGCCGATCTGCGCAACATAGGTCGCCTCGGTGACGCCGTAAGTCCCGTCGCCGTTGTCCTGCGGCACAAAGCCCTCGGCGCAGACCTCTGCCGGGACCGGAACGTTGAAGGTGCCGCCCGAAACGCTGAGGGAGCCAGCGCTGTCATTCTCCGCAAATACAGCGTCGCCGGACATGGTCACGGTGTTGCCCGCGCCGAGCGAGACCGTGTTGCCCGTCAGGCCGGAATTTGCATAATATGATACGATGGCCTGCGAGTTGGCTGCACCATTGATGTTGATCGTCGAGGACGTGATGTTGACCTGCACATTGTTATCCTCGATCTTGATCATGCCGAAAGCATTGGTATCGCCGGGATAAACGTTTTTCGACACCAGCGTGCTGCCGCTGACGTTGATCACAGAGCCGGCAGAACCCGCGGAGCCGTCCGGTCCCTTGGGGTACAGGCAGGCCCAGCCCTTGATCGTGCTGCCGGTGATCGTCATGTTCACCGGGTTGAAGGTGATGATGGCATAGCCCTTGCTTGCATCATCGGACGTGCTGATCGTGCTGTTCGTGATCGTGACCGTCGCGGCGCTCGCCTGATTGCCGCCGATGGTCAGCGGCTGGAGATAACCGCTCGTCCCGGTCGTCTTCAGCGTAACGCCGTTGAGCGTCAGGCTGTTGAGATTGCCGCGGGTATCGACGCAGCGGCCGCCATTGATACCATTCAGGATGGTGACATCTTTGAAGGTCACGTCGACAGGGGCGCTCGCGTTCATGCCCACGCCGAAGCCGCGGCCGGCGACCGTGATCGTATGGCCGGCGCCGTCGATCGTCAGAGACTTGGAGATGGGATAGCGGGCCGAGGCAGAGTCGAAATCGCCCGTCATATCCACATCATCCAAAAGCGTGATCGTGTCGCCCGCGGAGGCCGCCTCGATCGCCGCTTCCAGCGTCTCGTACGTCATCTCGCCGATCTGCGCTACGCTGGCGACGGGCTCGGGCACAGCCTCCCAGTGAGCCGTGAGGATGATACTTTGGCTGAGCGGTGTGAGGAAGTCGAAGGGCAGCGTCGCGCCCTCGGCATACCAGCCCGCGAATGTAAAGCCTTCCTTAGTCGGCTCCGGGTAAGGCTCCGTGGCCGTATCGCCTGCCTCGATCTGCTGCGCATCCGGGACGGGGGTGCCGCCGTCACTGTTGAAGCTCACCAAAACAGGAGGCTCCGGAGGAAGCACGGGTATCCACTTCGCCGTCAGTGTCAAGTCCGAAGTGATCGGCGTGTCGAAGTCAAAGAGCTCGGTCTCGCCCTCGGCGATCCAGCCGACGTGTTCCGAGCCGTCCAGAGGCTGGAGCGCAGGCGGCGTGACCGTGTCGCCGTCGGCGACCGTCTCGGTGGCGACCACTTCAGAGTGATTGATGAAGGTCACCGTGTGCGTGATCTCCTCCCAGCGGGCCGTGAGGGTGATATCGCTGTTGATCGGGGTGTTGTCAAAGTCAAAGAGATCATCCCCGGCATACCAGCCCACGAATGTAAAGCCTTCTCTGTACGGATCCGCCGGCGCCGTGGCCTTGGATCCCGTCGCGATCGTCTGCGGCGAGACAGCGGAGCCGCCGTTGCTGTCGAAGGTTACCGTATAGAGAGTGAGCGTACCCGTCGCGACGTAAAGGCAACCGCAATGCCAATCGCTGCCGCCGTCGTAGCCCGGCCTGAAGTAAACCGTCACAGCACCGGCCGAATTATAGGTACAATTGCCCCCATCGCTGGGATACCAGCCCGCTTCCGCACCGTCCACTACGGCGCGGACCTTGAACTCACTGCCTGCGGTCAGGCTGGTGTTCAGATAGTACTCGCCAGCGGTGTTGGGGTTCGGTGTAAGCTTATACCCCGCGCTGGCCGACCAGCCGTTCATGCTGCCGACGAGGTAGTAGCCGTCGTCCAGGTCCGCAAACGCGGTCACGCCCATGAGACTCACGAGCATGGCCAGCACCATCAGCAGGGAGAGCAGACGCTTCCAGGGATGGCGCAGTTTCATCGTTTCCACTTGCTTTTTCCTCCTTATGTTCATAAAAGTATTCGCTGAATATCGGGGCCCTGCGCCCTTCGCCGCGGACAGGCCGGGCGGAGGGTATGGGCCTCCTTATACAGAGTATATTATACCTGCCATATATGGAAAAAGCAAGAAAAAAAGCTCTCGATTTTTTAAGTTTTTCACACCTGACCGCGGGAGGGGGCAAGCCCTCCCCTGCGGCGTGTGACGTGCGTTTTCGCCGCAGGGGCAACCCTTGCGGTCACCCGCGGGCCCCTGTCATCCTGAGCGGAGCGCAGCGGAGTCGAAGGATCTTATAAGATTCTTCGCTTCGCTCAGAATGACAAAACGGGCGGTCGATGGCCGCCCCTACGGTGGATCGTCCCATGAAAAAAAACCGCCTTGCGGCGGTTTTTTTCGTGGGTCGTTCCGTGTTTTATTCCTGCCCGCCCCGGTACTCCAGGCAGAGCATGGTCAGGTCGTCGAACTGCTCCGCGTCCCGCACGAAGGCGTTCACCGCCGCGCGGACGTTTTTCAGCGCCTGCTCGGGGTGCGCCTCCGGCTCGGCGTTGAGCGCCGCGAGCATCCGCTCCGTGCCGAAGAGCCGCTCGTCGGCGTCCGTGGCCTCGGGCACGCCGTCCGTGTACACGAACAGCCGCGCGCCGGGCTCCAGCCGGAGCTCATACTCCCGGTAGCGCACGCCGCCCATGCCGCCGATGATGAAGCCGTGCTTGTCCTTGACGAGCTCGTATGCGCCGCCGGGCTTTTTCAGCACCGGGTACTCGTGCCCGGCGTTGGCCGCCGTGAGCACGCCGGTGGAGATCTCCAGCACGCCGAGCCAGACCGTGACGAACATCTCCTCGGGGTTGTTGGCGCAGATCTGCCGGTTGACGGCCTCCAGCACCCCGGCCGGCGAGAGGCCCGCCGTCGCGTGGTTCTTCACGAGGATCTTGGACACCATCATGAACAGCGCCGCGGGCACGCCCTTGCCGGAGACGTCCGCGATCACCAGCGCCAGATGGTCCTCGTCGATCAGGAAGAAGTCGTAGAAGTCGCCGCCGACCTCCTTGGCCGGGTCCATGCTGGCGTAGAGGTCGAACTCTCGGCGCTCCGGGAAGGGCGGGAAGACGCTCGGCAGCATCGAGGCCTGGATGCGGGTGGCCAGCTCCAGCTCCGTGCCGATGCGCTCCTTCTCGGCGGTGATGGTCCGGATCTCCTCCATGTGCGCGTCGATCTCGCGGGTCATGTCCGAGACGTCCTCGGCCAGCCGGCCGATCTCGCTGCGCAGATTCAGCGCGGACAGCTCCTCGACGGCGGCCGCGCCGTCCTTCGTCTCCTTGTAGCCGCGGATGGTCTTCTGCACCTTCTTCAGCGGGCGCAGCAGGAACAGGTAGATCAGCGCCAGGCAGATCAGAGACAGGATCAGCTGATTGAGGATCGCGAGCGTGGTGCCGGTGCGGGTCTGCGTCCGGATGTCCGCGCGCAGGTCCGACAGATCGTAGGTCAGGCCGATGAACATGTCGTGCCCGCCGAAGGAGCAGAGCCAGGCGTAGTAATCCACATAGCCGCCGGCGTCGGCCAGGTGGCTGCTGTTCTCGAGCGCCTCGCGCATCGCCGCCGTCTGGCTCCCGGCCACGGTGACGACGTGACCGAGCGGATAGACCTCCTCGTAGCTCGTGCCCCGGACCGCGCCGGGATCGGCGGCGCTGAAGAGGAAGAACTGACGGTCGAAGGGCTCCTCGGAGAGCACGCAGAAGAGGTAGTCCACATGATAGGACTGCTTGATCTCGTCGATGCGCGAGATCACCCAGGAATACACGATCTCCGCGTAGAGCTTCTGATCCTCCCCGGACATCGAAAAGCACTGGTTCTCGGTCAGGTATCTGAGCTCCCAGTTCGGGTGCCGCCTGGAAAAGCTGCGGCACTGGTCCGCCGTGCGGGTCTCCGCGCTGTAGGGCGCGTCGTACTCGATCTCCAGCTCGTCGGGATAGTTGTACCAGTAGCGGAGCAGCCATTCATAGGCCGGATACTCCATCACGGCCCGCCGCGTCTCCTCGGCGATCTCGGCGGCGCGGCGCTCGGTCTGCCTGACGACGCTCTCGTTATACAGCTGCGTCTCGGTGAACCAGGTCAGCACGCCCGTCGCCAGGATGCCGATCAGGAAGAAGACGGCGACCATGACGATGATGCTGACGTTTCGTTTATCCTTTTTCATTGTCGTACTCCTTGCAATCCGGGGACGGAAAAGGATGTCTGCGTCCGCCTTTTCTCAGTAGCCCGCGACGACGCCGAGGGCGATGAAGGCGAGGACCAGCAGGAAGTTGAGTGCGAAGAGCGGCGCGCTCTTTTTGATCCAGGTGAAATACTCCACCTCGACCATGGACAGGGAGATGAGCAGCACGGGCGAAGTGGGGAACAGGACGTTCGTATAGCCGTCGCCGAAGGTGTAGAGCAGCACCAGCATCTGCTTCGACAGCCCCGTGTTCACCATAGCGAGCAGCCCCATCACGAGGATCGCCTTGGCCGTGGAGGAGGAGATGAAGAATTCGAGCAGCAGCACGATCAGATAGATGATGAGCGCGACGAGGATCGGGCTGTGGCCCGCGATGAGCGTGTTGATCTGGTTGACGATCGTGGGCAGGACAGCGCCGCGGTCGAAGACGTATTTGATGGAGGCGGCCAGCGCGATGAACACGATGGTCGGCAGCGCGCCGCCGATGCCGCGCAGGAAGCTCTTGAGCACGAAGCGGAAGTCCCCGCAGGCGAGCGTCCCGGCGACGAGGCCGAAGATCAGGAAGTAGGCGATCAGGATCACGACGGTGTAGCCGCGCAGCGCGCTCGAGAGCGAGGAGACGATGATGAGCGCGAGCGCGGCGAGCAGGAAGACCGTGTAGCTCAGCTTCAGCCGCCGCGCGGCGGCGGGCGTCTCCTCCCCGGGGCACAGCGCCTCCCCGGCGGAGGCGCGGATCGCCTCGTCGTGCCGTGCGGTGAGGCTGGAGGAGGGGTCCTTCTTCAGCCGCCGCACATAGAGGAACAGGAAGCCCATCAGCAGCGCGAACATGACCGCGAAGATCAGCAGGCGGAACCAGATGTGCTCCATGGGGTTGGCGCCGATGATCTCGGAGGCCAGCAGCACCGTGAAGGGGTTCGTGATCGCCCCGGCAAAGCCGAAGCCGCAGGCGAGGATGCTGCAGATGAAGCCGGTGAAGGAGTCGTAGCCGACGAGCACGCAGAGCGCCGCGACGATCGGCAGCATCGTGAGCATCTCCTCAAAGAGGCCCAGGAAGGAGCCGAAGCAGTAGAACAGGAAGGACAGCAGCACCAGCAGCCAGCCGCGCCTGTCGCGGAAGCGCTCGGACACCGCGCCGATCAGCGCGCGGATGCCGCCGACGTCGTTCATCACCTGGAAGGCCGCCGAGATCACGAAGAGGAAGAGCGAGAGCATCAGCAGCGTGAGCCCGTCCGACGAGAAGAAGACCAGCACCGGCGCGAGCAGCCCCTGCCAGAGCGGGATGCCGCCGAGATCGTCCCGGCGCACATAGTCCAGATAATTCGTCCGCCCGTCCGGCAGCACGCCGAACTCGCCCTTCGGGACGAGATAGGTCAGCGCGACCGACACGAGCAGCAGCGCCAGCAGCAGCAGCGTGACCTGGATGAAGGACTTTTTGGAGATGTTGATGAGCGTGGCCCGTTTCTCAGCCTTTTTCATCGGTCGGCTCCCCTTTCCCGTTTGTTCCGTTCCGTCTTCTCTCCGCCAGCAGATCCACCGCGAGCGCCCAGCGGGCGACCTGCTTTGGCTCCTCCAGCGGGTAAAAATAGTGCAGCTCGTTTTCGTGGTAAAGCTCGAATTCCTCTCCGCAGGAGAAGGCCAGCGCGGGCAGCTTTTCCGCGGGGATCTCGAAGCTGTGCGTCTCCGAGACGTAGCGGAAGGCCTCCGTGTCGAGGCTGCACTCGCCCGTCTCCCAGCGGACCGGGCCGCCGTCCGCGCCGAAGATCTTTGTCTTGACGGCCGCGCGCAGCGAGAGGGCGTCCAGCTCCTCCGCCTCCATGCGGCGGATCGCGTCGTACCAGCCGGGGATCGTGTACGGCGCGTCGGTGAAGCGGTAGCGCTCGTCCAGCCGGTGGACGCGCCCGCAGCAGAGGCAGCGCAGCTCGCTGCCGACGCCGAGGGTCCGGTACAGCGCGCCGCAGTCTGCGCAGCGGTAGAGCAGCGTGTCGAGGCCGACGGCCTTGTCCTTCTGCGGCCAGACCGTCTGCCCGCCCGCGGACGCGTCGTTATACAGCTCCGCGCGGATGAGCTCGTCGAGCTCCGCCTCGGTCAGCTCCGCCAGCTCCTCCGGGCGCAGCACGCGCCGGACGGAGACGCGGATCGTGGAGCGGTAGGTCCTTTTGCGCCACTTCGGGTGCGCGAAATAGGCCCCGTCGATGCGCACGAGCACGAGCGCGGTCCTGAGCCGCCGGTACAGCGCGGCGCCGCTCTCCACGATCGGATTGGAGCGCCCGTCCGGCGAGAGGCGGCCCTCCGGGAAAATGACGATGGGATAGCCCCTGCGGACCATGCGCAGGATGCCGACGCCGGTGGACATGTCGCGGGTGAAGAGCTTTTTCGAGAGGATGCCGCCCTTCTTCGCCATGGGCTTGAGGAGGGGCCGCGTGCAGTAGTATTCGTTGACGAGATAGCTGGGGTTGCGCGGATGCGCCAGCTGCGAGAGATAGTAGAAGTCCTCGAAGGACTCGTGGTTGGACAGGAGGATGTACGGCGCGTCGAGCTCGCGCAGCGCCGCGTCCTCGATCTCGACGCGCTGCCGCTTCCCGAGCCAGAGCCGGACCAGGAAGAAGATGAAGGCGTACATCAGGGAGTCCGGCGTGCCCGCCGCCTCGCGGAAGAAGACGTGCCGGATGAAGAGGAGGATCAGCGCGAAGAGGACCGCGGCAAGCGCGAGGATCACGAGGATCAGCTGCCAGAGCGGCAGCCCGCGCAGCAGGAAGGCCGAGCCCGCCGCCCCCATGAGGTTCGAGACGAGGATCGAGGGGAGCACGCCGACCGCGACGGTCAGAATGTATTTGGGATAGGGCAGCTTCGTGCTGCTGCCGTAATAGCAGATCGCGCCGAAGGGGACGATCGGCATCAGGAACAGCAGATACATGAGCAGGATCGTGCTGCGGTCGTGCAGCCCGGCGGAGAGGCGCTCGATCCTCCCGCGGCGCTTCTCATAGGCGAAGCTGCTGAAGCGGAGGAAGCGCACCAGCGCGAAGATGGCGCTCGCCCCGAGGCAGACGCCCAGATCGCAGAGCGGCACGGCGGCATAGAGCGGATAGCTCAGGCCGCTGGAGATCTGGATGAACTCCGCGGGGATGAACACGACGACCATCTGCAGCGCCTCGACCAGCACCACGCTGACCGCGCCCTGCAGGCCCTTTTCGCGCAGCAGCCGCTGCGCCCCGCTCAGATCGTGCCGCAGCTGCAGGCGGAGCAGAGGGAGCAGGATATCGCGCCAGAAAAAGGCGAATAAAAGCAAGATCGCCGCCAGGATCGCCAGCATGGCGATCCGCTCTCCCCGGCGGGAGCGAGGCAGCGTTTCCGGAGCATTCATAAGACGACCTCGATGTGCGGTGTCGGAAATGGCCGAGCCGTTCGACCGTTCCCGCAACAGTATACCAAAAAGCGCCGCCGGAAACAAGCGCGAATTGGCGGCCGCGGGCACGGGAAAACGCCCGTCCTCCCGGACGGGCGTCGTTTCATTTCGCAAGGAATACGCGGAGCGATTCGCTCAGGCGCTGATGCTTCACGCCGGCCGCGTCGAAGCGGACCGTGCGGAAGGCAAGCTGCATGACCGGCCCGGCTCCGAAGGCGCACAGGAGCGTCCCGATCCCGACGGGTCCCCCGAGCAGCCAGCCGATCAGCGTGACCGTGCCGAGCAGCGCCACGCTGACCGCGCCGATGGGCACGCGCTTCATCCGCCGCGACAGGCCCACCAGCAGGGTGTCGCGCGGGCCGCAGCCCAGCGAGGCGGCCATGTAGGCGTACTGCGTGTAGGCCAGCACGACGAGGCCCGCGAGCAGGACGGGGATCGCCGTCCACAGCGAGCGGCAGGGCGGCACGAGCCCAAGCCGGTTGAAGAGATCCACCGCCTTGCCCACGACGACGGCGTCGATGAACATGGCGATTCCGATCGGCTCTTTCATCAGCACGTCGATCAGCAAAATCGTGAACGATACGGCGATGGCGGCGTTCCCGTAGAGGATGCCGAGGCTCCTCGACAGGCCGAGGCTGAGCACGTCCCAGGGGGCCGCGCCGATGTTGGCCTGGATCGTCAAATAGATCCCGAAGCCGTTAAAAAACAAGCTGACCGCCGCGATCAGCATGTTCAGGAGGATCGCGCCGGCCGTGCGGTTCTCCCGTAAGTCCTGTCTCATCCCTATCCGCTCCGCCGAAATCAGTCTGCGCCCATCATAGGACAGGAAGCGGCAAAATGCAAGAGGCCGCCGCGAAAAAAAACGTGCGCAAGGGACCGCCCCGCCGCGCGCGGAAAGAGCTGGAAAAACGGGCGGACATATGGTATAGTCGGCTTGAAGCAGAAAACGGGAGGCGAAAGCGATGCCGGAGAGGGAGATCGTGCTGCAGACGGCCTGCGGCGCGCTGCGCGGCCGGGAAAACGAGCGCTGCCGGATGTTTTTCGGCGTGCCCTTCGCGCGCGCCGGGCGCTTTGAATACGCGGAAAGCGTCGGGAGCTGGGACGGCGAGCTGGACGCGCGGACGCACGGGCCGGCCTGCCCGCAGAACCGCGCCGTCCACGAGCATCTGGAGCATCCGACGCGCCGCTTCTACAAGCGGGAATTCCGCGAGGGGCTGGACTTCCGCTACGGGGAGGACTGCCTGAACCTCGATATCTACGCGCCGAAGGACGCGGCGGGCGCGCCGGTGATCCTGTTCTTCTACGGCGGCGGCTTCGATTCCGGCGTCAACTGGGAGAGTCCCTTCGACGGCTCCGCCCTCGCCGAGCGCGGGATCGTCACGGTCTTCGCCAACTACCGCGTGGGGCCCCTGGGCTATCTGACGCACGCCGAGCTGAAGGCCGCGTACGGGCGCGAGGGCAACTTCGGTCTGGACGACCAGCTCTGCGCGATCCGCTGGGTCAAAGCCCACGCCGGAGACTTCGGCGGCGACGGCGAAAACCTTACCCTCATGGGGCAGAGCGCCGGGGCGATCTCGATCCAGTACCTCTGCCTGAACGAAGACAACGCGGGGCTGTTCCGCCGCGTCGTCATGCTCTCCGGCGCGGGGCTCTTCCCGAAGTTCTCGCTGCCCCGCCCCGCCGAGGAGACGCGGGGGTACTGGGAGCAGTTCATCCGCGAAGCGGGCTGCGGCAGCCTCGATCAGCTGCGGCGCGCCCCGCTCGACACGATCTTCGACGCCGTGGAGAAGATGAAGGCGCTGCGAAAGGACGGGGTCTATCACACGATGCCCGTCGTCGACGGCGTGCTGCTCAAGGACGGCGTGGACAAACTGATCCGGCGTCCGCTCGCCGTCGGCTGCCTGCTCGGCTACACGAACAACGACCTCTACGCCCCGCTCATGGCCTGGATCGGCAACCGCTACGCGCGGCGCGCCGGGGCCTATGTGTACTTCTTCGACCTCGACGCGCCGGGGGACGACAACCGCGCCTTCCACTCGGCGGAGCTGCGCTACGTCTTCGGCACGCTCGAAAAGAGCTGGCGGCCCTACGGCGCGCGCGACTACGCGGCGAGCGCGGAGCTGCTGGACTATCTGGCGAATTACGCCCGCTGCGGCGACCCGAACGGCGCGGGGCTGCCCCGCTGGTCGCCCGCCGGGCCGGGGCTGCGCACGGCGGTGCTGCGCATCGGGCCTCAGGGCACCGGGATGGGGCGCGCGCCATACGCCAGGCTCCTCAAAAACGCTCTGACGAAGGGAGATCCGAAGGCATGAAATTCGAGCATATCTTCCGCCCGGCCGCGAGCGGCCCGTCCATGCGCGCCTACGAGGCCGACGGCGTGGTGATGCGGCTGGACTTTTTCGAGGGCATGCTGCGCGTCGCCCTGCTGCGGAAGGGCTTTCCCCCCCTGCCGACCTGGAGCGTCTGCCCCGGCGGCGGCGAACCGCCGCTCGAGGGGCGCGACAAGCTCTCGACGGAGGGCTTTGTCCCGGCCGAGCCGGAGGTCTGCGAGGACGGGGAAACGATCGCCTTTACGCTCTCCGGCGTGCGCTTTTGCGTCGAGAAGAAGAACTTCCGCATCACGGCGGAGACGGACCGCGGCGTGCTGTATCAGGACCGCAGCGGCCTGGCCTACAACTTCGACGGCGAGCTCGGCCGGGGCAGCGTGCACCTGACGCGCCGTTTCGAGGGCCAGCGCGTCTTCGGCCTCGGCGACAAGGGCGGCCCGGTGGACAAGTCCGGCCGCCGCTTTGTGCTGGGCGCGACGGATTCGATGGGCTTCCGCACGGCGACGAGCGACCCGCTCTACAAGCAGCTCCCCTTCTTCATCTGTCAGCACGCCGCCGGCGCCTACGGCCTGTATTACGACAGCTACAGCGGCGGCGCCGCGGACTTCGGCGCGGAGCACGACAACTATTTCGAGCCCTTCCAGTCGGTGCGCTTCGACGAGGAAAATCTCGTGTTCTACCTGATCCCCGGCTCGCCGGCGGAGATCGTGCGGCGCTTCACCGCGCTCTGCGGCGGCGCGGCCCCGGTGCCGGAATGGGCCTTCCGCTACTGCGGCAGCACCATGGAATACACCGACGCGCCGGACGCGGACGCGCGGCTGCGCGGCTTTCTGCAAAAATGCGGGGAGACGGGGATCCGCGCGGGCGGCTTCTATCTCTCCAGCGGCTACACCCAGATCGGCGAGAGCCGCTGCGTGTTCCACTGGAACACCGATAAGATCCCCTCGCCCGAGGCGCTCGCCGCGGACTTCGAGGCGCAGGGCGTGCGCCTGATCGCCAACGTCAAGCCCGCCTTTCTGACCGAACACCCGCTCTACGATCACATCGCGGAAAACGGCTGGTTCCTCCATTACGCGGACGGCGCGCCCGCGCGCTTCCCCTTCTGGGGCGGCATGGCGAGCTATCTCGATTTCACGAACCCCGGCGCCTACGCCTTCTGGAAGGACTGCGTGAAGCGGCAGCTCGTCGAAAAGGGCTATCGGCACATCTGGAACGACAACAACGAATACGACGTGCCGGACGAGGCGGTGCTCGCCCACGGCTTCGGGCGGGAGACGAGCGCCGCGCGCATCCGCCCGCTGTTCTCGTATCTGATGGCGCGCGCCAGCCGCGAGGCCTGCCTGGAGGCGGGCGTGGACGCGCCCTTCAACGTCTCGCGCTGCGCGATCGCGGGGACGCAGCGGGTCGCCTCCACCTGGACGGGGGACAACTACACGGACTTCGCCGAGCTGCGCGGCAGCCACAAGCAGGCCATGACCATGGCGCTGAGCGGCTTTCTGTTCTTCGGGCCGGATATCGGCGGCTTCGCCGGGCCGAAGCCGGGGAAGGAGCTGTTCCTGCGCTGGCTGCAGTACGGCGTTTTCCTGCCGCGCTTCACGCTGCACTCCTGGAAGCCGGGCGAGGCGTCGACGATGCCCTGGCTCTATCCGGAGCTGCTGCCCGCCGTACGGCGGCTCTTCGCGCTGCGCGAAGAGCTGGTCCCGTATCTGTACGGAGAGGCCGAGCGCGCCCGGGCGCAAAACCTGCCGCTGCTCCGGCCGGTGTTCCTGTACGACCCCGCGTACGACCCGGAGAGCGACTGCTTCCTCTGCGGCGAGCGGCTTTTCGCCTGCCCCGTCTTCGACGAGGGCGCGGAGAACGTGACCGTAACGCTGCCGCGGCTCGGCCGCGGCTGGGCGCTGCGCGGCGAGGGGCGCGCTTTCGCGCCGGGCGAGACGCTGACCCTGCCCTGCCTCCCGACCGATCTTCCGGTCTGGTTCGTCCGCGAGGACTGAAGCTGCGCGCACAAAAACCGCGCGCTGCAGCATGCCTTTTTCCATGTCATTCCGAGGCCAGTTCGCAAACTGGCCGTGGGAATCCGTCCCCATCCGGAGAGAAAACGGATTGCCACAGCCCCTTCGGGGCTTCGCAATGACAGCTTGAGGCATGCTGCAGCGCGCGGTTTCTTTCTTGTTTCAGATGTCGATGATTTGCTGCTCGTAGGACTCCCGGAGCTTCTGCTCCTTCTCCTCCTGCAGCCGGAGGACCCGGCGCTTCGAGAGCGGGTAGACCGCGAAGAGCAGCACCGCCATGACGCCGAACAGGACGGCGGGGATCAGCGTCGCCAGATCGTACATGGTCCTGAGGTTTTCCGGCGTCTGCACCGCGCCCTTCTCATAGCGGTAGTGCATGCCGAGCAGCGCGCCGTTGACGCAGATGGCGGACAGTACCTGCCCGAGCTTGCGGAAGAAGTTGAACACCGAGTAGGCGGTGCCGGTGTCGCGCGAGCCGGTCGTGACCTCGATCTCGTCGGTGGAGTCGGTGACCATGGCCCAGAGCTGCATCACGAGCGTCGTCAGGCCGCAGCCGCTGACGAAGTTGAGCGCGAGGAAGATCCACATGAGCCTGCCCGGGTCCGTGCCGCGCAGGAAAAACAGGGCGAGGTTGGACAGCGCCGCGAGCGTGAGGCCGACGGCCGTGATCTCCTTCTTGCCGATCTTCCGCGCAAGCTTCGGCAGGAAGAACATGAACACCAGCATCGGCGAATAGGTGCAGGCCTGCGTGGCGAGGTTCATCCAGTTGGCGTGGAAGTAGTCGTCGAAGAGATAGGTGTAGAAGCTCTGCGTGAACATCTGGCCCGACAGGAGCAGCATCGACACCATGCTGATCGACACGAAGGCGCGGTTTTTGAACAGCAGGGCGATCGCCTTTTTCGTCGCGCCCTTCTCCTTCGGCTGCGGCCTGGTCTTGACGCGCTCGCGGTTCATCGTGAAGGCGAGGATCAGCAGCAGCGCGGAGACGGCCGCCATGATGACGACGCCGATCAGCACCGGGCGGTACTGCATATCGGTGATGGCCCTGCCGTTCTCGCCGAGGATCGGCGCGCCGGAGGCGTCGAGACGCTTGGCGTAGGCGAAGCTCGCGATCACGAGCACCGGGATCGAGCCGATCGCCGCGCCGACCGAGCGCCAGACCGAGAGCCTGCTGCGCTCGCGGTCGTCGGTCGTGACGACGGAGGCGAGCGAGCCGTAGGGGATCTGCAGCATGGTATAGATCATGCCGAAGAGCACATAGGTCACCGTCGCCCAGACGCAGGTGAAGAGCACGCGGTCCGGCTCGCCCATGTTGGGGAGCTTGACGAACATCAGCACGCCGCTGAGCGCTAGCGGCACGGCGGCATAGAGGATCCAGGCGCGGTAGCGCCCGTACTTCGAGGGCCTGGCAGTGTCCGCGATGCGGCCCATGATCGGGTCGTTGATCGCGTCCCAGATGCGCGCGCCGATGAACATCAGCATGATGAACAGCGGGCTTAGATGCAGGATATCGGTATAGTACTTCTGCAGCAGGGTCGTGACGAGGCTGAAAATAAGGCAGCCCGCCGTGTCGACGAGCGCGTAGCCGAGATAGTCCCGGAACTTCAGGCCGCTCGTGCGCGCGATATATGTCGTCTGTTCCATGGTTTCCCTCCCGCCTGTGATACTTCGAGTATAGCACGCCCGGCCGCGCTGTCAAGGCGCGCCGCGCGTGAAAAACACCCGTCCGAGGGACGGGTGTTTCTGTTTTGACTCACGCGGAATAGTTTTTTATCTGGTCGATGATGAGCTTGCCGACGGCGTCGGCGAAGAGCGAGAAGTCCCGGATGCGGACGAAGTCCTGCCCGTAGACCATCCGCGCGGCGGGCAGCTCCGCGTCCTCCCCGGTGAAAAGACAGACGACCGAGATCCCCTCGGCGCGCAGGCGGCGCACCTCGTGCGCCGTGTCGGTCAGCGCGCGGACGCCGTCGTAGCTGACGCCGACGTCCCGCTCGTCCTTCCGGATCTTGGCGGCTGGGTCGAGGGGCTTGACGTCCGAGAGGATGATGAGCATCCGGTGCTCGTAAGGGGCATGGGAGATCAGCTCCCCCGCCGCCCGGACGGCCAGGCCGTCCCGGTTGCAGCCCTCCGCGTAATACTCGAAGATGCTCTCGTTGTCGCCGGGCGCGTCGTAGTCGCTGAACAGGCGCAGCACCGTGAAGCCGCTCATGGAGCAGAAGCTCATCACCCGGCAGGGGACGCGGCAGCGCCGGAGCGCCTCGGAGATGATGTAGGCCTGGGAGGAGATCGCCGCCGTCCGGCTGCGCTGCGAGTGCGAGGCATCGAGCAGGATGTCCACGCTCATGTCCCCGGCGTCGGCGTTCTCCGTCCGCCGGAAGACCCGGCCGTCGTCGAGCCGCGCGGCCCGCCAGACGAGCGCCGGGTCGAGCGCGCCGGAATCGGCCTTCACGGGCGCGGGCCGCATGTGCAGGAGGAGCGAGTTCATGATGCGGGTGCTGAGCTTTTCGATCTGCAGCCGGTTCTGCGCCAGCTTCTCCCGATAGCTGGCGCGGTTGCCCGCGATCACCTCCGCCTGCCGCCGGCGCTGATGCAGCTCGAAGCTGCTGGCGATCCCGCGCAGCTCGACGATCTCGCCCCGCGTGTAGAAGAGGTGCGTGAAGCGGTGCTTCCCGGTGCACAGCCGCTTCTCCAGCTGCGCGACGCGCTCGTCCGGGACGATCGACCGGCCGAACTTCGTCTCCAGGAAGGCGCGCAGCTCCGACTCGCTCATCTTCGTGCTGAGCGAGAAGTCGTGCTCCCAGGCCGCCTCGCCCTCGCCGCGGTAGAGGTCCTTTTCGTGGACGACGACCGGGCCGCGCTGCAGAAAGCTGTCCACCGAGAGGCGCCTGCCCTGGAGCAGGCGGTTTTTCAGGCGGATCCGCCCGTCGCCGTACAGCCCGTAGCGCTCGTAGAAGAAGCGCCGCGCGGTCTCGACGATCTCGTCCGTCGTCATGGCCGCGTCGAAGCGCAGCTCCGACTCCGCGGGGGCGGGGCGCAGCCGCTCCAGCACCGGGCGGTCGGCGAGCTCCGCGCGGAACAGGACGGGCTCCAGCGCGTTCCAGAAGACGGCCTCGTAGACCTCGGCGTGACGGTATTTGTCGAGCATGGCGAAGAGCTTTTCAAGCTTTTCATACTCGTAGTGCCGCCGCGCGGAGCCGAAGATGAGGTTCCAGTAGAGGTCCGCGCCGCCGGCGCTGTCGTAGGCCTTGAAGTCCGGCGCGAAGCCGTAGTCCTCCGCGCAGGTCCAGATGATGTTGTCGGCGCGCCGTTTCTGGAGCTCCGTGACGTTCTGATCCATCATAGCCGTTTACGGGGCGAAAATGTCTTCCCTCGTCAGTCTGCCATCGATGCGCGCCGAGACGACATCCTCCACGAGCGTCCGCTCGAACTCGTCGAAGCTCTTGTTGATGATGCCGATGTTCAGCGCCTCGCGCATGCTCAGGCCGTTATAGACGAGGTTGACGGCCGCGAGCAGGCCGCGCAGGTCCAGCGCCTTCGTGGAGATCTCGGCGCTCTCGCACTTGCGGCGGATCTCCTCGAAGAGGGCGGTGAGCTGCCCGGCGCAGTCCGCCCTGAGCGTCGGATACTGCTGGAGCAGGAGCTTTTCGAGGTCGGGGCCGGCGATGACCGGCATGTTGATGACCATGAAGCGCGAGGCGAGCGCCTCGTTGAGCTCGCGCGTGCCGGCGTAGCCGTAGTTCATCGTGGCGATGAAGCGCGTCGCGGGGGCGAGGTCGATGCGGCTGTAGCCCGGCACGTCGATGATGCGGCGGAAGTCGAGCGTCGCGTGCAGCACGGCGAGCGACTCGTTCTTCGCCATGTTGATCTCGTCGAGCACGCCGAAGCCGCCGGCCTCGGCGCAGGCGTAGATCGGGCCCTTGCGGAAGGAGACCTCGCCGTTTTTGAAGGTGTCCGTCCCGATGAGGCTCGACGCGTCCGTGTTCAGATAGAAGGAGACGTCCCACTCGGGCCGCCCGAAGACGGCGGAGAGGTTCTCCGCGAAGACGTTTTTGCCGGTCGCCTTCGGCCCGACGAGCAGGAGATTCTCGCCGGAGAGGATGGCCGTGATCGCGAGCTTCCAGATCTCGGCGCCGTAGTACCGGAACTTCGGCGCGGGGATCCTGCTCCGGTCGCCCTCCGCGGCGGGGTAGCGGCTCCGGAACTCCTCGATGCGCGCGATCAGCGCCTCGTCGACGCCCTCTTGTCTCAGAAAATCAAGCATGTCTCTCAGATCCTTCCCGTAAGTATTTCCATGAAGCCATTATGAGCCCTCGCGTCCGCGCTTGTCAACAACAAGGCGGCGCAAAAAAGAGATCCGTCCGGTGGACGGATCTCTTTCAATGTGGATCGGGCTTTCAGATCTCTTTCTTCAGGGTCGCGTTCAGCGGGCTCCAGAGCCGGTCGTATTCAAAGCCGGTGACCTTCTCCAGCGCGGCCTTCTCCTCCTCGGTCGCGGGCTCGGTCTCCTCGCCCTTGCGGCGGGCGATGTCCTTCTGGACCATCCTGAACTCCTTGTCGGTCACGGGGAAGAGCCACGCGCAGATGAGCAGCAGGGCAGACATGACGGCGGGAGCCAGCACAAAGCAGATGCCGATGCCGTGCTGGGTCGCGGCGGTCTGCTCGACGCCCGCGTTGGCGAGTACCTCATCATAGTGCACAGCCGTGAGCATGAAGCCGATGATCGCCACCGAGATACCCGACGCGATCTTGCGGATGAAGGTGGCCATGCTGGACACGATGCCTGGTCTGCGGATCGAGGTGATCAGCTCGTCGACGTCGGTCATGTCGGCCATGATGGCGAAGATGCCCGTGAGGGAGCCGGCGTTGCCGAGGCCGATCAGGGCCGCGAGCGCCAGGATCGGGACGAGCGGCGCGCCGTGACGCGAGAAGAACAGGAGCCCCAGGACGCCGACGAGTCTGACGGGGGCGGCGATGAGGATCGCCAGCTTCTTGGAGGTCTTGCTCATGACCGGCCCGAAGATGAGCATGCCGATAAGCTGGAACACCATCAGCACCGCGAGGATCGGGATGTAGTAGCCATAGTTGCCGAGAGACTCTCTTACGTAGTAGACTGCCATGCCCGAGATGAAGTCCATGCCGCCCTGCCCGAAGAGGTAGAGGCCCAGGAAGACCAGGAAGGAGCGGCTCCGGAAGACGCTCGCCGCCTGCGTGAAGCTCTCTCCGAGCGTCATCTTCACGGGCTCCTTCTGCTTCTCCCAGCTGCCGAAGAACACGGCCATCGAGCACACGAAGAAGAGGATGCCGAACAGGAGCATGCAGTGGATGTACTGCGAGGGATCATTGTGCTGCTTGATGAGCATGCCCGGGACGAGTCCGCAGATGGCGGCGCCGAGCGTCGAGAACACCATGCGCATGTTGGAGAATTTGGCGCGCACGGCGTAGTCGTCCATCATGTCCGGCAGCAGTCCGTTATAGGGCACGCTCAGCACGGTGAAGCCCGTGTTGAACAGGCAGTACATCACGAGGTAGAACGCGTAGTTCGCCCACATCGACGGCGCATGGATGTTGATCCACATGGTCACGAAGGTGATGGCGGAGGCGATGCTCCCCACCAGGATGTAGAAGCGCTTCGGGCCGTACTTCGACCGGGTCCGTTCCACGATGTTGCCCATGATGGGGTCGGTGATCGCGTCCCAGATCTTGCCGATCATGGGGATCGTGCCGGCCAGGACCGGGTTCATGCCGAGCGCGTCCGTCAGAAAGACGAGAAAGAACGCATTGATGATGACGAAGCATCCGCCGCCGAAGATCTCGCCCACGCCGTAAGTAAATCTGCTGAAAAACCCGTAATTGGGCTTTCTGCCGCTGATCCTCTCTTCCATGGTTTCCTCCTTTATTCTGTATGAAATGGAACACTCTGACAGTTATTCTAACAGAAACTATTCGGTTCGGCAACTGAAAAAACGCTCAGATCCGCAAAAAAGCACAGCCCGGGCGGGCTGTGCTTTTTTTTGCTCCGGGCGCGTTTACTTCAGAAGGCCCTTGTCGGTCCTGACGACGTGGCGGAAGATCTCCTCGAAGCGGTCGAGCGCCTCGTCGATGACCTCGGGCGTGTCGGCCAGCGAGGTGTAGAGGCGGCTGCCCGCGAGGGTCACGATGCCGTTGGCCATGTAGGCGGCGCCCATGCGCTCCATGGAGTCCTTGCGGACGTACATCATGTCCTTGTGCCTGAGCAGGCCCAACGCGGACTTGACGAAGCTCATGGAGGAGAAGTCGAAGCTCATCGCGCCGGTGCACTCGAGATGGACGATCGAGCCCTGGTTGTAGGCCACGAAGGGCAGGCCGTATTTGTCGAGCAGGAGCTTGAGGCCGTCGCAGAGGCGGTCGCCCATGCGCCCGGCGACCTCGCAGGCGTTGGTGCGCTCGATCTCCCGGATGGCGGTGTAGCCGGCGAGGCAGGAGAGCGGATTGGCCGCGAGCGTGCCGCCGACGTAGGCGCGGTGCTTGCCGGTCGCGAGCCCCGCGGCCATCAGCTGGGCGTATTCCTTTTTGCCGCCCACGCCGCCGGCGCCGGGGTAGCCACCGGCCACGATCTTGCCGAACACGGTGAGGTCGGGGACGACGCCGAAGTAGCCCTGCGCGCCGCCGAGCGCCACGCGGAAGCCGGTGACGACCTCGTCGAAGATCAGCAGAGCGCCGTATTTGTCGCAGAGCGCGCGCACGCCCTTGTTGTAGTCGTGCGCGACCGGGCGCGTGCCGCTCTCCGGGCCGACGGGCTCGAGGATGACGGCGGCCGTGCCGCCGCTGAGGCGGTTGCGGCGCAGCATCCGCTCGAGCATGTCCAGATCGTTCGGGCGCACCTCGTCCGTTTTGGCGAAGGCGCCGCCGGGGATGCCGTAGGACTCGAGCAGCGCGCGGCTGCCGGGGATCTTCAGGCCGTAGACCATCTGATCCGACCAGCCGTGATACGCGCCGCCGATCTTGACGATATGCTTCTTGCCGGTGGCGATGCGCGCGATGCGCAGCGAGGCCATCACGGCCTCCGTGCCGCTGCCGAGCATGCGGAACATCTCGACGTTCGGCATGTGGCGGTTGATCTCGCGGGCGATCAGCATCTCCGACTCGTGCAGCAGGCCCGTGACGGGGCCGCACTCGTTGAGCAGCTCGATGACCTTCTCGCGGATGACGGGATAGTTGCTGCCGAGGATCGTGGGGCCGCCGGCCTGCAGAAAGTCGATGTAGCGGTTGCCGTCCTTGTCGTAGATATAAGCGCCCTCGGCCTTCGACATGCACATCGGGAAGGGCTTGTTGAAGGCGAGGTTGTGCTGCACGCCGCCGGGGATGTACTTCTGGGACTCCTCGTAGACCGCGTGCGAGGCTTTGCACTTTTCGTCGTAGTAGGGCAGTACGACCTTGTTGTAATACTCGTCGGAGACCTCCCAGATCGGCTGATCGGTCAGCGCCTTGAGGCGGGCGTTGATCTCCTTGGGGTCGTCCCAACGGCTGATGCCGCAGTTGTTCATTTCGCTTCTGCCTCCTTTTTCTTCTCTTTCTTCGCGAGGTCGTTGGTATCGATGGAGCCGCGGAACACGACGAAGGTGTCGTACAGGTACTCCGTGGTCAGGTTCAGGGCCATGTTGATGCCCGTGACCAGATACTCGTTCCAGTGCAGGTCCTCGGCCAGATAGTTGCCGAGGATCGTGCTCAGCGGCGTGAAGACGCAGTAGAACAGCGCGACCAGCAGCATGGCCTTGGGCACGTTGTTGGCGCTCTTGAAGGTGAACTTGCGGTTGAGCGTGAAGTTCCACAGCACCGAGCAGACGAGCGCGATGAGATAGCTCGGCCAGTAGCTCCAGCCCGTCAGCTCGTTGAGCAGGGCGAACACGCCGATCTCGATCAGCCCGGCGGACATGGAGAACAGCACGAACTTGGCCGCCCGCCACACCTCTTTTTTCTTGTTTTTCTCGTCAGCCATTTCCCTTATCCCTTCTTCTTTTTTGCGTATTTGAGCCGGTAGACCTGCCGCATCAGCAGGCAGTCGAACAGGCTCAGCGCGGCCGTGATCCCCAGCGCGCGCGTATGCAGCGCGGCGAGCGCGGCCTTGTCCGTCAGCAGTCTGAGCGCCGCGCTGTCGTCGGCGTCCTCCCCGCGGACGAGGGCGCCGAGCCCCGGCAGGAAGACCGCGGCGTGCCCGGCCAGCAGCGCGGCGAGCGCGCGCTCGTCAGATCGGAAGAGCGGAACGCCGCGCGTTCGAATCGCGCCAGGCGCGCCAAAGCCGTTGGGATGAATGATTTGTTTATCTCGACGGTTTTTGTTTTTCCCGGCTCCATATCCTTCAACTGCAGAATATGGTATAGTTTCTCTGTGCTAAACGCTTTGAGGGAAAGGAGGGGTCTAAAAGGAGGGAAAAACCGATACATGGGATACAAGCATTCAAAACGAAAGGATGGACGGTATAAGGTAGTTTTTCATGGCAAGCAGTTTTATGGGAAAACGCTTGCAGAGGCTCGAGCCAAGCGTGATAAGTTTGTGAGACTCGTCGAAGAAGGTCTGCAAACTACGCAAGAAACAGTTGCTGAATATGCACCAAAGTGGCTGGAAAGAACGAAGATCGGCATTAAACCGCATACATACAACGGGTATGCGAAAATGCTGGACGACATGAATGAAGTGATCGGAAATCTATACCTTGATGAGGTAAAGCCTCAGCATATTAAGACTGTTTATGCAAAGAAGTTTGCCGGAAGAAGCGGATCTCATATCCGCCATGCGAAAAACCTTTATACTGGTATGTTTGAAGCGGCGCTGGAAGACGGGTACATTCGTTTTAATCCTTGTCGCAGCAAATCAGCGCAACCGCATAAGGGAGTAGATGGAACCCATCGAGAAATCACCGACGAGGAAAGATACTACATCGAAACCACTGAACATCGTCTAC
>JAFRLZ010000048.1 GCA_017430985.1 Oscillospiraceae bacterium
GCGCGAAGAACGACGGTCTGAAGGAGGCCATCGAGCACGTGCTGAAGCTGAAGGTCGTCAACCTGAAGACCGACCCGCAGCTGATGGGCGCTCTCGGCGCCGCCGAGTATGCCCGTCAGAAGGGCCTTGCCAAGAAGTAAGCGGATACTCCATTCCATCAACTGAAAGGAGCAAGATGAATGGCTAAATTAGTGAAGCTTCTGCTGACGCTGATCAAAGTCCTGTGCATCGTCGTCGGCGTGCTTTTTGTGGTCTATTTCTGGAACCTCGATCAGAAGGTGCTCGGCTGGTGCTACAAGCAGGTCAACCTGATGTTTGACCGGAAGAAAGTCGATCTCGTCTTCTAGCGCACCGTATGGAACTGTACAACTCTCTCATCAGGGATACCCAGGCATTGTTGGAGAGCGGCGCGCCGAAGGCCTGGCCGTACCGGCCCGGCAGCGAGTGGAAGGACATCGGCTCGAGCGAGCTCGTGCTCCAGAAGGACGCCGCCTTCGAACTCGGCTGCTCCGGCCGCGGCTCGGCAAACTATGTGCTCTTCACCTCCTCTCCGGAGCTGGTGAAGGAGGATCAGGTCCTGCTCTACGGCAAGGACCTCGGAGAGATCAGCGGTCCGGTGGACTTCGCCCGTATCGTCCTGCTGCGCGTCGGCGTGCTGGATGGGGACGACGAGGCGGTCTACCGCATCCTGAAGGATATCGAGTTTGCCAAATACCACGTCTATCCCGAGGGCTACATGGTGCGCATGTCTCCGGAGAACTACCGGGAGCAGGTCCGCGTGAGCAAACAGGCCATCCGCAGGGGGATCAACTTCCGGCAGATCGGCGCGAGCTACATCCAGGCCTACAAGAAGGACCCGAACGTTCTCAACGCCACGGTCATCTTCGTGACCGCACCGAACTTTGATTTCGGCGCCATGAAAGAACTGGCGAAGAAAGCCAACGCCGTGACCAACACCCTTACGCACATTCTTGAGGGCCTGAGCACCGACTGCACGGTGTGCGCGCTCAAGGACATCTGCGACGAGGTGGAGGGCATGAAGGAGCTCCACTTCGGCGTGGGCGACAAGGGCGCCGACAAGGGTCACAAGCACTGATCTCAGCAAATCGAAAAAAGGAGCCGCGGTTTTCCGCGGCTCCTTTTCCGTTTGTTTACAGCGTGGACTTGCACCTTTCGCCGGTTGGTGGTACAATAAACCGAAATCGACCATTCGGGAGGAAACGACAATGATTGCGATCGGCAGCGACCACGGAGGATACGCGCTCAAGCAGGAGCTCATGGCGCATCTGGACAAGCGCGGCCTGGCCTACAGGGACTACGGCACCTATTCGGAGGCGTCCTGCGATTACCCGGTCTATGCGAAGGCCGTCGCGCAGGCGGTGGCTTCGGGCGAGTGCGAACGGGGCATCCTTATCTGCGGCACCGGCATCGGCGTGTCCATCACGGCCAACAAGGTGCCCGGCATCCGCGCCGCTGTCTGCGGCGACTGCTTTACCGCGAAGGCGACGCGCGAGCACAACGACGCGAACGTCCTGTGCATGGGCGCGCGCGTGGTCGGCGCGGGCCTTGCGCTGATGATCGCGGACACCTTCCTCGACACCGCGTTTTCCAACGACGAGCGGCATATCCGCCGGATCTCCATGATCGAGTGATCCCGGGAGGGGATTGATTTGGCAAGAAATTCGGAATTCTATAAAGGACGCCGCAAACGCCGCAACCGCGTCTTGGTCCCCGCGGCTATCGCCCTGGCGATCATCAGCCTGGCGGTGGTGCTCTTCTACGGGATCCAGAAATACGCGGTCATCACCAAGGAGCGCGTTTCGGTGCGCCTGCCCTTTCTGACGGGCGAGGAGAGCCTCCTGGCCGCCAGGGACGACGAGACGGCGCTGGAGCTGGAGACGACGAACGTTTCCATCATCTTTCAGGAGCCGGACTACAGCTCCGTGCAGCAGCAGGTCGACGGGGACGTTCCGCCCGTGCGCGCGATCTTCCTGGCGAGCAACGAGATCACGCGCGACAAGCTCGTGGAATCTGCAGGCCGGCTCATCAAGGGCAACGCCCTGGTGCTGGAGATGAAGCCTGCCAGCGGCGCGCTGATCTGGGACTCCAAGACGTCCGTGGCCGCCAGCTACGGCCTGGCGGGCAACCCGCTTTCGGATGACGTGAAGGCGGCGCTGACGGCGATCAAGGAGCAGGGCGTGTACCTCGTCGCGCAGATCAGCGTCTGCCGGGACGATCTCTTCGCCTCCCGCAGCACGATCGTCACGCTGCGCAACAAGGACACCGGCGGCAACTACATCGACGACGGCGGCGCGTGGCTGGACGCCTACAGCATGGAGCTGCGGCGCTATACCGTGGAGCTCGTGCGGGAGCTGTACTCGATGGGCTTCGACGAGGTCGTGCTCGCCAATGTGATGCACCCCACGCTGCCGGAGGGCGTTTCGCTGCTGTACACGCGCGACATGTCCACCTCGCCGGGGCCGGTGAACGCCGTCTGCGGCTTTGCGCTGGCGGTGGCGCAGGAGCTGTCCGACCGGGACGGCTATCTCTCCATTTACCTCAACTCGGCGCCCGCGCTGGTGCGCGCGGACGCGAACACCGGGCAGGACGGCCGCCTGTTCATGAAGCTCTTCGACCGCGTCTACTACAACACGGACCGTTACGCCTACACCTACAACCTCAACGATATCGCGCCCTATGTCACCGTGGGCAAGGCCACGAACCGCTTCGTGCCGGTCGTCATCAACTATCTGCCGGACAACAGCGAGACCGTCTCCTGGGTGCTCATCGACAGGGAATAAAATGTGAAAAAAGAAAAGAGTGAAGAGAACGAACACTCTCTTCACTCTTTTCTTTTATCTTTTCACTTACTTGGTGCCGAAGATGCGGTCGCCCGCGTCGCCCAGACCGGGGACGATGTAGGCGTTCTCGTTGAGATGGTCGTCCAGCGCGGCCACAAAGATGTCCACGTCCGGGTGCTCCTTCTGCATCCGGGCCACGCCTTCAGGCGCGCCGATGATGCTCATGAGCTTGATGTGCTTGACGCCGTCTGCCTTCAGGAAGTCGATGGCGGCCGCGGCGGAGCCGCCGGTGGCCAGCATCGGGTCGACCACGATCACGTCGCGCTCGGCGATGTCGGCGGGCATCTTGCAGTAATACTTCACGGGCTCCTTGGTCTGCGGATCACGGAAGAGACCGATGTGCCCGACCTTGACGTTGGGCATCATGCTGACCATGCCGTCCACCATGCCGAGGCCGGCGCGGAGGATGGGCACGATCGCCAGCTTCTTGCCGGCGATGCGGTGGCATTTGGCCATGGCCACCGGAGTCTGAACGTTTACCTCCTCCAGAGGGAGATCACGGGTCGCCTCATAGCACATCAGCATGGCGATCTCGGACACCAGTTCGCGGAATTCCTTCACGCTGGTTTTTTCATCACGCAGGATGGAGAGCTTGTGCTGGATCAGAGGATGGTCAAATACGACTACTTTGCTCATCTTTCGGTCTCCTTTTATTGTAAAGTTATGGGTCAGCCTTTTTGTTCGGCGGCGAGGCGCGCCTGCCGCTCGCGCTCGGCCTGGCTCAGCCGGAGATAGACCGGCAGCAGCGCTTCGCCGGAGATGGGGGGCTTATCCTGCGCGGCCATGGCCACGCCCCAGGCGTCCTGCCAGACGAGATCGTCCGGCGCCATACGGAAGGGGAGCCCCTGCGCGCGGAGATGCTCCGCGGTCAGAGCCGCGCCGTCTCCGACGAGAAAGACCGGGGAGGGGAGAGCCCGCAGCTCCGCCGCCAGCTCCTCCAGAGCGATCGGCCGGTCCTCGCACAGCCGCTGCGGCCGCCCGTCCCGGATCTCGAAGAGCGCGTTGTATACCTGGCGGCGTCTTGCGTCCATCACGGGGCAGATCACGCCGCCCGCGGCAAGACCGTGCCAGGCCATGGCCTCCAGGGTGCTCACGCCGACGCAGGGCTTTTCCGCAGCCCAGGCCAAGCCCTTCACGGTGCTCACGCCGATGCGCACGCCGGTAAAGGAGCCCGGGCCGTGCGCGACGGCGATGAGGTCGACGTCCCGCAGGGCGAGCTCGGCATTTTTCAGCATATCCTCCGCCATCGGCAGCAGGGTGCGGCTGTGGGTCAGGCCGCTGACCTGGATGCTTTGGCTCAGCAGCCTCCCGTCCCGCAGCAGCGCGACGGAGGCGGCCTTGGCCGAGGATTCAAAGGCGAGGATCAGCACGGCTCCGCCCCCTCGATGGTGATCTCGCGCCCCGTGTCGGAGAGCTTCCGGATGCTGACGCGGACCTCGTCGCCGAAAAAGGCGTCCTCCACGTTCTCGCTCCACTCCACGGCACAGACGGCGCCGCGCGCGAGGTAGTCTTCCCAGCCGATGTCAAACAGCTCGTCCGCCCCGGAGAGGCGGTACATATCGAAATGAATCAGCTCGCGCTCGCCCAGGTATTCGTTGACGATGGTGAAGGTCGGGCTGGAGACGCGGCAGTCAAGCCCCATCCCGCGCGCCATGCCGCGCACGAAGGCCGTCTTGCCGGCGCCGAGATCGCCGTACATAGCGACGACGCTGCCGCCGGGCAGCCCGGCCGCCAGGCGCGCGCCGAGCGCTTCGGTCTCCGCTTCGCTGTTTGTGATATAAGTGGGCATAGCGATACCATCCTTCATAAACCTTTCACATTATACACCATGCCGCCCCATTGCGTAAAGAGCAAAACTGTGATAAAATACTCTGCGATCGCGGTCGTTTTTTGTAGGAGACTGCGAAGGGTAGGTTCTGACGCATGAAAAAATACGCGCCTTACATAAAAATGTTCTTCAAGCGGGCGGACATGTTCCTCTTTACCGTCTGCCTGATCTGCGCCTGCATCAGCGTGTACGCCGTCCATGTGGCGACGACAGGCCTCGCGGCCGCGGAGGTGGCCGGCATCAACCCCACGAAGATGGTGATGGTCCAGGTCTTTTCCATTTTCCTGGGGATCGGCGCCTTTGTGCTCTTCACGGTGATCGACTGCGACATCCTCGGCGAGCAGTGGCGCTGGCTGCTGGCCCTGATCGGCGCGCTCCTCGTGGCGCTCGTGATCTTCGGCTCCGAGGACAACACCGGCAACAAGAGCTGGATCCGCTTCTTCGGCATCGGCATCCAGCCTTCCGAGATCATCAAGGTCCTGTACATCATCATCTCGGCCAAGCTCATGACCTGGCTCAAAGAGCACAAGGACATCAACAATGTGCTCTCGGTGGCGGAGATGGCGGCGCTTTTCGCCGTGATCTTCGTGGCCATCATGGTCGTGTCCTCCGACCTCGGCAACGCGGTCATCCTGCTGGCGATCTTCCTGGTCATGTTTTTCGCCCTGGGCGTCAAGCTCTACTGGTTCGCCATCGGCGGCGCGGCCGTTGCGGCCATGATCCCGCTGATGTGGAACTTCGTGCTCAAGGATTACCAGAAGCAGCGCCTCATCGCGCCCTACGACAAGACCATCGACCCGGACGGCTGGGGCATCACCTGGCAGAGCACCCAGAGCCGCCAGACCCTGGCTTCCGGCCGGCTGACCGGCGTCGAGGCGGGGCATCGGGTCTCGGTCTTCACCGGCAAGCACACGGACTTCATCTTCTCCAGCATCGGGGAGATGTGGGGCATGATCGGCTGCCTGATCGTGATCGTGCTGCTGGCGATCATCATCGTCCGCTGCTTCCGCATCGGCTTCCGCGCCGGGCGGACCTACGATATGCTCATCTGCGTGGGCGTCGGCGCGGCCATCGCCTTCCAAACCTTCATCAACATCGGCATGTGCCTGAACATCACGCCCGTCATCGGCATCGCGCTGCCCTTCTTCAGCTACGGAGGCTCGTCGATGGTGACGCTCTTCGCGGCCATGGGCCTGGTATCGGGCGTCAAGTTCAAACCGAAGCCGGAGCATTTTTCGCTGGCCTACTGAGAGCGAGCGGCGGGAGCGTCTTCCCGCCGCCGCTTTTTGCGGAAAGAGCGAGATTTTCTTCTTGACAAGCGCCCGCACGGGTGCTATGATAAACAAGCTTTCCAAATGCGCGAGTGGTGGAATTGGCAGACTCGCTAGATTCAGGTTCTAGTGCTCACTCCGGGCGTGCGGGTTCAAGTCCCGCCTCGCGCACCAAAACCCTGTGGTTTCAACGACCACAGGGTTTTTCTTTTGGAGTTGAGCGCTAGATTTTTACCCCCATTTGAGCGCTAGATTATTTCATAGACTGTTTTCGGCTCAAAAGGGAGGAAAAAACGATGCGTAGAATGAAGATTATAAACGCCGAGGAAGTCAGGCGCACGCCCTACACAGAGGCGGCAAATGCTTTTTTCAAACATTGTCGGGTCAAGAACTTACGCCCGCGCACCATCAACTACTACAAAGAGGATTTGACTTATTTCCACGGGAAAACGGGCATCAGGTATGTAGATGAAATCACACAGGAGGTCTTTGACGATTTCATTTTCAACGAGCTGGAAGCGGGCAAGAAAACAAGTTCCCTGAATACGCGGATTAGGGGGCTGCGGGTGTTCTTTTCATTCTGCGCCGAGCGGGAGTATATGAAGCCCATCCATCCTAAATTGATGAAAGTGGATAAGGAAATCAAGGAACCCTATACCGACGCGGAGCTGAAACGCCTCTTGAAAAAGCCGGAATCCAATAGATGGGCAGAGTGGAGGACTTGGGCGGCAATCAACTATCTCATTTCTACTGGAAACAGGCTCAGCACGATAACAAACTTGAAGATTGAGGATATAAACTTTGAGGAAATGACGATACATCTGAAACAGGTGAAAAACCGCCATCAGCAGTTTGTCCCGCTCTCTCCCGCTCTGAAAGATGTGCTTTTAGATTATCTCAAAACTTGGGAATGGACGCGAAGCGATTATCTGTTCCCAACTTATGAGGGGAAGAGCCTGAAAGTCCGTTCTTTCCAATGTGCCATAGAGCGATATAATAAGGGCAGGGGAGTATCAAAAACAAGCGTTCACCTGTTCCGGCACACCTTTGCCAAAAACTACATTTTAGCGGGCGGCGGGATGATTCAGCTTCAAGCCCTGCTCGGTCATTCCACGCTGGATATGACACGCCACTATGTCAATCTCTACGGGACGGACCTACAAAAGAACTACGCCAGATTCAACCCGTTGGATAATCTAATGAAGCAAGTTGAAGCGAGTTAGAACATCATCGAACATCTTTTAACATCTTTGGAACATCTTATTGCCAACATGAAGGACGGCGCCTGGTGCGGCTTCAAGTACTTTGCCTTTGACGGCAGCGAGAGCGAGATCACCGTTACCGTGCGCGGCAGCGCGATGGGAATGCTGAAGGTCTATAACGAACGGGAACAAGCGCCTGTCGCCGAAATCCGCGTCACGGCGTCGCAGGACTACACGGCTTTTTCCTCCACGTTTTCCGTGTCCGCCGGCACGCAGCCTCTCTTCTTCGTCTTCGAGGGCTCCGGCGCGATGGATTTCGCTTGCTTTGAAATCGTATAAGACTAACGGAACACCTTTGCAGTCCTGACTCTTGCCGTTCGAAATCTTTTTCGATATAATGATTTAAAATACTCGGAAAAAGCGAGGGCAAAACCATGTTTTTCATCGGCGTCGATCTCGGTACCTCGGCGGTGAAGCTGCTGCTGGTGGATGAGCAGGGACGGATCGTGCGGTCCGTCACGAAAGAATATCCCATCTCCTTTCCGCACCCGGGCTGGTCGGAGCAGAACCCGGCGGATTGGTGGAAGGCGGTGCAGCATGGCATCCTCGAGCTGACCGAGCACATCGACAAGTGGGAAGTCCGCGGCATCGGCTGTGGCGGGCAGATGCACGGTCTCGTCGTACTGGACGAGCAAGACCGTGTGATCCGTCCGGCGATTCTTTGGAACGACGGACGCACGGCGGAAGAGACAGAGTGGCTGAACACCGAGATCGGCAAGGACAGACTTTCCGCGCTGACGGCCAACATTGCCTTCGCAGGCTTTACCGCGCCGAAGCTGCTGTGGATGAAAAAGCACGAGCCCGAAAACTTCGCGCGCATCAAAAAGATCATGCTGCCGAAGGACTACATCAACTACCGCCTCACCGGCGTGCACGCCTGTGACTACTCCGACGCGAGCGGGATGCTGCTGTTGGATGTGAAAAACAAGTGCTGGTCGAAGGAAATGCTGGACATTTGCGGCCTGTCCGAGGCGCAGATGCCGCGGCTCTTTGAGAGCTTTGAAGGCATCGGCACGATCCAGGGCTTCGTTTCCGGCGCGCTCGGACTGCCGCGCGACTGCAAGGTGGTCGCCGGCGCGGGGGACAACGCCGCCGCAGCGGTCGGAACCGGCGTCGTGGGAGAGGGCGGCTGCAATATTTCCCTCGGCACCAGCGGTACGATCTTCATTTCTTCCGAGCGTTTCGGCGTTGATCCCAACAACGCCCTGCACGCTTTTGCTCATGCCGACGGCAGATTTCACCTGATGGGCTGTATGCTCTCGGCGGCGAGCTGCAACAAATGGTTCTGCGACGAGATCCTGAGAACAAAGGACTATGCTGGAGAACAGGTTGACATAACTAAAGACGGCCTTGGCCGGAACCGCGTTTTCTTCCTGCCCTATCTGATGGGCGAGCGCAGCCCGATCAACGATACTGACGCCCGCGCCTGCTTTATCGGCATGAGTATGGATACGAGCCGCGCCGAACTGGTGCAGGCGGTGCTGGAGGGCGTGGCCTTCGCGACGCGCGACAGCTTCGAGGTGGCAAAAAGCCTTGGCCTGAACATCACGCACTCGATGCTCTGCGGCGGCGGGGCGAGGAGCCCGCTGTGGCGGACGATCCTCGCCAACGTCCTGAATATCCGCCTGGATATTCCGCAGACCGAGGAGGGTCCTGGTTACGGCGGCGCAATGCTCGCCATGGTCGGCTGCGGCGCATATGACAGCATAAAAGCCTGCGTGGACGCCTTGGTGCGCGTGACCGACAGCGTCGAGCCCGATCCCACGCTGGCCGCCAGATACGAGGAACGTTACCAGAAATTCCGGAAACTTTATCCTGCCATGAAGAATCTGTTTCAGGAGGTCAAATAAAATGCAGAACATCCCGGAAGTGAAACTCGGCCTGATCGCCGTTTCCCGTGACTGCTTTCCAATCGCGCTTTCCGAGGCGCGCCGTGCCGCCATCGTAAAAACCTGCGGCGGCAACATCTACGAGTGCCCTGTTACCGCGGAAAATGAAAAAGACATGCTCAAGGCCGTTGAGGACGTCAAGGCCGCGGGCTGCAACGCTCTCGTCGTCTTCCTCGGTAACTTCGGTCCTGAGACGCCGGAGACGCTGATCGCCAAATACTTCGACGGTCCCTGCATGTTCGCGGCCGCCGCCGAGGGCGACGGCGATCTCATCAACGGCCGCGGCGACGCCTACTGCGGCATGCTTAACTGCTCCTACAACCTCGGTATGCGTCACCTCAAGGGCTATATCCCCGAGTACCCTGTGGGCACGGCGGAAGAGATCGGCCAAAAGATCAAGGAGTTTTACCCCATCGCCCGCGCGATCATCGGCGTGAAAAACCTGAAGATCATCAGCTTCGGTCCGCGCCCGCAGGACTTCTTCGCCTGCAACGCGCCGATCAAGGGGCTGTACGAGCTGGGCGTGGAGATCGAAGAGAACAGCGAGCTCGATCTGCTGGTTTCCTACAGAGAGCACGCGAACGATCCGCGCATCCCCGCTGCCTGCTCTGACATGGCCGACGAGATGGGCGAAGGAAAATACTTCCCCGATCTGCTCGCGCGCATGGCGCAGTTTGAGCTGACCCTTCTGGATTGGGCGGAGGCGCACAAGGGCGCGCGCAAATACGTCGCTTTCGCGGACAAGTGCTGGCCGGCTTTCCCGGAGCAATTCGGCTTTGAGCCCTGCTTTGTCAACTCCCGGCTCGCTGCACGCGGCATCCCCGTGAGCTGCGAGGTGGATATCTACGGTGCGCTGAGCGAGTACATCGGCGCCTGCGTCTCGGGCGACGCGGTGACCATTCTGGATATCAACAACAGCGTTCCCGCCTCCATGTGGGAAGAGCAGATCAAGGGCAAGTTCGACTATACGCTGACCGACACCTTTATGGGCTTCCACTGCGGCAACACCCCGAGCTGCAAGATGTGCGCGGACCGGGCGGTGAAGTATCAGCTCATCCAGCACCGCCTGCTGGAGCCGGCCGGCTCCGAGCCAGACTTCACGCGCGGCACCCTCGAGGGCGACATTGCCCCCGGCGAGATCACCTTCTTCCGCCTGCAGTGCGATTCGGACGGGAATCTCCGCTCCTATATCGCGGAGGGCGAGGTCCTGCCCGTGGCAACCACGAGCTTCGGCGGCATTGGCGTCTTCGCCATCAAGGAGATGGGCCGCTTCTACCGGCATGTGCTGATCCAGAAGCGCTATCCCCACCACGGCGCGGTGGCCTTCGGCCATCACGGCAGGGCGCTGTTTGATGTCTTCAAATACTTAGGCGTGCAGGATATCGGCTGGAATCAGCCGAAGAACCTACCCTATTCGACGGAGAATCCCTGGGCGTAACAGATCGTGCGAGGCGGGAGCTGTGCGCCTCTTTGAGCAATCCAGTCTCTAGGCAAGCAAGCATCAATAATGCAACAAAAATTGCAATATTGATGCTTGCTTTTCTTCTGTGCGGCAAATAGAATAAAGACAAGATCAGGAAAGGAGGGAAAGCATGGACGGCAAAAGCGCGAAAAACGAACGCCTGTTCCGTGAGGCGCCGGTATGGAAGTCGATTGCTTCGCTTGCCATCCCCTCGCTGCTCTCGATCCTGGTCATGATCTTCTACAATCTGGCCGACACCTTTTTCATCGCCCAGCTCGGCGACACGGCGAAAGTGGCCGCCGTATCCATCGTCAGCCCCGTCTTTTCCATCATCATGGCGCTGGGGACCATGCTGGGCGTCGGAGCCGGCACGGTGATCTCCGTCGCTTTCGGCGCGGGAGACGCGGAGAAAGCGAAAAATACGGCGAGCCTCTGCTTCTACGCCGGCATCGCGCTCAGCGCGCTCATCAGCGTTCTGCTGCTTGCTTTCTCCGCGCCGCTGCTGCGTTTCCTCGGCACGCAGCCGGAGATGTGGGACGACGCGGCGACCTATCTGCGCGTCCTTGCGCCGGGCACGGTCTTCATGATCAGCTCCACCACGGTTTCCGCCTTGATCCGCGCCGAGGGCGGCGTAAGAGAAGGCCTGCGCGGCTATCTCGCGGGGACGGTCACGAACATCGTGCTCGATCCGCTGTTCATCCTCGTGTTCCGCTGGGGCGTGGCCGGAGCGGCCGTCGCCACGGTGCTGGGCAACCTCGTCTCCGTCCTGATCTATCTCGCCTACATCCGCCGCCATGCGACGGTGGTCTCGCTCGATCCGAAGCGCGCGCTCGCGGACGCGGCCGTTCTGGGCAGCGTCATCGCGCTGGGGGTGCCGAACGCGGTCAGCACCCTGCTCAGCGGCTTTGCCTCCACCTTTTCCAATCAGCTTCTGTCCACACACGGCACCGACGCCATCGCCGCCATGGCTGCGGCCGGGAAATCCAGCATGCTGATTTCCATGGTCCAGATGGGCATCTGCATGGGCGTGCAGCCGCTGCTGGCCTATAATTTCGGCGCGAAAAACATCGAACGCCTGAAGGAGACGCTGCGCAAGACCGCTCTGCTGACGGTGCTGGTGGGCCTTGCCTCCGCCGCACTGTGCTTCATCTTCCGCCGCTGGGTCATTGGTCTGTTTTTGAAGGAAGCGCAGGTCGCGCAGACGGGCGAGAGCCTGATCCTCTGGCTGATCGCCGGCGCGCCATTCCTCGGTTTCGTGTACTTGAGCACCAACTATCTGCAGGCCACAAAGAAGGCGAGCGCGGCGATCCTTGTGTCGCTGCTGCGGCAGGGCCTGCTGCTGATCCCGCTGCTGTATCTGTTCCACCGGCTGCTCGGCCTGACGGGCATCGCGGCCGCGCATCTGGCGACGGACATCGGCGCGGCGGCGCTGGCCACGCTGATCTTTTTCGTTCACTATCGCCGCATGAGGAGGGAGCTTGCATGAATACCGCCAACAATTCTCTTCGGCAGGACACCGACCGCCGCATCCGGGAGGTGCTGCTCAGCTCTCTCGAACAGGGGAAGGAGCCCACGGTCGGCGAGCTCTGCGCAGGTGCGGGCGTCAACCGCTCCACCTTTTACCGGCACTATCTGGATGTCTACGATCTGATGGAAAAGACCGAGACGGAGATCCAGAAGGGCCTGGCGCAGACGCTCGTCTCCGAGGCCGAAGGCGATCCGCTCGAGCGCTTGGTGCGCTACGTCGGCGGCTATGGCAGCTTCTATCGGATCTATCTGCAAAAGCATCTGAACGGCTCGATGGAGGCAGGCTTCCAGAGCTATTGGGAGAGCCATTTCAAGCCCGTGTTCCTGAGGGCGGGCGTCAGAGACGAGCGCCGGATGCAGTACTTTTACCAATTCGTGAAGGCTGGCGTGATGACCGTCCTGAAAATGTGGCTGGACGACGGCTACCGGGAGAGCCCGGAAGAGATCGCCCGCGTCCTGCGCTCTATGCTGAACTCAACCGCCTGGAAGAAAAACGCCTCCGATAAAAACGGATGACAGGAAAACTGCGCAGAACGATCTGCGCAGTTTCTTTATCGGGAGATGTCCAAGGCGGTTTTCTTTTTCTTTCGATATTGCGCCGGCGTGTAGCCCGCGGTCTCCCGGAAGCTCTGGATGAAGTAGTTGACCGTGTTGAAGGCGAGGCGTTCGGCGATCTCGCGCACGCTCATGTCGGTGGATTCCAGCAGCACCTTGGCGCGTTCGACCTTGGCGAAGCGGATGTACGTGCTGACCGGGATGCCGGTCTCTTTTTTGAACTTCTCCGTCAGATAGTATTCCGTGTAGCCCACCAGCGCGGCGAGATCGGCTACGCGGATCTTTCGGTCGAGGCTCAGCTCGATGTAATCGCAGCACTTCTGGATCGCGTGCGAATAGCCGGGGTTTGACCGCAGATGATGCACGCGGTAAATGAAATCGTGATACATGGCTGTGGCCAGCGCCGCCAACTCGCCGGAGTCGCGGCAGTCCTCCACCGATTGCAGATACGAGTCGCCCAGCGCGTAAGCGGTCTCGGGAGAGAGACCGCCTTCCATGGCCGCGCGGCTGACCAGCGTCGTGAAGACGACGATGCTGGTCTTCATCTGCCGCAGAGGATCGGCGCCCTGCACCGGAACGCCGGGGCTGAGGTTGACGCTGCGCTGGATGACGGCGTGATAGTTGATGTCGCCGTTGCGTACCATCTGCAGCAGCGCGCGTTCGGCCAGCCAGACCTTTTCGCGGTCCCGCGCGCCCGCGGTCGAGGCCTGGATCTCCGCGCCCACAGATACGGAGCCCAGCGCCTCTGGGCCGAGCTGATCGCCGGTGAGCGTATTGTGCACCATCACGACGTAGCGGGAGAAAATGGCGTAGGGGATCACCGGCAGACGCGGCAGCGAAGCGATCAGCTCGCTTCCCCAGCGCGCTCCATCGAGCGTGTCGGTAAAGGTACGCAGCGAGGCGCGCAGCTGCCGCTCCGACGGCGCGGCGTAGAAGACCGGGCCGACCACAAAGAGCAGGCTGCGCTTACGCTCCGTCTCAAATGTCACGGCCCACTGCATCCCAATCGGCGAGCCGAGCAGGAAGGGCGCCTTCTGCTCCGCATTTTTTGCCATTTCCTTTGCCTTTTCCTTTGCGCCGAGGATAGAGAAGGAGCGGGAAAGGAGCGCCTCGTCCTCCTTCGGGCAGGAGGAGGCGATCAGCTCGCCGGCGTCGTCGAAGCACCAAACGTACAGTTTTTCGCTGCCGGAAATGACAGATTCCAGCAAAAGCAGATTTTGTTCTCCCTGCGTCATGCGCTGTTCCATCCGCGTCACCTCTCTCTGTGTTCCACTCTATCACACTTTTTTCTGCCAGACAAGATTATTCCTGAATTTTTGTAACTTTGCCGGGATTATTGGCTTTACCGCCCTCCCGGCTTTTTCGTACAATACAGCTGCAAGTGAAAAACCTCATATCAATACAGAACAGGAGAAATCATCATGGCTAAGGAAAAAATCACCCAAAGCGAGATCGACGGCGTTCAGTACCGCCGTGCAAAACTGTGGCAGATCATCCTCATCGCCTTCAACGCTCTCAATGGCATGGCCGTCTATATCCTGATCGGCCAGGCTTCCTACGCGGCCAGCATCGGCTTCGGCATCTCCACGCTGCTCGTCGGCGGTCTGCTGACATTCACCCGTATCTTCGACGCCGTCACAGACCCGCTGCTCGCCTTCCTCTATGACCGTGTCAACACCCGCTGGGGAAAGGTCCGCCCCCTGATGCTGCTCGGCTGGGCGATCCAGTCCCTGGGTATTATGGCCATGTTCTCCTGGACGGCCAGCAAGGGCTTCGGTGTGGGCATGTTCCTCATCACCTACATGGTCTATGTCATCGGCTACACCATCGTGAACATGACGGCGCAGACCCTGCCCGCTCTGCTCACCAACGACCCGAAGCAGCGCCCGACCGTCGGCGTGTGGCAGACCGTGTTCAATTACATCGTTCCCATGGCCTTCACCATCGTGCTCAACACTGTGCTGCTTCCCCGGCACGGCGGTGAGTACAATCAGGCCTATTTGACCGCCGCGGCCACCGTGACCGTTCTCGTCGCCCTTGTCGGCGTGCTGCTGGTCTGCGTGGGCGTCTCCGCCTACGATAAGCCGGAGTTTTTCAAAGGCACGAACAAGACCGAGGAGCGGCTGAAGTTCAGAGACATGTGGGCCGTCCTCTCCAAGAACAAGCCCCTGCAGGCCTACATCATCTCCGCCTCCTCCGACAAGATCGCCCAGCAGGCGGGCTCCGCCGCCATCGTCGGCACCATGCTCTCCGGCATTCTGATCGGCAACATGACGATCGCGACCTATCTCTCCGTCGGCGGCATGCTGCCTTCGATCATCTTCGCCATCATCGGCGCGAAGTACTGCGGGCGGCACGGCAACAAGGAGGCCATCGTCAACTGGGCCAAATACTGCATCTATGCAAACCTCGTCATGATTGCCTTCTTCGCGGTTACCTGGTTCACCGTCGGCACGCATTCCATCGCGCACCTCGGCGTCACGATGATCCTCTATATCCTGCTGACGCTGGTCTGCAACGGCTTCATGATGGCCGGCACTACTGCCAACACAGCCTTCATGGCGGATATCATCGACTATGAGCTCGACCGCAGCGGCAAGTATATCCCGGCGGTCGTCTCCGGCACCTACAGCCTTGTTGACAAGATCGTCTCCTCCTTCTCCGCGCTGATCGCCACCGCCTGCGTGGCGCTGATCGGCTACACGACCACGATGCCTCAGCCCAGCGACAGCCCCACCGGCGGCATTTTCTGGGTGACCATGTTCCTGCGCTACGGGCTCGCCATCCTCGGCTGGCTCTGCACACTGTGGGCCATGCGCAAGTGCCGTCTCGGCAAGGCCGAGATGGTCGAGGTGCAGAAGCGCATCGAGGACAAGAAGGCCGAGGCCAAGGCCGAGCTGATCGAAAAGGAGCTCCACAAGGGAGATCCCGTCGATGCGTAAGATCACAAACATCAACGCGGGCTGGCGGTTTTTGAAAGCCGCCATGCCCCCGGCGACCGCCATCCACTTCGCCCCGCAGGGCGAGGCGGTCAGCCTGCCCCACACCTGGAACGCGGTGGACGGTCAGGACGGCGGCAACGACTATCACCGCGGCTTCTGCTGGTACGTCCGCGAACTGACGGCGGAGGAGACGCGAGGCGAGCGCCTGTTTCTGGAAGTGAACGGCGCGGCGCATACCTGCCATGTCTACCTCAACGGCGAGCTGCTGACAAAGCACGAGGGCGGCTATTCCGCCTTCCGCGTGGAGCTGACGGAGCATCTGCGAGGGAAAAACGTCCTGTCCCTCTGCGTCAGCAACGAGGACAACGACAGCGTCTATCCCCAGAAGGCGGACTTCACCTTCTACGGCGGTCTCTACCGCGACGTGAACCTGATCTCCGTCCCCGCCGAGCACTTTGAGCTCCTGAAGGACGGCACGCCCGGCATTAAGGTCACGCCGGTCGTCGATCTCGAAAAGAAGACCGCGACTGTCAGGGTCGAGACCTGGCACAACGCGGAATCTGTTGATATCACGGTGAACGGCGAGACGAAGACCGTCGAGCGCACGGCGGAGTTCGTGATCGAGAACGTGCACCTCTGGGACGGCCTCGACGATCCCTTCCTCTATACCGCGACCGCGAAGCTGCCCTCCGGCGACGAGGTCTCGACCCGATTCGGCTGCCGTGTGTTCGCCTGCGATCCCGAAAAGGGCTTCTTCCTCAACGGCCGCAGCTACCCGCTGCGCGGCGTCAGCCGTCACCAGGACCTCAAGGGCAAAGGCAACGCTCTCAGCTATGAAGATCACAAGGCCGACATGGCCATCATCCGCGAGCTCGGCGCGAACACGCTGCGCCTGGCCCACTACCAGCACGCGCAGGAATTCTACGATCTCTGCGACGAGAACGGTCTCGTCGTCTGGGCAGAGATCCCGTACATCACCATGCACATGCCAAACGGGCGGCAGAACACCCTCGACCAGATGCGCGAGCTGATCACCCAGTGCTACAACCATCCCTGCATCGCCGTATGGGGCCTCTCCAACGAGATCACGGCCGCCAGTGCGGTGAACGAGGATCTTCTGGAAAACCATCGGGCGCTCAACGAGCTCTGCCACCGCATGGACAAAACCCGCCCGACCACGATGGCGGACGTCTTTATGCTGGAGATCGACAGCCCCATCCTCGAAATCCCCGATATCAACAGCTACAACCTTTACTTCGGCTGGTACCTCGGCGAGCTGGAGCAGACCGACGAGTTTTTCGACGAATACCACGCCAAATATCCGAACCGCGTCATCGGCTTTAGCGAGTACGGCGCTGACGCCAACCCCGCCTTCCACAGCAGCCGCCCCGAGAAGGGCGACTATACCGAGGAATACCAGGCGCTCTACCATGAGCACATGCTCCAAATGATTGAGGCGCGGCCCTACCTCTGGGCGACCCACGTGTGGAACCTCTTCGACTTTGCGGCCGACGGACGGGACGAGGGCGGCAAGCACGGCGAGAACCAGAAGGGCCTTGTGACCTTCGACCGAAGCCTGCGCAAGGACGCCTTCTGGCTCTACAAGGCCGCCTGGAACAGGACGGAGCCCTTCGTCCATCTCTGCGGCAAGCGCTATGAAAACCGCGCCGAGGACGAAACCGAGATCAAGGTCTATTCCAACTGCGGCGAAGTCACGCTCTGCGTGGACGGCACGCCGGTTGGAACCGTGAAGGGAAAGACGGTCTTTCGTTTCCGCATCCCGCTGCTGGGCGAGCACCTGATCCGCGCCGAGGCGGACGGCTGCGGCGACACGATGGTGATCCGCCGCGTCAGCGAGCCGGACGAGAGCTATATCTTCAACAAGGCCGCGGCCAATGTTACCAACTGGTTTGACGCCGACGAGCTTGACCCGGCCTGCTTTTCCGTCAGCGATACGCTCGGCGAGATCCGTCAGCACCCGCAGGCCGGTCCGATCGTCGAGGCCATGATGGCCAAGGGCGCCTCCGAGCGCGGCGACGTGGCCGACGCGGTCAAGGACAATCCAGCGCTGCAGCGCATGATGGGCCGCATGACCATGCTGAGCCTTCTCAAGCAGGGCGGCGCGGACGAAGAATCCATCAAGCAGCTCAACCGTGTGCTTCAGGGAATCAGGAAATGAAAACTTACGTTCAACAGATCATGCTGGGCTCCGTGACCTCGAACGAGGCGCAGGCCCGCGAGACCTTACAGAAAATCAAGGCCGCCGGATACGACGGCCTTGAGCTCAATTCCTTTATGATCCACCCCACCGGGCTGCTGGTGCGCATGCTGACGAAAGCGGCCGGAATGCCCACCGGCAAGGGCGGAAAGCTCGACTGGAACGCGCTGCTCCGTGACACGGATCTGGGCGTCGTGAGCCTCCATACCGACCTCGGCTCATTGGAAAGAGACGCGGCCGCCGTCGCGGCGGAAGCGAAGAGCTTTGAGACAGACAGGGTCGTGATCACGGGCATGTACCGCTTCGACTATGGTGACGAAAAAGCCGTGCGCGAGCTGGCGCAGCGCCTGAACAAAGCCGGCGAGACGCTGAAAGCCGAGGGCGCGGAGCTCCTGTACCACAACCACAACATCGAACTGCTGCCGCTCGGGAACGGAAAACGCGCCTATGACCTGCTGATCGAGGAAACGGATACGAATTATGTAAACTTCGAGTTCGACAGCTACTGGTTCACCGACGGGGGAGCGGACGCGAAGGACTGGATGAAAAAGCTCGGCAGCCGTATGATGCTCTGGCACGTCACCGACCGCGGCAGCCGCCAGAAGGGCGCGGCCATGACGCCGATCTTGAAATGCGACAGCATGGAGCTCGGCACCGGGAACATAGATCTCGACGGTCTGCTTTCCCTGGCCCGCGAAAACGGCGTGGAGAACGTCATTCTGGAGAGCCATAAGAACTGGACTGACAAAGACCCGGTCAAAAGCCTGGAAACGAGCGCCCTCTGGCTGAATGCGAGGAAATGATATGAGTATGCTTTTGGAAAACCGCCTGCCCGCGCGCTGGGCGGCCAAATGGATCGACCCGGAGCTCCCGCACGACAAAGAGCAGCGGCAGCCCGCCTCCGTGCTGCGCCGCCGCTTTACGGTGGACAAAACCGAAAACGCCGTGCTGTACATCACCTGCCACGGCCTGTATGAGGCTGTGCTGAACGGGCAGCGCGTCGGCGATTTCGTGCTGGCACCCGGAACGGGAGACTACGCCAAACGCCTGTGCGTGCAGGCCTACGACGTGTCCGATCTGCTCTGCGAGGGCGAAAACGAGCTGCTCGTCACCCTGGGCGACGGCTGGTACCGGGGCAGCGTGGGCGTGGACGGCCTGTGCAACTATTACGGGGAAGATGTCGCTCTGCTCTGTCAGCTGGAGATCGACGGCGAAGCCGTCCTCTGCAGCGATGAGCGCTGGGAGGCGAGCCAGAGCGGCCCGACGCGTGAAAACGATCTCCAGCAGGGTGAGGCATACGACGCCCGCCGGGAGACGATTGCCGAATGGCACTTTGTCACCGTGCGGGACTACAGATACGAAAAGCTCTGCGGCGAGTCCTTCGTGCCGATCACTGAGCACGAGCGCTTTGAAGGCAAGCTCCTTACCACGCCGAACGGCGAGACCGTGATCGACTTCGGGCAGAACCTCGCGGGCTATACGGAGATCCGCCTCAACGCAAAGGCCGGGCAGCGGATCACGCTCTGGCACGGCGAGACGCTGGACGAACAGGGAAACTTCACGCAGAAAAACTTCGACCCGGGCGAGCGCAACAAAAACGGCATCCCGCAGAAGATGGAATACATCTGCAAAGACGGAGAAAACGTCTGGAAGCCGCGCTTCACGATCTTCGGCTTCCGCTATGCGAAGCTTGAGACCGACGCAGATCTCACGGACGCGCGCTTCACCGCGATCGCCGTCTATTCCGACATGGCGCAGACCGGCTTTTTCGAGTGCGGGAACGCCGACGTGAACCGGCTCTTTGAAAACAGCCTCTGGTCGATGCGCTCGAACTTCTGCGATGTCCCCACCGACTGCCCCACCCGCGAGCGCGCGGGCTGGACGGGCGACGCGGGCGTCTTCGCACCCACGGGCCTGATGCTGATGGACTGCGCCCCTGTCCTGCGCAAGTGGCTGGGCGAGTGCCGCTTGGCCCAGCGTGAGGACGGTCTGGTCGAGAACATCGCCCCGGTGAACAATACCGGCTCGATGATCTCCAACATGCTGCAGGGCTCCGCCGGTTGGGGCGACGCCTGCGTACTGGTGCCCTGGGCCGTTTACGAGGCCACGGGCGACCGGACGATCCTTGAAGAGAACTATGAGATGATGCGCCGCTGGCTGGCCTTCTGCGGAAAGAGAGCCTCGAAGACGCGGCCGCACAATCTCCTGAACCCCTACAAGAAATATCTGGTGGACGAGGGCTTCCACTTCGGCGAGTGGTGCCAGCCCGGCGTGGACAACATGGACGTGATGAAAAAGACCATGATGTTCGGCGCGCCGGAAGTGGCCACGGCTTATTATTTCAAATCCGCCTCGCTGCTCTCCGAGATTGCCGCGATCCTCGGCAAACAGGAGGACGTGAAGAAGTACAGGGAGATCGCGGAGGGAGCGAAAAAGGCCTACCGCCATTGCTGCACCAAAAACGGCGCAATCAAGTCCGACCGCCAGTGCGAGTACGTGCGCCCGATCGCTTTCGGGCTGCTGGACGGCGAGGAGGCGCAGACCGCGGCCGACGCGCTGAACGAACTGGTCGTGAAGAACGGCTGTCACCTGAACACCGGCTTCCTCTCCACGCCCGAGCTCTGCCGCGTGCTTTCGGAGCACGGGCACACGGACACGGCCTACAGGCTGCTGCTGCAGACCGAGTGCCCGGGCTGGCTCTACGCGGTCAGGCACGGCGCGACCACGATCTGGGAGACCTGGGACGGCGTGCGGCCCGACGGCACGGTGCATGACTCGCTCAACCACTATTCCTACGGCGCGATCAGCGGCTGGCTGCTCGACGGCGTCTGCGGGATCCGGCTTCACGCCGGGAAGCTGACGGTGAAACCGCAGCCGCACCCCTCGCTGGGCTTTGCGGAAGGGGAGTGGCGCAGTCCCGTCGGCACGATCCGCAGCGCCTGGCGCTATGAAAACAACAGGCTGGTCTTCGAGATCTCCGTGCCCGTCCCGGCTATCATCGAGCTGCCGAACGGAGAGACGCATGAAGTGAACGCGGGGGAACATCGCTATGAAGTACTTTTGTAATCCCGTCAACGTCAACTACCGCTACCAGTTCAATCAGGATCCGCGCAAGGGCGGCGCGCTGCAGATCTGCCGCGAGGCGGCCGACCCCTCGATGATCCTCTTTAAGGGACGCTACTATATCTTCGCGTCCATGACGCTGGGCGTCTGGGTCTCGGACGACCTCGTGAACTGGGAAAACCGCCGGCTGCCGGAGGGCTTGCCCTTCTACGATTACGCGCCGGATGTGCGCGTGATCGGAGACTATGTGTATTTCTGCGCCTCCGCGCGGGAGCACAACTGCGACCGCTGGCGCACGAAGGATATCCTGAACGGTCCCTATGAAAAGCTCGAGGGCAGCTTCCCGTTCTGGGATCCGAACCTGTTCCTCGACGACGACGGGCGCGTGTATTTCTATTGGGGCTGCTCCAACGAGACGCCGATCTGGGGCGTCGAGCTCGATTCCGAAACCATGCTGCCCAAGGGCGAAAAGATCGCCGTTGTCGAAGGCCATCCCTACGAGATCGGCTACGAGCGCATCGGCGAGGACAACAGCACGCTGCCGGCCTCCGCGGATGTGATCGAAGCTAAGTATCAGGCCTTTGTGAAGGCGCAGGGCGTTCCGGAGGAATACATCCCCGCCGACGTGCGCCCCCTGATCCGCGGCATGTTCTCGGACAAACCCTATATCGAGGGTGCGTGGATGGACAAGCACGAGGGGAAGTACTATCTCCAGTACGCCGCCCCCGGCACGCAGTACAACACCTATTCCGACGGCGTCTATGTGGGCGAGAGCCCGCTCGGGCCCTTCCGGCTCGCGGAGAACAACCCCTATTCCTACAAGCCCGGCGGCTTCCTGCCCGGGGCGGGCCACGGCTCAACCATGCGGGATCGGGAGGGGAACTGGTGGCACACCGCCACGATGCGCATTTCCAAAAACCATGATTTCGAGCGCCGCGTAGGTCTTTGGCCCGCGGGCTTCGATGAAGACGGCGAGCTCTTCTGCAACCAGCGCTACGGCGACTGGCCGATGGCGCTCGAGGGCGAGCCCTGGCGCGGCCCGGCCTGGATGCTGCTGAGCGTCGGCAAGGCGGCTTCCGCCTCCTCCTGCGTCCCCGGCCATGAGCCGGACAAAGCCACAGAGGAGAACGTGCAGACCTGGTGGCGCGCGGCGTCGAACAGCCGGGATGAGTGGCTGTGCGTCGACCTCGGAAAGCGCTTCGACGTGCACGCCGTACAGGTGAACTTCGCCGACGATATAATCGACGTGCCCTGCCCCGGCGAGATCCACCCCGGCTCGCAGGCACGCTACATTGACGAGGACGAGCATGTCACCCGGTGGAAGCTGGAGGGCAGTCTCGACGGCGAGAACTGGTTTGTCGTTGAGGACAAGTCCGAGGCCGGGACCAACCTTTCGCATGATCTCATCGTACGCGAAGAGGGCTTTGCCGTCCGGTATCTGCGCCTCAGCGGCATGGCCGTTCCATTTGAGCAGGCACCCTGCATTTCCGGCCTGCGCGTCTTCGGTCTGGGCGACGGAGAAAAGCCCGCCGGGCCGGTCTTCACCGCAACGCGTATGGGCGACCTGGACATGGTCGTACAAATCAAAGAGCAGCCGGACGCCCTGGGCTATAACATCCTCTTCGGTTCGTCGCCGGAGAAACTGTACCACAGCTATATGGTCTTCGAGGCCGGTTCCCGGCGCGTCGGTGCGCTGGTCAGGGGCCGGGAGGTTTACGTCCGCGTGGACGCCTTCAACGAGAACGGCATCACGGCAGGCAAGTGCGTGATACTGTAAGGAGGATATAACATGGCATTTCCAAAGGGATTTATGATCGGCGCGGCGACCGCCGCCCATCAGGTCGAGGGCAACAACATCCACAGTGATTACTGGATCCAGGAGCATCTGCCGCACACGAGCTTCACCGAGCCCAGCGGCGCGGCCTGCGACCACTATAACCGCTATGAAGAGGATATCAAGCTGCTGGCCGGGGCCGGACTGAACGCCTACCGTTTTTCGATCGAGTGGGCCCGCATAGAACCGAAAGAAGGAGAATTCGACGAGCGCGAGATCGAGCACTACCGCGACGTGATCCATTGCTGCAAGGCAAACGGCGTGGAGCCCATCGTGACGCTGCTGCACTTTACCAGCCCCGCGTGGCTGATCCGCAAGGGCGGCTGGGAAGCGGAAAGCACCGTCGAGTACTTCCGCCGCTACGCCGCCTATGTGACCGAAAAGCTCGGCGCAGAGCTGAACTATATCTGCACGATCAACGAGGCCAACATGGGCCTGCAGCTGGCGGCCATTTCCAAGCGCTTCCGGCTCATGGCCGAGCAGGCCGCAAAGGCCGCGGCCTCGGGCGCGAAGAAGGCCGAGGGCACCGTACAGGTCGGCATGAATTTTGAGAAGATGATGGAGAACATGAAGTTCGCCGCCATGGAGAACGCGCAGGCCTTCGGCACGCCCCAGCCGCAGGTGTTTGTCTCCTCCCGCACACCGGAGGGCGACGCGCTGGTCTTCCGCGCGCACCGGACGGCGAAGGCGGCCATCAAGGCGCTGTATCCCAACATCAAGGTCGGTATCACGCTCTCGATGCATGATCTGCAGGCGCTGCCCGGAGGGGAGCGCTTCGCCGAGGCTGCCTGGGACGAGGAATTCCGGCACTACCTGCCGTTCATTCAGGACGATGATTTCCTCGGCGTGCAGAACTACACCCGTACGCAGTACGGACCCGCCGGACAGCTGCCCTGCCCGGAGGGTGCGGAGCTGACGCAGATGGACTACGAGTTCTATCCCGAGGCGCTCGAGCATGTGCTCCGCCGCGTACACGAGGATTTCAAGGGCGATCTGATCGTCACGGAAAACGGCGTGGCCGTCTCGGACGACAGCCGCCGCGTCGAGTTCATTCGACGCGCGCTGCAGGGCGTGGAAAACTGTGTCAGCGACGGCATCCTGGTGAAGGGCTACATGTACTGGAGCCTGATGGACAATTTTGAGTGGCAGAAGGGCTTTTCGATGACCTTCGGCCTCATCGCTGTTGACCGCGCGACGCAAAAGCGTACACCCAAGGAAAGCCTTGCCTTCCTCGGCAGCTATACGGAATAAGCAGATAGCATATGCCCGCCAAAGCAAACAGCTTACACATATAAAAGTCTCCCGCCCGTCGGCCCTGTTTGAACCGGTGAGCGGGAGAGCCTTTTTGCAGGCTCCTCTTGGAAGTCACCTTTCCAAAGGAGCTTGGCTTATGGTACAATACAGTTACATGAAACTTTGGTATCTTCGGTCTCCTCGGGGTAGATCAGCTCGCGCATCACGATCTCCTCGGCGCGGCTGCGGATGCTGTTCATGCGGCGTACCCATTCCATCTGATCGGCAGCCTTGAGAGCTTCAGTCACGTTCTCTTGCTTTTTCATCTGTCGGATGATACACTCAAGACGGTCCTCGCAGGCACGGTCGATCTCGGAGAGGTGCTCAAAGAGCCCTCCGACCATAAGCAGATTTGTGTACAGCACCGGCCGATGCTCGTTCAAATAGCGTTTGCGCATCCGGCCATACTTGCCGAGTAGATTCTGCTCGGCCTCTTCGATCGTGAGATCGGGCAGGAAATAATCGCCGACCTGCGTGTATGTCCCGCCGAGTTCTTCGTATGTTGATTTACCCATGTTTTTCCTCCTTGGTTTTGACCCTTTACAGGATGAGATGTATTGGAAACATGGGTTGATACAGGTACAGGAAAACACTGAAATTTGATAAAATAATGCGGTTTTGAGTTGAAAAAGTACTATTAGACGTTGCCCGAGGAATTCAAGTCCCGCCTCGCGCACCATAATAGTTCCGGAAACAACTCGCAGCGAGTTGTTTCCGGAACTTTTTTTCTGCGCACATACGTCGACCCATAGCCCCGAGGAGCGCCCGAAAAGGAGGAGCGAAGGATGAGCAAAAAACTGGTCGCCTATTTCAGCGCGAGCGGCAGCACCGCGAAGCTGGCGAAGACCCTCGCGGCCGCCGCCGATGCCGCGCTGTATGAGGTCCGCCCGGCCGTGCCCTACGAACGGAAGGATCTGAACTGGATGAACAAAGGATCCCGCAGCACGCTGGAGATGCAGGACAGGAACTGCCGCCCGGAGCTGGCCGATACCGACGCGCCCGTTGCGGACGCCGACGTCGTCTTTCTCGGCTTCCCCATCTGGTGGTATCGCGAGCCCAGCATCATTGACAGCTTTCTGGACGCCTATGATTTCGGAGGGAAGACGGTCGTGCCCTTCCTGACCTCCGGCGGGAGCGAGCTCGGCGAGGGACAGGAGCGGATCGAAGCGCTCGCCGGAGGGGCGAAGGTGCTGCGCGGCAGGCGCTTCAGCGCCCGCGCTTCCGAGAAGGAGCTCAGAGACTGGATCTCCGGGCTGGAGCTGGATTGAGAGACGCGTGAGGAAAACGGAAATGAACGATTACGAAAGAGAACACAACGAGATCATGCGGCGCCTCGGCGCCGGGTGCGCCGTGCTGCTCAAAGCCGACGGCGCCTTCCCGCTGGCCGGACCCTGCCGTCTGGCTCTCTTCGGCAGCGGCGCGCGCCGCACGATCAAGGGAGGCACGGGCTCCGGCGAGGTCAATTCCCGCTTTTTTGTGACGGTCGAGCAAGGCCTCGAGGCCGCGGGCTTCACGATCACCAGCAAGGTCTGGATGGACGACTACGACAGCCTCTACGCCTCCGCGCGCAGGGACTTTGTCCGCTCGCTCAAGCGGCAGGCCAGAGAACACCATACGCTGGCGGTGCTGGAGAGCATGGGCGCCGTGATGCCGGAGCCGGAGCACAACATCCCGCTCTGGGGCAAGGGCGAGGCCGCCGTCTATGTGCTGTCCCGCGTTTCCGGCGAGGGCTCGGACCGCAGGGCCGTCCCCGGCGACATCCTGCTGAGCGAGACGGAAAAGCGCGACATCCTGGCGCTCAGCGCCAGGTATGAAAAGTTTCTGCTGGCGCTGAACGTGGGCGGCCCGGTCGATCTCTCCCCGGTCATGGAGGTCGGCAACATCCTGCTGCTCAGCCAGCTCGGCGTGGAGACGGGCGATATCCTGGCGGATATCATCCTCGGGAAGAGCGCGCCGTCCGGCAGACTGACGACGACCTGGAGTGCCTGGGAGGACTATCCCTCCGTCGGCAGCTTCGGCGAAAAGGACGACACGCGCTACCGGGAGGGCGTCTACGTCGGCTACCGCTACTTCGACAGCGTTGGCAAAAAGGCGCTGTTCCCCTTCGGCTTCGGCCTGAGCTACACGGAGTTTTCCCTCGCGGCGGGCGAGGCCGCGGAGGAAAACGGGCGGGTCACGCTGAAATGCGCCGTGAAAAACACGGGGCGTTTTCCCGGCAGAGAGGTCGTGCAGCTCTACGTCTCCGCGCCGCAGGGAAAGCTGGACAAGCCGTATCAGACGCTCGCGGCCTTTGAAAAGACTTCCGAGCTGCAGCCGGGCCAGGCGCAGGAGCTGACGCTGTCCTTCGACCTGCGCGAGCTCGCCTCCTATGACGAGGCGCACGCGAACTGGATCCTGGAGCCGGGCGACTATGTGCTGCGCCTCGGCAGGTCCAGCGCCGACACGGAGGCGACCGCCGTCCTCCGCCTGGACGGAGAGGCCGTCGTTCGGCAGGTCAAAAACTGCCTCGGCAGGCCGGACTTCACCGATTGGAAGCCGGAGGCGCGCCCGGCGGAAACGCTGCCGGAGCTGCCCGTGCTCCCCGTCAGCGCCGCCGCCTTTGAGACGGAGCGCGTCGATTACGCGCCGGCCGGGGAGATCGATCCGGAGATCGAAGCGCTGAGCGACGTGGAGCTCTGTCTCCTGAGCATCGGCGCGTTCAAGCTGAAGGGCTCCCTGAGCGTGATCGGGGAGGCTTCGCAGTCCGTGGCGGGCGCCGCGGGCGAGACCGTGCGTCTGAAAGACAGGGGCATCCCGGCCATGGTCATGGCGGACGGGCCCGCCGGTCTGCGCCTGAGCCGTCAGTATATCCGGGATGAGACCGGCGCACGCGCCGTGGACGGCGGCATGCTGGAGAGCATGAGAGAGCTGATGCCCGCCCCCGCGGCCTTCGCGATGAAGCTGCTGGACGGCAGAAAGAAGACGAAAAGCGAGATCTTCGAGCAATTCTGCACGGCTATCCCCATCGGGACCGCCCTGGCGCAGAGCTGGGACCTCGCGTTTGCCGAGCTGTGCGGCGACGTCGTGGGAGACGAGATGGAACGCTTCGGCGTGCATCTGTGGCTCGCCCCGGCGCTGAACATCCACCGGGACGTCCGCTGCGGCCGCAACTTTGAATACTTCTCTGAGGACCCGCTGATCGCCGGCCGCTTTGCGGCCGCCCTCACCCGCGGCGTGCAGAAGCATCCCGGCTGCGCGGCGACGGTCAAGCATTTCGCGGCCAACAACCAGGAGACCAACCGCTACAACAACAACAGCCAGGTCAGCGAGCGCGCCATGCGCGAGATCTATCTGCGCGGCTTTGAGATCGCCGTCAGGGAGAGCCAGCCGCACGCGCTGATGACCTCCTACAACCTGCTCAACGGCGTGCATACCTCCGAGCGGCGCGACCTGATTGAGGATGTCCTGCGCGCCGAGTTCGGCTACGAGGGGATCGTGATGACCGACTGGATCCTCGTCTATCTGAACGGCAGGGACAGCAAATACGCCGCGCCGAACGCCGCGAGGATCGCCGCCGCAGGCAACGATCTGACGATGCCCGGCGGCAGGAACGACCTGAAGGCCATGCTGAGAGGGCTGCTGAAGGAGGGCCTCGTGGATCGCCGCCAGCTTGAGATCAACGCCACGCGCATCGCCCGCATGGCGAGGAAGCTCGCCGGCGAGTGAGCCGCTTCATCCCGCCCCTCCCGCGCCGGGCTCCGGATAAAAAAACGCCCTGTCGGCTGATCTGCCGACAGGGCGCTGTGTTACAGGAGCGTGTGAGCAAGGGATAAAACGAGCAGGAAGAGCAGATTGACGAGGTAGAAGCCGAGCAGATAGCGTCCGGTCTGCGCCTGCTCCGTGTGCGAATAGAGCTTCATGCTGATGAGGCTCGCGAGGCTCGCAATCGGGGTGCCGAGCCCGCCGATGTTCACGCCGAGCAGCAGCTCGCCCGCCTGATCGGTAAAGCCCGAGAGCAGCAGCGCCGCCGGGACGTTGCTGATGATCTGGCTCGTCAGCAGCGCCGTCAGATACTCCCGCCCCTGCAGCAATCGGCGGAGCAGGGCGTTCACGCCCTCCATCCGCGCGAGATTCCCGGCGAAGACGAAAAAGGCCACAAAGGTCAGCAGCAGCATGAAATCAGCCTTCAGCAAAATCCGCCGGTCGAAAACGGCAAGCACGGCGATCAGCCCGACGAGCATCAGAGGCCAGTCGATCACATGCAGCACGACGAGGAGACACAGGACGAACAGGCCCGCGTACAAGAGCAGCGAGCGCCGATCCAGCCCGGGCTCCTCGCCGAGAAAGAGGGAGATCCGCTCCCGCGGGAGGGCGAGGCAGGCGAGCGCGGTCAGCAGCAGACTCAGCAGCCAGATCGGGAAGGTCAGGCGGAGGAAAGCGGAAAAGCCGAAGCGATAATACGAGTACAGATAGAGGTTCTGCGGGTTGCCGACCGGTGTGAGCATGCTGCCGAGATTGGCCGCCACGGTCTGCAGCACGACGACCCGGCGCAGCTCCTGCGAATGCTCGGCCAGACCCAGCACGACGACGGCGAAGGGGACGAAGGTCAGCAGGGCGACGTCGTTCGTGACGAGCATGGAGCTGAAGAAGCAGAGCATGACCAGCAGCAGACCGAGGAGACGGACGCTGCCGGCTTTCTCGCAGAGACGATGTGCCAGATGGGCGAAGAGCCCGGCCTGCCGCAGCCCGATGACGACGGTCATCAGACAGTAGAGCAGGGCCAGCGTGCGAAAGTCGATATAGTGCAGATAGCCCGCGTCGGGCGGGACGAAAAAGCAGCTGACGAGAGCGGCGAGCGCAGCGATGAGCAGCACGGGCTCCCGCTTGACAAAGCTTCGGATCGTAGACATGTTTCGGCAGAATCTCCCTGTGTCGGTCTTTCTGCAGTATACGCTCCGCACGGCGGGATGGCAAGAACAAATGAGGGCCAAAGAGATCTTTTGCCGGATTCGGGAACTTTTTCCGGGCCGCCGCGTCAGAATAGACGAGAAAACAAAGCAAGGAGGGCTTCGCGATGCTGGGAAAGGAAAAATGCAGGATCCTCAAGGAGATCCGTCGGCAGATCGCCGACGCCAACGACATCCCCTATGTGACCCGCGACTGCCGCTTCCAGGGCGAGTGCAGGGGGACCTGCCCGCGCTGCGAGAGCGAGCTGCGCTATCTGGAAAAACAGCTCGAGGCCAGGGCGGCGCTGGGGAAAAAGGTGAGCGTGGCGGCGCTGTGCGCGGGCATGGCGCTGAGCGCCGCGGGCTGCGCGCCGATCGGACGGATCGTCGAGAAGCCGGTCGAAGAGACCGAGCTTTCGGGCGCGGTGGCCTACTACGAGCCCACGCCCGAGCCGACGCCGGAGATCGAGATCGAGACCGGCGAGGTCGCCTGGCCGGAGGATGAGCTGAGCGGCATGGTCGCTTCTGAGCCCGAACCCACAGATTATACGTCCGATCTGACGGGGGACGTGGCCTGGCCGGAAGGCGCAGGGGTTCCCAATGGCTGAGCCGCTCTATCCGCTGCTGAGCCTGACCCGCCTGCGCATGGGCATCGACGGCACCGGCGTCGTCACGCTCGCCGCGGGCGCCGGCTGCCCGCTGAACTGCCGTTGGTGCATCAACAAACGCCTGCTGCGGGAGGCTCCCGCGGAAATGGTGACGGCGGAAGAGCTGCTGGAGCGGGTGCGGGTCGACGACCTGTACTTTCGCGCGACCGGCGGCGGCGTCACCTTCGGCGGGGGAGAGTCGCTGCTGCACGTGGCCTTCCTGAAGCGCTTCCGCGAGCTCTGCCCCGCGGAATGGCACCTCTCGGCCGAGACCAGCCTCGCGGTGCCGCCGGAGCAGGTGCGGCTGGCCGCCGGAGCGATCGACGCCTTTATTGTCGACTGCAAGGACATGGACGGGGCGATCTACCGCCGCTATACCGGCGGCGACGGCGCGCTGATGGAGAGCAACCTTCGGCTGCTGCTCTCTCTCGTGGGGCCGGAGCGCATCCGTGTGCGCGTGCCGCGCATCCCCTCGTTCAACACCGCCGAGGACCAGCGCCGCAGCGCCGAGCGCCTGCGCGCCCTGGGCCTGAGCGATCTGGAGCTCTTCGATTATGTGGTCCGGGAAGAATAAAACGGCAGTCTTTCCGCCGGAGAGACTGCCGTTTTTGCCACGGTTTATTCGATGCCCTGCTGTTTGCACCAGATGCGCATGACAAGCTTGACGGGCAGGAACTTCACGAGCCGCACCTGGCGGCGCACCGGATGGCCGAGGATGGAGACCATCTTTTTCTTTTTCAGGTCCTTCATGGCCTGCGCGGCCACCTCGTCCGGCCCGTACCAGCGGTCGACGTAGCGGATATACTCGTCGTGCTGTGCCACAGCCTGGAACTCCGTCTTGATCCAGCCGGGGCAGACGCACATCACGTGGATGCCGCGCGGCTGCAGCTCGCGCCACAGCGCGCGGGAGAAGTTGAGCACATAGCTCTTGCTCGCGCCGTACACCGTCTGATAGGGGACGGGCTGCCAGGCGGAGTTGGAGCCCATGTTGACGATGCGCGAGCCGGCGCGCATGTAGGGCAGGCTCACGTGGCACATGGCCGTGAGCGCGAGCGCGTTGAGCGTCGCGCTGTTGAGCTGCTTGTGCAGGTCCTTTTCCGCGAAGGGGCCGAACACACCGCAGCCCGCGGCGTTGATGAGCAGAGCGATCTCCGGCTTTTCCGTCTCGAGCAGCGCTTTGTACTCGTCGACGCTCCTCAGATCGGACAGGTCGAGCGGGAGCGGGCGCAGGGGATTGCGGCAGCGCTCGCGCAGCTCCTCCAGCCGCTCCTTCCGGCGGGCGACGACCCAGATCTCGTCGAAGGACTCCTCCCTGTCGACGGCGTAGACGAACTCTCTCCCGATCCCGGCGGACGCGCCGGTGATGACTGCGATCTTCATGCTCCGATCCTCCTGTGTGGTTTTGACGCTTGTCAATTATAGCATGGAAGCGGAGAAAAGAAAACCGGATCCGCGGAAATCTTTTACGGAAGGTGTGTATTTCCTTTTGCCGGACACTGTGATACAATGCAGCTATCCCGTTTGTTTGAGGGGGAAAACGATGAAAAAGAGATGGATCACCGCCGTCGCCATGCTGTTGGCGCTGCTGATGCTCTGCAGCTGCGGCTGGAGCGCGCCGGAGCCGGATGTCGAGGCGGTCCCTTTCGAGGAGATGGTCTACACCCGCCCGGATCTGAGCGAAATGGACGCGCTCATGGCGGAGCTCAACGAGCTGCTCGACGGCGGAGCCTCCTACCGGACGGTCGAAGCGAAGCTCGACGAGTGCTTCGACTGGTATTACACCTTCTCCACGATGTACGCGCTGGCTGAGGTCTACAGCTATCTGGACATGACGGACAACGCCCGCGCAGAGGAGTACGAATGGATCAGCACGGCCTCCGCGGCGGTGCAGCAGGCCTACGACAAGCTCTACTATGCCTGCGCGGGCTCCGCGCTGGCCGACAAGCTGGAACGGCGCTATTTCTGGGAGGGCTTTGTCGAGGAGTACAGCGATCCCGAGGACTCCGCCTACTCCGACGAGTATGTGGCCCTGCTGGAGAAAGAGAGCGAGCTGCTGGCGCGCTATCACGAGCTCGTCGCCGCGCCCGTCATCAACTTCCGCGGCGAGGAGACCGAGGTCTATGAGCTCCTCCCGGGGCTTGACGGCTGGGATTACAACGACGCGGTGCGGGTCTATTACGAGACCTACAACGCGCCGCTGGCGGAGATCTTCATCGAGCTGGTGCGCGTGCGCCAGGCGATGGCCGAACAGCTCGGCTACGACAGCTATGAGCAGATGCAGTACGAGTTTTACTTTGAGCGGGACTACAGCCCGGAGGATGCGAGGGGCTATCTGGAACAGATCAAGCAGGACGCCGTGCCCTTCTATCAGCTGCTGTCGTCTCTGGACGCGTACCGGCAGGTGTGGTATGACGAGGTCGATGAGCCGACGCTTTACAGCCTGCTGTCCAATGCGAGTGGCGAGATCGGCGGCGAGGTGGAGAGGGCTTTCACCTTCATGAGCCTGTTCAATCTCTATGACATCAGCGTGAGCTCAAAGAAGGCTCAGATGTCCTTCGAGACCTATTTCCCGGATTACGAGGAGCCGTTTCTGTTCCTCGGGGCCTCGGGCGACACGGAGGACATCCTGAGCTTCGCGCATGAGTTCGGTCATTTCTGCGACGCCTATGTCAACAACGGCGCGATGAGCGAGACGATCGACCTGGCCGAGGTGTATTCGCAGGCCATGGAGCTGCTGGTCCTCTCCCGGCTCGGGGACTCCATGAGCGGGGAGGACGTCGCCAACATCGCCCGCATCAAGGCGATCGGCCTGGCGGATATGTACGTCCAGCAGGCGGCCTTCGCCGAATTCGAGATGCGCGTCTACGCGTTGGACGCGGAAGAGCTCAGCGCAGACAAGCTCAACGAGATCATGCTGGAGCTGAGCCGGACATACGGCTTCTGCGAGAAGGGCTTCGAGTGGGCCTACGCGATGGGCTGGATCGACATCACGCATTTCTTCGAGGCGCCCTTCTATGTGATCTCCTACCCCGTCTCCAGCGACCTGGCCATGCAGATCTGCGCCATGGAACTCGAGGAAGAGGGGAGCGGCATGGACAAGTATCTGGAAGTGCTGCCGCACGACTATACGAAGATCATGGAGCTCGTGGAAGAGGGCGGCTTCGCCAGCCCCTTCGGCGAGGGGCGCGTGGCGGACGCGATGCGCGTTATGAGACAGCTCTACGGGATGGTATGAACAGACAAAAAAAGCAGGTGTGGATCGTCCACACCTGCTTTTTTTATCCCTCGGCCGGAGACTCCTCCGCGTGACGGAGGAAGACGCTGCCCGAGACCCTGGTGACGGTGAAGTTCTCCAGATAGAGGATGTAAGTATCGCTGTAGTTGCCGAAGGTCCAGACGCTGGTGCGGTCCCCCTTCGGCCAGAAGACGAAGCTCTCGCTGACCGGCTTGCGCTCGGTGGAGGCGGGCGTACCGCTCCATTGGAGCGTCTCGAAATCCACGGTGAAGCGGCCGCTGTTGATCACCTGCTCGGCCGTGAAGTCGATGCGCAGCGTGTCCTTGTGCCGGGGGTCGTTGGCGGCGGTCCAGCCTTCCCGCAGGGCGAAGCCGTAGGCGATCTGCACGTTGCTGATCTCGCCGTTGTTCTCGCCCTTGACCTCGCTCGGGAACTCGCGGTACTCGAAGTAGTCGTACAGATTGTCCCGCGTGAGCTTGACCTCGACCACGTCGTCGTCCTTCGGAAGATCCGCCGGCAGGCCTTCCGGCTCGGCCGGCGCCCGCTTCCCGCAGGCACAGAGCCCGAGCGCCAGCAGGGCGCACAGAAGCAGCGCCGCCGCGCGGCGCGCAAGGGCGCTCATGGCAGAGCCTCGGGCGCATAGCCCAGACGCATGCGGAACACGCTGCGATCGGTCTCGCCGGTCACATACCAGTCGTCGCCGGACTGCCCCCAGCGGACGTTCATCTCCTGCCCGAAGCGCGCCTCGTTGGCGTACTCGATGACGACGGAGCGCAGCGCACGGCCGGCGGCGGCAGCCGGGACGCTGTCCTCCGCCAGATCGAAGTAGCAGGTGTTGTTCATGTGGCCGTTGATGTCGACATAGCTGTACGGCACGATGAAGCGGCGTTCCTCCGTACAGGAGAGCTTCGCCGGGGCCGAGGGGAGGGCGATCTCCTCTCCTGTGGCGACGCCGTCGATAACGATGCCGTATTTTTCGGGAAAGATCATTTTGCGGGTGCGCGCGTCCACCAGCCCCCAGAGGGCGCTGGCCTTCAGCAGCGGCTCGCCCGCGGCCGTCTCCATGCTGTAATAGCGCGGGAAGAGCAGATGCAGGGTCTTGCCCGGCCAGCTTTTGAGCACGATGGTCTCATCGTATTCCGGCATGCGGACGATCTCCGCCCGCTGCTGGAGCAATATCCACAGCAGCCCCTTGTCCAGCGTTTTTTCGCGGCCCATGCCGAGCTGCTCCGTGTGCCGGATGGAGGCTTCCTGCAGGAGAAGAAAGAGCGTCGAGGTGCGCAGGCGGCGATACATGTCCACGTCCTTGCTGCGCAGCAGCAGCTCCTGTTGATAGACGCTCATGCCTTCGGCAGCCGCTTCATGATGGCGTCGGCCACATCGCCGAGGGTGAGCAGCTTCTGCCACTGGCGCTCGGGGATGCGGACGTCAAAGAGCGCCTCCAGCTTGCAGATGATGAGGACAAAGCCCATGGAGTCGATGGCGGTCTCGGTGTTGATGACGCTCTCTTCGGTCAGTTCCGTCCCCGCCATGTCGGGGAAGCAGTCAAAGATGACGCCCTTGATCTTTTCGATGACTTCCTGTCTGTTCATGCGAGCCCTACTTTCTGCTGGAGTTCCCAGCGTTTTATTTTTCCCGTCGCGGTTCGCGGCAGGGGTTCGTCCGTGATGAGGATATCCTTCAGCTGCTGGCCGCGCGGCAGCTCCGCCATCAGCGGCTTGAGCGCCTCGAGAAGGGCGGCCTTGTCGGCCTCGCCGCTGTAGACGAGCAGCGGACGCCCGTCTTTGAGCGTGACGGCCAGCTCCGTGTGCCCGAGGCCCTTCATGAGCCGGGCTTCGTACTCGGGCAGGAAGATCTTGGTGCCGTCCGGCAGCACGAGCATGTCCTTTTTGCGCCCGGTGATGTGCAGCTTTCTGTCAGCATCGAGATAGCCGAGATCGCCCGTGTGCAGCACGCCGTCGCGGAGCACCGCGGCCGTCGCGTCGGGGCGCTTGTAGTAGCCCTGCATGATGCAGGTGGGGGCTTCGATGAGGATCTCGCCGTCCTCGGCGAGGGTGATCGTATCGTCCGGGCAGATCTCCATCGCGAAGGGGTCGCCCCGTACGCTGATGGCCACGCCCGAGCTCGTCTCGGTCAGGCCGTAGCCGAAGCTGACGCGGATGCCCATGGCCGTCGCCGCGGCGAGCAGGGGAGCGGGACAGTCGCCCGCGCCGACAAGGACGAGCTTCAGCTCCGGATTGACGCATCTTTGCTGGATGAGGAAGCCCAGCAGCAGCGGCACGACCGAAACGGCCGTGGGCCGATAGAAGGCGCAGTCGTCGATATAGTGCCGCGCGCCGCGCCCCAGCGCCACGCAGGCCCCGCAACTGAGACCCCACAGCAGCCCGCACACGAAGCCGAACACATGGCCCAGCGGCAGCAGGCACAGCAGCGTATCCTCCGGCGAGAGCGGCAGCTTGGCCGAGCCGTTGTAGGCGCTCTGGCAGAGGCTGTGATCCGTCAGCACGACAGCCTTGGAGCGCTCCGTGGTGCCGGAGGTGAAGAAGAGGATGCGCCCGGCGCCGTCCTTCACCCCGCCGGTCAGGCAGGGCTCCAGGGCTTCGGTCAGGTCCTCGTCGCCCCAGAGAGCGTCGATATCCGTATAGGCGATCAGCGCGCCCAGCAGAGCCTCAGGCGCGTTCTCGTCGAGCAGCACGAGCTGCAGCCCGGCAAGGTTGGCAGCGAAGATCGTCACGACGCAGTCGAGACTCCCGTCGCACAGGACGCCGAGACAGCTCTTGCCGCCGGCGCGCAGCACAGCGGCCTTCTCCTGCACGGCCTGCCAGAGAGCGGCGAAACTGTACGACTGCCCCTCGTATCGCAGGGCGGCCCGGTCCGGCGTCTGCTCCGCCCAGTAGGACAGCAGATGACGAAAAGACTCGAAGCGCATGGCGGTACCTCCTTGTGTCGCTTTTATCAATATATCACAGTTCCCCGGCTGTGAAAAGAGCCGGAGGGAAGTTTTTACGGTTCCTCACCGCGCAGCGCCTCGAGCGTGAGCACCTCGAAGCCCTCGGCCTTGCCCTTGAGGCGGACGCTCCCGCCGAGAGAGCGGACGACGGCCCGCTCGCCCAGCGCGTCGGCTACGGCGCGGCTGATGTAGATCGTTCCGCCGGGGGCGTTCGCCTCCAGCCGGGCGGCGGTATTCACCGTGTCGCCGATGGCGGTGTAGTCCATACGGCGTTCGCTGCCCATGTTCCCGACGACGGCAGGACCGAAGTGTACGCCGACGCCGACCTTGAGCTCCTCGCCGCGCTCCCGGCGCAGTTCTTCGGAGAGCTCCTTCGCGCCGCGGACGATGTCCTCGGCGGCCAGGCACGCGAGCATGACGGGATCTTCCTGGTGCAGCGGCGCGCCCCAGAAGGCCATCGTCGCGTCGCCGACGAACTTGTCCAGCGTGCCGCGCCGCGCGGCGACGCAGCGGCTGGTCATGGACAGATAGCGGTTGAGGATCGAGACGACGTCCTCGGGCGGGAGCCGCTCAGACAGCGTGGTGAAGCCGCGGATGTCGACGAAGAGCACGGCGATCTCGCAGAGCTTTCCGCCGAGCGAGAGCGCGGCTTCGCCCTCCTTGAGCACCTCGCTCACGATCTCGGGAGCGACGTAGCGCTCAAAGGTGCGCCGGATCCTGCGCCGCTCGCGCGCGGCGAGGACGTAATGGCGCGCGAGGGCCGCCACATACAGCAGAGCGACAGAGAGCGGGATCCACAGCGGATGTGTCACGAGTCCCGCGGCGTACAGGCCGAGGGAGAGCGCCGGAGCGCCGAACACGAGCCCCGCGCAGACCAGACCGGAGACGCCGGGGCGATGCCGCAGGAAAAAGAGCAGCGCAGCGAGGCAGACGGCGAAAAGGACGAGCGCCTGCGGCCAGACGCCGGGCTCGCGCTTCTGCGTCCCCTCCAGGAGACTCTGGATCACGTTGGCCTGCACTTCGACGCCGTACATGGCCGCGCCGCGGTCGATCGGTGTGAAGTATGCGTCCTGCAGCCCGGCGGCCCAGGGACCGATGAGGACGATCCTCCCGGCATAGACCTCCGGCGACAGCTCGCCGCGAAGCAGCCGGATGAGAGAGGCGTCGTAAAACATGCCCGGGCGGGCCGTGTAGGGGATGTAATAGTTCCCGTGCGCGTCGGTCTGCGGCAGGGCGCAGCCCTCTTCGCCGCGGCTGAGCGCGAAGAGACGGGCCGTCTCCCAGGCCATGGAACAGACCCGGCCCCGCTCCGGCACCTCCGCATACAGCAGAGCGTGGCGCACGACGCCGTCGCGGTCGGGCATGACGTTGATATGTCCCTGCACCGTCGCCGCAGACAGAGCGGCGTATGGCTCCGTGTACTGGAGCACGGCAAAGCTGTCCTCCGCTACGCGGCCGCGCGCGTCGTAAGCATAGCTCGTACCGAACTCCGCGACCGAGGCTGTGACCACACAGCCGAGCTCTTCCGCCGCGGCCGCCAGGCGCGCGTCGGCCTCCGGACTGCTCTCGCCGGAGAAGATCACGTCGATCGCGACCGCGGCGGGCCGCTGCGTCTCATCGGCGGCGAGCGCCTCCAGCGCGGCGGCGAACACCCCGCGGTCCCAGCCGGTATAGGGGCCGAGAGCGGCCAGACTTTCCTCGTCGATGCCGATCACGACGATGTCCTCCGAGGGAGCGTTCGGCCGCTGGAACAGCGCGTCCTGCAGCCATTTGTCCGGGCGCTTTACGAGACCGAGCGCGCAGCAGAGCGTGACCGCCAGCGCCGCGAGCGCCGGAAGCAGATAGCGGTGAAAGGTTTTTTGCTTCATGGCTTGCTTCTCCTTGTCAGACGGCGTGGGGATCAGTGCGTGACCAGCAGACCTCCGAGATTGTAGGTGACGGAATAGTTGGCGGGATTGGCCGAGCCCCAGTTGACCGCGCAGGTGTTCGTGCTGTAGCCCTCGTACAGCTGCGAGCCGGTGGCCGTCACGGTGACGCCCTCGTCGATCGCGCAGTTGACGCCGCAGTCCGGACAGACCAGAGGATACCCGGCGTAGGTCATCGTGGCGCTGCCGGTCCAGATCACCATCGGCCGGCGCTCCACGGTCAGGGTGCCGAGGGTCTCATTGATCATATAGTTGTTGGGATTCTGACCGTTCCAGTTGATAACGTAGGTGTTTGCGCTTGTCCCGGCGTTGGTCTGGCTGCCGGTGGCAGCGGCGGTCACGCCGGCGGGCGCGCCGGTCAGCTTGATCGCGCTGCTCGCCAGAGGCGTACCGTCATAGAGCTTGCTCGAGGAGCCGGTGGTCACTGTAAAGGAGAGCTTCGTAACGGTCAGCGTGCCGAGGTTTTCTGTGACCTCATAGTTCTTCGGGTCATGGCCGTTCCAGTTGATTCGATAGCCATTCCGGCTCGTTCCGGCGTCGGTCCGGCTGCCGGTGGCCCTGGCGGTCACACCGTCCGGCGCGCCGCTGAGCGAGATCGCGCCGTTCGTCAGCGGCGCGCCGTCGTAGGGCTTGCTCGCCGAGCCGGTGGTCACCGTGACGGGGATCTTCGTGACAGTCAGATCGCCGAGGCGCTCTGTGACTTCATAGTTGTTGGGGTCGTTGTCGCCCCAGTCGATCTCATAGGTATTCTGGCTCGTCCCGGCGTCGGTCTGGCTGCCGGTGGCCATGACCTCCACATCGCTCGGCGCGCCGATGATCCGCACGCTCTGGTTGAGCAGCGGCGTACCGTCGTAGCGCTTCGAAGAGCCGCCCGTCGTGATGGTCACGGGGACCTTTGTGACGGTCAGCGTCCCAAGCTCGTCGATCAGCTGATAGTTGCTCGGATCGATCCCGTTCCAGTCGATCTCATAGGTATTGTCGCTGCTGCCGGCGTCGGTCTGGCTGCCGGTGGTCCACAGCTCCACGCCCGGCTCCAGAAGGCCCTTCACCGTGATGCGCTCGTCCGTCAGCGGCTCACCGTTGTAGCGCCTGATCCGGCTCGAGGTCGTGACGGTCACCGGCGCGGGCCGCACCGTCAGCGTGCCGTATTCCACGCGCGGCTCATAGTTGTTCGGGTCGAGCTCGCCCCAGTCGGCCTCGCAGGTGTTGTCGCTGCTGCCGGCGTCGGTCCGGCTGCCGGTGACCAGCACGGAGGGCAGGGCGGGCAGTTCGGGCACGATCAGCCTCGCCTCGCCGTCGCTGAGGAAGCGGCCCCGGAACTGCGCGGCGTCGCTGTCGACGCAGATCTGATAGCAGGCGCCCTGGCAGACGCCCAGACGCTGGATATAGGGATCGTCCGGCGCGTCCGCGCTTTCGCTTTCGCGCGACAGGGCGGCGATCCGTTCGGTGAGCAGTTCGCCGTCAAACACGGCTTCCTCGAGGATTTGCCCGAGGAGGGTCCGGTCGGAGGCGATGTGCCGCAGGACCTCCTCCGGGAGCCCGGCGCTGTCGACCGGTTCGCTGAGGAAGACGAGAGAATCCTTCTCGCGGTCGCCGAAGAGCAGCAGCCGGACGAGGCGCCCGGCGTCGACGCGGGTGCACACGGTCTCCTGCGTCAGCGGGTTGACGCCGAGAAGCTGAACGGAGCCTGTGAGGACCCACAGCGCCTCGTTCCCGTCCTCGTCGGCGCAGACGAAGGCGCGGTCGGCCCCGGATACGCGCTCCTTGACGCGGGCGGAGATGAACGGATGGGTATAGGCGAAGACCGAATAGCTGCCCTCCGTGAGGGGCGTTGCATCATAGACCTTTTCGGCGCTGCCCGTGAGGAGCAGCACGGGCAGGGGCTTGATCGTCAGTGTCCCCTCCCGGATGTTCAGATTGAGAAAATAGCGGGTGACGTCCTCGTCCTCGGCGTTGCGGATGACGAGCTCGCTGAAGGCGTTGGCCGTGCTGCCGGCGTCGGTGATCGTGACAGGCAGCAGGGCCTCGACCCGGTAGCCGGCGTCCAGCCCTTCGACCCGGTAGCCGGGCGCGGAGAGCGGCGTCCCGTCGTAGACGCGCGCGGCGCTGTCGGAGCTGATGAACACGGCCCGCTCCTCCACCGCGTGGCCCGCGGTGTTGACGGGGACGTTGACGCCCATATCGGCGCCCTTCTCCTTGTATCCGTCGGCCAGCTCGCACAGCTCCTCCGCGTCCCAGCCGGTCACGGCGCAGACCTTTTCCCGCAGAACCTCGTCCTCCGAGAGAGACACGGGGATCAGACAGGGCAGCGTATCCTCGCCGCCGACCTCCTCCACGAAGAATACGATGCTGTCGCGGTCCTTGTCGTTGAAGAGATAGACCGTGACGCGTTCTCCGGCAGAGATATCGATCTCCCTGACCTCGCCCGTGGCGGGGTTGGTGCCGGTGATATGGACGGTGCCGTCGGTCACATAGACCCGTTCGTGCCCGTCCTCGTCCACGCTCACATAGCCGGAGGTGCCGCGGATGCCGACGACCATGGTGGAGGTGCGGATATCGAAGCTCTCGTTGTGGGCGAGCTTGCGGCTCACCTGAAAGAAGAGCCGCCCCTCGGTCAGATGCAGCTGGATCTTTTTACCGCGCTTGAGGAACTCAGCGCGGCTGTTTTCGTTCATGGTGATGATCTTGGACTCGTCCAGCCCGACCGAGGCCAGACTGCTGCTCTCGGTGCGCAGGGCGTTGCCGCTGCGGAAGCGCATGTTCTCCGCGGGCGCCGTCTCCCGGCCCTCGGCGGAGGAGAGGAAGACCGTCCCCTTCATCTGCAGCAGCCTTGCCGTCGAGCCGATATAGCGTCCGGCGGCCAGCGCGCCGATCAGCGCGGCCAGCGCCAGAACGGCGCAGAGGATCAGGATGAGCCGGGTCTTCTTCGGCAGAGGAGACAGGGACTTTTTCTCTTGGACAGCAGGATCCATGGGTTCCTCCTTTCGCAGGAGCTCAGTCTTTCTTCCATGCGCCGCTGCGCTTGAACAGAGCCAGCAGTTCGCCGTCGAGCTTGCCCTCATCCCGCATGCTTTCAAGCACAGAGAACGCACGCTCGGGCGGCATGGGCGGCTTGTAGGGACGGTCCTCGGCGGTCAGCGCGTCGTAGATGTCCAGGATCGTCAGCAGACGGACTTCGCGCGGGAGCTGCGCGGCCGAGAGATGCTCCGGATAGCCGCTCCCGTTCAGAAATTCGTGGTGCGCGCCCGCCCAGAGCGGGACGGAGGCGTAGTCGCTGCCGAAGCGCATCTGCCCCAGCAGGCGCGCCGTATAGACGACGTGATTTTCGATCTCTTTCCGCTCGTCGGTGGTCAAGGTGCCGCGGCGGACGCAGAGCGACTCCAGCTCATCGGGACTGAGCAGGGGAACGCGCGCACCGTCCGCCGTCAGACAGTCCTGCCCGGCCAGAGCCCGGAGCGCGGCGAGCGTATCGTCGTCCAAAAAGGGCGCGGCGTTCGCGCGCCGGATCAGCGCGGCCGTTTCCCGCAGCCGCTCGCTCTCGCGCAGGGCCTCTTCGGCCTCCTCCGGCCGCGTCGCCGCGCGCAGGCGCTCGCTCAGCTCGGCGATACACAGCCGGCTGAGCACCCGTTCCCCGGCGCTGCCGAGGCGTGTGGGCTTGTCCATGATCTCCAGCGGGATCACGAGCTTGCCGATGTCGTGCAGCCACACGCTCATCAGGAAGGGATCCTTCTCCTCCTCGGCAAAGCGCAGCGGCGAGCCTGTCTCATCCAGCCAGGCGAGGAAGCGCTCCGCGCAGCGGACCATGCTGCGGGTGTGATTGGCGTTGTAGGGGCTGCGGGCGTCGACGGCATCCACCATCACGGTGACGAAGGAGTGCAGGATGTCGTAGACCGCCTTGGACAGGCGGCTGTTGTTCAGGCTGACCGCCGCGAGGGAGGTCAGCGCGGAGACGATCTTCTCATAGCCCGCGTCGAAGGGGATGAGCGCCCCCTCGTCGTCCATGGCGTTGATGAGCTGCAGTACGCCGATGCAGCGGCCGCGCTCGTCCTCCATGGGGACGACGAGCATCGAGCAGGTGCGGTAGGCGTTGAGCGCGTCGTAGCGGCGAGGCCCGGAAAAATCAAAGTCCGCGGCGCTGTAAACGTCCGGGATGTTGATGATCCTCTTGTCGAGCGCCGCGCAGGCGCAGACGTGATGCCGGTCGAGCGGGACGGGCGGGAGAACGTCCCCGCCCTCGTCCGAGACGGTGACCCGGATCCCCTTGGAGAGCGTGACCATGTTGCCGAAACGCAGGACCTCGCCCTCGCGGATGTAGACCGTGCCCGCGTCGCAGTGCGTGAGGGACATGGCCTCGCTCAAAATCAGGTCGAGCAGGGCGCCGAGGCGCTTTTCCGCCGACAGGGCGATCGCGATCGCCGTCAGCCTGTCCGAATCATAGGGTCTCACAGTTCGATCACGTCTCCTTCCCGGGCATAGCGCGCCGAAGCGTCCGGCAGCGCGCGCTCCATGGCCAGCAGCTCCGCGTCGCTGCGCGCGGGGGCATGGTGGATCAGCAGCAGGCGGCCGACCCCGGCCTCGCACGCGATGCGCAGCGCCATGGCGGCCGTCGAATGGCCGTAGCCGCGGTGCGCGTCATACTCCGCTTCGGTGAACTGGGCGTCGCACAGCAGCAGGTCCGCGCCCCCGGCCAGCGCGATCAGCCGCGCCGCAGCGGCCTCGTTCGCCTCAAAGTCCGTTGCGTAGACGAGGCTTTTTCCCGCGCGGTCTAGGCGAAGAAGCGCCGCGCCGCCCGGATGGTCGGATTCGGCGCTGCGGATGCGGAGATCGCCCAGGCAGAAGTCCTCCGGCAGTTCGCACGGCAGGAGCCGGGCGGGATAATCCCCGATCCGGCAGGGCCAGAGCGGCGGGGAGAGGAAGCGCGCCAGCTGCTGCGCGGCGTCGAGATCTCCGCAGCTGCGGCAGTACAGGGCGATCTCCCGCCCCTGTTCCGTCAACGCGGAAAAGCAGGGGAGCCCTAAGATGTGGTCGATGTGCGTGTGCGACAGCAGGATCGTCACGCGCCTGCCGCGCAGCGCGGCCGAGGGGACCTTGAGCAGCCCGCTCCCGGCGTCGAGAAAGAGCGTCTGATCGCCGGCCTCGAGCATATAGCAGGAGCTCGCGCCGCCGAAAAGGCGCTTGTCCGCGCCGCTGACGGGGCAGGAGCCCCGCGTTCCCAGCACCGTGAGGCGCAGCATGCCGTCCATGACCGATCCCTCCCACTTTTTTGACATTATTATCATTATTGTATAACAGCCGGGAGGTCCTTTGCAAGCCTTTTGGCGCTTTTTCTCGTCTTTGGTCAGACAGAGCGGCCGCATGGCGACCCGCACAAAAAACTTCGCGGTTTTTTCAAAAAAATAGTGATTTTTTCGCCGGGATATTGTATAATATTTCTATCTGAGCAAAAAACGCAAAAAACAAAAAACGGAGGATACACAATGGACAAGAACATTCGCATCGCCATCATCGGCGGCGGCCCCGCGGGCCTCTCCGCCGGCATGTATCTCGAGCAGAAGGGCTACGAGAACTATGTGATCTTCGAGCGCAACGACCGTGTCGGCGGCAAGTGCTGGAGCCCTTACTACAACGGCAGACGTTATGAGATGGGCGCCATTATGGGCGTGCCGTCCTACTATGCCGTGGAGGACGTTGAAAAGTTCTGCGGCATCACCCACGACGGCCCGAAGCTCAATCGCAACTACAAGGACGGGCAGGGCAACGTGATCGAGCCCTTCGCCAAGACCCTCGGCAACATCATCCGCAACCCCTGGCTCCTGAAGATGAAGAAGCAGCTCACGAAGTTCGGCGAACTGCTCGAGACCAAGTACAAGGGCTATGACGTCAACGGCCACCGCGGCGTCGCCGAGGGCCGTTACGACGGCTATGCCGTCACCCCGGGCCGTGAGAAGATCGAGGGCGAGAACCCCAACCTCAAGGATCTGGCCATGCCCTTCAAAGACTTCTGCGAGATGAACGGCGTTCCCCTCGTGCAGAAGATCTGGATCGGGCCCTTCACGTCCTTCGGCTACGGCTACTTTGACGAGATCCCCGCGGCCTACGTCCTCAAGTATCTGGACTTCCAGACCTGCATGAACTTTGTCAAGGTCAACCTCTGGACCTGGGAGCAGGGCACCCAGTACATCTGGGAGCAGCTCAACGACCACATCAAGAATCCCGCCCGCCTCAACAGCAGCATCGAGAAGGTCGAGCGCCGCGACGGCAAGGTCTTTGTCACCGTCAACGGCGAGGTCGAGGAGTTCGACAAGATCATCGTCACCGCGCCTCTGCACATCCCCGGCAAGCGCGCCGACGGTCAGAAGGGCATGGACGAGTACTTCGACGTGCGTGACGACGAGAAGGAGCTCTTCTCCAAGATCGACTACGAGCGCTACGACGTGCAGGCCTTCCTCACGAAGCCCGAGAACCATCCCGAGATCTCCTACTATGTGTTCGACAACATGGTGCCCGAGAAGCTCGGCCGCCTGATGGTTTACTACCGCCGCTGGAGGGACGAGATCGACCAGGTCATCACCACCTACGCGCTGCGCAAGCACAAGAACATGGAGGAGATCCCCTACGAGAAGTGCCGCGAGATGGTGCAGGAAGACCTCAAGATCATGCACAACCCCGCCGAGGAAGTCATCAACGAGTGGTCCGTGTACTACTTCCCCCATGTCTTCTCCGAAGACTACGCCGCCGGCTGGTACGACAAGGTCGAGGCCATGCAGGGCAAGTACGACACCTACTATGCCGGCGAGGTCATGAGCTTCGGCGACATGGACGAGACGGCCGAGTACTCCCGCGAGCTGGTTGAGAGATTCTTCTGAGCTTCTCACCGCATAACAATGTCATCCTGAGCGAAGCGAAGCGGAGCGAAGGATCTTTCCAAAGCTTTTCGGCAAGATTCTTCGTCGCTTCGCTCCTCAGAATGACATGTTTTTTTGAAAGGAAGATGTTATGAAGTTTTATAAAGACCATTACGACGTGGTCATCATCGGCGGCGCGCTGGCCGGCATGTCCGCCTGCCTGCAGCTGCAGGCCTGGGGCATCAAGGATATCCTGATCCTTGAGAAGCACAACATGCCCGGCGGCCTCGCCACCGATTTCGTACGCAACGGTTTCGAGATCGAGGCGACGCTGCACGAGATGATGTCCATCGGCACGCCCGACAAGCGCCTCAAGGTCGGCAAGTTCTTCGACGACATGGGCGTCGATATCGACTGGCTGCCCGTGCCCGAATGCTACCGCGTGGCCCTGCCCAACTCCGGCATCGACAAGGTCCTGCACCCGGACTATGACGACAGCTACACCACCGTCGCCAAAGAGATCGACGAGGTCTGCCCCGGCACCTATGACAAGGTCCACGAGCTGATGCTCCTTTGCCGCCGCGTGTACGACAGCATGAACATCCTCTCCGTCACGCCGATGAGCAAGGTGCAGATGCTCCTCAAGCACCCCGACTTCGTCAAGACCGTGGGCTACTCGGCCACCGAGGTCATCAACACCTTCAACCTGCCCAAGAAGGCCGTCGAGATGCTGACCCCGTACTGGATCTACGTCGGCAACCGTATGGACGATCTGCCCTTCACCATTTACGCTTTCCTGATGGCCGACTACTTCACCGGCTCCTACGTCTGCCGCGGCTTCAGCCATGAGATGAGCATGAAGATGCAGGCCAAGTGCGAGGAAAACGGCGCGCAGTACGAGTTCAACCAGGAGGTCGAGAAGATCCTCGTCAAGGACGGCAAGGTCTACGGCGTGCGCACCCGCCGCGGCGACGAGATCCACTGCGACTACGTCATCTCCGGCCCGTACCCCAACAAGGTCTACACCCAGATGATCGAGCCGCTCAGCGAAGTGCCCGAGGGCGCGATCAAGATGATCAACAACCGCAAGCTCTCCGTGGTGCCCGTGTCCGTCATCATGGTCATCGAAGGCACGCCGGAGGAAAACGGCATCACCGATTACTCCACCTTCTCCGGCACCACGATGGACACCAACAAGATCTGGGAAAACTACGCCAACATCACCGAGCCCTACAACTACATCACCACCATCTGCCTCAACTACGCCAACCCGACTCTGCCGCAGGATTACACCCAGCTCTCGATCACGGCGCTCGTCCCCTCCAAGCCCTTCCACGAGGTCAGGGAGGAGGAGTACCACGATCTCAAGCGCCGCCTGGCCAATGAGATGATCGAGGAGTGCATCCGCATCACGAAGGTCGACTTTCGCCCCCGCATCACCGAGATCGAGGTCACCACGCCCATGACGGTCTCCCACTATGTGGGCGCCTGGAAGGGCAACATCTACGGCTACCTCCACTCCATGGAGGACCACGCGGTGGCGCGCCTGCAGATGAAGGAGAAGGATCACTTCATCGAGGGCCTCGAATTCGCCGGCGCGCACGGCATGTCCGGCGACGGCATGGGCCCGCAGATCACCAACGGCCGCGCCGCGGCCAAGGGCGTCAAAGAGGATCGCGAAAAGAAGGAGGCGGCGAAGAAATGAGCAAGAGCATCAAAGTCAAAGGGTTTCTGCAGGACGTCGGCGGCGCCTCCCGCGTGACCAAGCTGAGAGAGGAGAACTTTGCCAAGGGCTCTCCGATCCCCGATCCCCACGATCCCATCCGCGAACTGGCCGACAAGCTGCACCCGGAGCACATGATCTTCAAGGTCGTGGACATCCGCGAGGCTTCTCCGAGCTCCCGCGTCTTCCGCTTCGAGAGCGCCGACGGGCACATCCCCGTGTTCCAGAGCGGCCAGTACGTGAACTTCCGCCTGCAGATCGGCGAGAGCCTTCTGTCCCGCCCCTACACCATCTCCTCCGCGCCCTATGAGGCGAGAGGGGAGCATCCCTTCTTCGAGATCACCGTGCGCCGCAATGTGCCGTACCTCGTGCCCGACTACCTGTTCGAGAACGTCAAGGTCGGCGACGAGCTCGAGGGCGCGCTGCCCTTCGGCTTCTTCTACTGGGAGCCGATGCGCGATTCCCGTGAGATCGTGGCCCTGGCCGGCGGCTCGGGCATCACGCCCTTCCACTCCATGGCCAAGGAGATCGCCAACGGCAAGATGAAGGGCTGCAAGCTCACCATCCTCTACGGTTCGGTCAAGGCCAACGACATCGTCCTCAAGGACGAGCTCGCCGCCATCGAGAAAGCCTGCCCGGATGTGAAGGTCGTGCATGTGCTCTCCGACGAGCCCGACTGGCCCGGTGAGAAGGGCTTCATCACGCGCGAGATCATCGAGAAATACTCCACGCCCGACTGCACCTACATGTTCTGCGGCCCGCTGCCGATGTTCCGCTTCGTCAAGAAGGCGCTGGACGACATGGGCGTGCCGGTGCGCCGCTTCCGCCACGACGTGGTCAACAACCCGGCCGACGTCTCCACGCTGCCTGGCTATCCGAAGGGCACCGAGGAGAAGACCTTCAAGATCACCGTCGTCCGCGGCATCCACGAGGACGTGATCGACGCGAAGGCCTCCGAGCCCGTAGCCGTGGCGCTCGAGCGCGCCGCGATCAAGATCGACACGCACTGCCGCAACGGCGAGTGCGGCTTCTGCCGCAGCCATCTGCTCGAGGGCGAGATCTTCGTCTCTCCGATCGGCGACGGCCGCCGCCGCATGGACAAGGAGATGGGCTGGTTCCACGCCTGCTCCTCCTGGCCGCTGAGCGATCTGAAGATCAAGATCCCCATCATGTGATGCACATACAAAACTCCGGCGGGATGACCCGCCGGAGTTTTGCTGTGCGCGGCAAATGGGGATTTACCAACTCCCCTACAACCTCAAATTTGAAAACTCCGCGCCTCCGTCTCCCCTTGCTTTTTTCTTCGGACTTGGTATAATCTAGGAAATCAACCCTCCAGGAGAACTGTCATGGACAAACTCAACGTCTGCCTGATCAACGATTCCTTCCCGCCGATGATCGACGGGGTGGCCAACGCCGTCACGAACTACGCGCAGATCATCACGCGCTCGCACGGCCGCGCCGCGGTCGTCACGCCCTATTACCCGGATGCGGACGACAGCGTCTATCCTTTCCCGGTCTTCCGCTATCCGAGCCTCGATCTGACAAAATATGTCGGCTACCGCGCCGGGATGCCCTTCTCGCCGGAGCTGATGCAGAAGCTCAAGGAGCAGCGCTTCGATCTGATCCACAGCCATTGCCCCGTCGCCTCAACCATGCTGGCCCGCGTGCTGCGCGAGCAAATCTGCGTGCCGCTGGTGTTCACCTATCACACCAAGTTCGACATCGACATCGCCAACGTCGTGCGCAGCAAGCTCCTGCAGGAGGAGGCTGCGCGGCTGCTGGTGGCGAACGTCGCTGCCTGCGACGAGGTCTGGACGGTCAGCCGCGGCGCGGGGGAGAACCTTGAAAAGCTCGGCTATCAGGGCGAGTGGTCGGTCATGCCGAACGGCGTGGACTTTCCGCGCGGCCGCGTGAGCGAGGAGCAGATTGCGCAGATCGGCGCGGCCTGCGATCTCCCGGCGGAGCTGCCGCTGTTCCTGTTCGTCGGCCGCATGATGTGGTACAAGGGCATCCGTATCATCCTCGACGCGCTCAAGGCCCTGCGCGAGAGCGGGCGGGACTTCCGCATGGTCTTCGTGGGAGGCGGCGGCGACAAGGACGAGATCGTGGACTACTGCGCCTCGCTCGGCTTGTCCGACTGCGTCTTCTTCGAGCCGCCCATCCGCGACCGCGAGCTCATCCGCGCCTGGTACTGCCGCGCGGACCTCTTCCTCTTCCCCTCGACCTTCGACACCAACGGCCTCGTTGTGCGCGAGGCGGCGGCCTGCGCGCTGCCCAGCGTGCTGGTGCGCGGCAGCTGCGCGGCCGAGGACGTGACGGACGGCGTCAACGGCTTCCTGATCGAGGAAAACGCCGACTCCATGGCCGCCATGCTGCGCGAGCTCATCGGCGAGCGCGAGACGATGAAGCGCGTAGGCGAATACGCCCAGCGCGAGCTGTACATCTCCTGGGAAGAGTCCGTGGCGCGCGCCTATGAGCGCTACGGCGCCGTGCTGGAGCGCTGGCGCGGCGGGGGATACCCCGAGCACGCGAACTTCTCGGACGAGGTGTTCCGCGCGACCGCGCAGGCCATGGACAGCTACAACCGCGCCCACGAGCGCCTGCTGGACCGGCGGCATGAGCTCGAAGCGGAACGCCGCGCGCTGCGCGAGGAGCTGCAGAGCGGACGCGGAGAGATGCTGCGCGGCCTGAAGGACGGCGGACAGGAGCTGCTGCGGGATCTGAAGGGCAGCGGGCAGGAACTGCTGAGCGGCGCGATGGAAAAGCGCCGGAAGGTGCTCGAGTCGCTCGAGGACTACTACGACCGCTTCCTGTGATCCCTGACAAAGCCCGAGCCGGGAGCAATATGCTCCCGGCTCGGTTTTATGTCTCGCCCCGATATTTCCGCTTCGTGGCGAGGCCGCCGCGGATGTGACGCTCCGCCTTGTTCCGGTCCAGAAGCTCCCGGACCTGGCGGTAGAGCGCCGGGTTGATCTGCGGCAATCGCTCGGTGAGGTCCTTGTGGACCGTGCTCTTGGATACGTCAAAGCGCGCGGCTGCGGCACGTACCGTCGCATCGTTTTCCAACAGGTACACGGCCAGATCGCAGGCCCGCTCCTCTATGTTGTTTCGCACGAACACCACTCCCCGTGCGCGGCCGGGCCGCGCGGCATCTGCTCCATCTATATGTGCGGCGGGAGGGGAGTATGAAAGCGAAGCGCGGGGCCGTGCCGACGGGATCCCGCAAAAAAACCGGAGCGGGCGGAAGACTTCCTCTTGACAAACGGCGCCTTTCGGTATATTCTCCAAATATGAACATATGAACGAACATTCAAATGTTGCCGCAAGGCTGAGGGTGATCGTATGAAGAAGAAACAAAAGAAGATGCTGTGGCGCATCCTGATCGCGGCCGCGCTGATGATCGCGCTGCACTTTGCCGCGGAGGCCTTCGGCGAGCGGCTGCACGAGCCGGCTTGGTTCCTCCTGTACCTGGTCCCGTATCTGACGGTCGGCTGGGATATCCTCCTCAAGGCGGGGAAGGGCATCAAAAACCGCCAGGTCTTTGACGAGAACTTCCTCATGGCCGTCGCCACGATCGGCGCGATCGCCATCGCGCTCATCAGGCAGAACGGAGACTATACCGAGGCCATCGCCGTCATGCTTTTCTACCAGGTGGGCGAGCTCTTCCAGAGCTACGCCGTCGGCAAGAGCCGCAGGAACATCAGCGCGCTCATGGACATCCGTCCGGATTATGCCAATATTGAGGCGGACGGAGAGCTTGAGCAGGTCGACCCCGACGAGGTGGAGATCGGCACGGTCATCGTCGTGAAACCCGGCGAGAAGATCCCCATCGACGGCGTGGTGGTCGAGGGCGTGAGCACGCTCGACACCAGCGCCCTCACGGGCGAGAGCGTCCCGCGCGAGGTGCGGCCGGACGACGAGGTCATCAGCGGCTGCATCAACCTTGACGGCCTGCTGCGCCTGCGCACGACGAAGGAGTTCGGCGAGTCCACCGTTTCAAAGATCCTCGACATGGTGGAGAACGCGACCTCCAAGAAATCGCGTTCCGAGGCCTTCATTTCGCGCTTCGCCCGCATCTACACCCCGGCGGTCTGCCTCGGCGCGCTTGCCCTGGCGGTCCTGCCGCCGCTGTTCTTCCTCGTGCGGGGTCTCTCGCCCGACTGGGGCGACTGGATCTACCGCGCACTGACCTTCCTCGTGATCTCCTGCCCCTGCGCGCTGGTGATCTCCATCCCGCTGAGCTTTTTCGCGGGCATCGGCGGCGCGAGCCGCGAGGGCGTGCTGGTGAAGGGTTCAAACTATCTCGAAGCGCTCTCCAAGGCGCAGACCGTGGCCTTTGACAAGACGGGCACGATGACCATGGGCGTCTTCGAGGTCAACGGCATCCACCACAGCAGCATGGACAACGACCAGCTCCTGGAGCTGGCCGCCCACGCGGAGATCTATTCCACGCATCCGATCGCCCGCAGCATCCAGAAGGCCTGGCTGGAGGGCGCGGTCTTCCGGGACGACGGCGAGCCCGCCGAAAAGGCGGACGCCGCGGGCCGCCGACTGGATAAAGAGCGCGTTGCCAACGTGAAGGAGATCGGCGGCAACGGCATCGTGGCCGAGGTGGACAGGCGGCAGATCGCCGCGGGCAACACGAAGCTGATGGACAGCCTGGGGATCGCGTACATAGACTGCCATCACGTCGGCACCATCGTCCACGTGGCGGTGGACGGCGCCTACGCGGGCCATCTGCTTATTTCCGACGTCATCAAGCCCACGGCGAAGGAGGCCATCCGCGCCCTGCGCGCCGCGGGCGTCACGAAGACCGTGATGCTCACGGGCGACGCGAGAAAGGTGGGCGAGGCGGTCGCCGGAGAGATCGGCATCGACGAGGTGCGCGCCGAGCTCCTGCCGGGCGACAAGGTCGCGGCGGTGGAGGAGCTTCTGGCGAAAAAGCCGGAGCGTTCGGTGCTGGCCTTCGTCGGCGACGGCATCAACGACGCGCCGGTGCTGACGCGCGCCGACGTGGGCGTCGCCATGGGAGCCCTCGGCTCCGACGCGGCCATCGAAGCGGCCGACGTCGTGCTGATGGACGACGATCCGAAGAAGATCGCGCTCGCCGTCCGCATCGCGAAAAAGTGCATGCGCATCGTGTACGAGAACATCTGGTTCGCCATCGGCGTAAAGCTGATCTGCCTCGTCCTCGGCGCCGCGGGCGTGGCCAACATGTGGCTCGCGATCTTCGCGGACGTGGGCGTGATGGTGCTCGCGGTGCTCAACGCGATCCGCGCCCTGTTCACGAAAAACCTGCGGTAAGCGGCGGGACGGTATAAACGAAAAAAGGGCTGTGCCTTCGGCACAGCCCTTTTGCTGCTCATTTTTGGATTATTTGAAATACAGGGAGATCATGCGGTCCAGCTTGCGCTGGTAGGCCTCGGGCGCGACGTGCATGCTCTCGACGTGCTTGGCCTTTTCGGGGAAGAGACAGTCCTTTTCCCCGCGGTAGAGCGCGAAGAGCGCGGGGCCGTTCTTATAAGGCACCGTCGGGTCCTCCTGCCCGTGGACGAAGAGGATGGGCATGCGCGCCTTGGCCAGAGCCGGGCGGGTGTCGGCCTGCCGCAGGTCGCAGTGCGCGATGCGCCGGTGGATGGCCGCGACCGGCGCGTACATCGGGCCGAGCTGCTTTTTGAGCTGGCCCGGCGCGTCGCTGAAGCCGCTGTCCTCCACGATCATGCGGACGTTGTCCGGGCAGCGGTCGCTCATCAAAAGCACGGTGGCCGCGCCCATGGAGAAGCCGTGCAGCAGGACCTGGATGTCCTCGCCGAATTTGTGGCGCAGGAAGTCCAGCCAGAGCAGGCAGTCCTCGCTCTCGAAAACGCCGAAGCCGATATAGCGCCCCTGGCTCTCGCCGTGAGCCGTGTGGTCGCAGGCGAACACGTCGAAGCCGCGGGAGGCGTAGTAGTCGTAATACATGCCCGCCGTGTCTGCGTACTCGGAGTGGTAGCCGTGCACGATGAAAACGATGCGCTTTCCCTGGCCGCCCCCCGGGATATAGTGCCCGGTGAGCTGCTCGCCGCGCGCGGAGCGGATCACGAAGCGCTGCTGCGGCAGCGTGCGCAGCCGCTCGGCCAGCGAGTCGCGGTGCTCGTAGTAATCCTCCGCGTGCGTCTTCTTGTCCAGCAGCGCGCTGAAAACCTTCGAGCCGCCGCGGCAGAAGACGTAGCGGTACAGCTCGGTCGTAAAGGCGACGGCCGCCCCGGCGGGCAGCAGCAGAACGGGGAGCAGCTTTTTCATGGTGTTTTTCCTCCAAAATGATCGACTGCGTTTTGCCTTGTCCCCAGTATACTCTATCCGGGGCGGCCTTGACAAGCGCGGAGCGCAATTTTATAATTTGAGCAGACAAAAACAGAACAGGAGGAGCGCGATGAAAGGCGTTGAAAGCAGAGATATCCTGAACTATCGTTTCCTCTCCGGGCTGCGGTATGCGCCCGGCGGCCGGCGCGCGGCCTTCGTGGTCTCGACGGCCGACGAGGAATCGAACGCCTACGAGGCGCGGCTCTGGCTGTATGAAAACGGGAGCGTCCGGCAGCTGACCGATCTCGGACAGGAGAAGAGCTTCGCGTGGCTGGACGAAGACCGGCTGCTCTTCCCCGCCGTGCGCACGGCGAAGGAGAAGAAGCGGGCCGAGGCCGGAGAGCCCTTCAGCTCTCTCTATGTGCTGGACCTGCGCGGCGGCGAAGCGATCCGGCTTATGGAGTTGCCCTTTGCCGTCGGCGGCCTGCGCGTCCTGGACGCGGAGCATCTCGCGGTGACGGCCGCTGTGGACAAGAACCGCCCCGGCCTGTACGCCGCGGACAAGGACGAGCGCGAGCGGGCGCGGAAGGAGCGCGAGGAGGAGAAGGACTACGAGGTGCTCGACGAGCTGCCCTGGTGGTTCAACGGCGCCGGCGTACGGAACGGGGAGCGCAAGGCGCTCTTCCTCGTGGAGCTTGGCAGCGGGAGGATCAGCGCGCTGACCGCCCCGCCGGAGGACCTCGACGCGCTGACCGTGCTGGGGGACGAGCTGTATTACGCGCTGCGCTCCTGGGAGGCGGTGTCCCCGCTGCGCGGCTTCGAGCTGCGCGCCGTCAACTGGAAAAGCGGCGAGACGCGGACGGTCTGCCGGAACGACGATCTCATGCTCCAGGCGCTGGAGGCGGTCGGAGAGCGGCTGCTGGTCGTCGGCACGGAGGGAAAGCGCTACGGCCTGAACGAGAACGCCTGGGTCTACGAGCTCGACAGAGACAGCGGCGCGCTGCGTCTGCTGCGGCGGGAGGAATGCAATCTCTACAACAGCGTCGGCACGGACTGCCGCCTGGGCGGCGGCCGCGAAGCCGTCGCCGCCGGCACGAGCCTCTACCATCTCGCGACGCGGGAGGGCAGCAACCTGCTCTGCCGCCTGGACGCCGACGGCACGGACACGCCGATCGTCACAAAGCCCGGCTGCATCGACTGCTTCGATCTGTCCGGCGGCGAGCTGCTGCTGATCGCTTTCTACGACATGAAGCTGCAGGAGCTCTATCGCTATGATCTCGAGAGCGGTGAACTCACGCAGCTCAGCCGCTTCAACGAAGAGGTCCTGCGGGACGTTTACGTGGCGCAGCCGAAGCCGCTGCGCGTCGAGAGCGCGGGGCTGATGATCGACGGCTGGGTGCTCGAGCCGAAGGACTATGATCCGGCGAAGCGCTATCCGGCGGTGCTGGACGTCCACGGCGGCCCGAAGACGGTCTACGGCCCGATCTTCTGTCACGAGATGCAGCTCTGGGCCTCGAAGGGCTATTTCGTCTTCTTCTGCAACCCCAAGGGCAGCGACGGACGGGACAACGCCTTCGCGGACATCCGCGGCGCCTACGGCTGCACGGACTATCAAAACCTCATGGACTTCACCGACGCGGTGCTGGCGGCATACCCGCAGATCGATCCCGCGCGCGTCTGCGAGACGGGCGGCAGCTACGGCGGCTTTATGACCAACTGGATCGTCGGGCACACCGACCGCTTCTGCTGCGCGGCCTCGCAGCGCTCCATCTCCAACTGGCTGAGCTTCTGGGGCGTGTCGGACATCGGCGCGTTTTTCACGCCCGATCAAAACGCGGGCGATCTCTGGGAGAGCCCGGAAAAACTCTGGGAGCGCTCGCCGCTCAAATATGCGGACAGGGCCGTCACGCCGACGCTGTTCATCCACTCGGACGAGGACTACCGCTGCCCGCTTGACCAGGGGCTGCAGATGTACGCGGCGCTCAGGCAGCGGGGCGTTCCCGCGCGGCTGTGCCTGTTCCACGGCGAGAACCACGAGCTCTCGCGCTCCGGCAAGCCGAAGCACCGCCTGCGCCGCCTGAAGGAGATCACCGACTGGTTCGATACTTACAGCAAGGAGAGGGAAGCATGACGAACGTAGAGCAATTCTTTGAACGCTACAACGCCGACGAGGCGCTGCGCCGCCGAGTGGCGGAGGCGGAGGCCGCCTATCCCGGCTCGCTCGAGATCCGCGAGTCCGTGGTCGAGGAGGTGCTGCTGCCCGTCGCCGCGGAGCTGGGCCTGCCCTTCACGGTCAAGGAGCTGCGCGGCTACGAGCTGAAGCTCAAGCTGAAAAACGCGAAGCCCGACGTCCCCTTTGAGGAGGGCGAGGAGATCGAGGAGCAGGCGTCCTACTGGCTGCTCGACCGCGGCTGGGAGATCAACGAGGACGACTACAAGAGATAGAAAAACAGACGGGCGCGGCCGTTCACGCCGCGCCCGTTCCTTATGCGCGGCCCGGCCGGACGATTTGACAGGAACGGTCCGTTTGTGCTACAGTATGCGGGAAAAAGCTGCAAAAGCGGAAAGGGGAGAAGAGCGGTCATGCACGGAGCAAGGCGCCTGATGCTCGGCCTTATATTGATCCTGTCGGCCCTGCTGCTGGCCGCCTGCGCGTTTTCGCGCTCCGAGAAGGAGGCTGCTCCGGAGCCTGCCGCGATTGACGAGGCGGCGGCAAAGCCGCCCTTTTCTGCGCACGTTCCTTTCCTGTTTGTTGACGAAAACGGCTTCCTGCGGCCGAACGACCCGCTCACCGCCGACGAGCTCCGCGCCGCGCTGTCCGCGCTCTCTGCGGAGACCGGGAAAGCGGGGCTCCCGGAGGGAGAACAGACCGTCACAGCCGAGAGCCTGCGGGCATGCCTGCAGGATGTTTTGAACGAGCAACAGCTGGCCGCGTTCCCGGCGGAGGGAACGCTCAGCCGGGCAGATCTCGCGGTCGGCGTCTGCCGGGCGCTCGGCAGCGGCGCGGGCGAGAGGCTCGTTCCGTTAGAGGGGGCCCTCGCCCCCGTCGACCTGCCGACGGACGCGCCGCACTACGCGGAACTGATGGAGGCCTGCGTGCCTCACGAGCCGGGCGAGGGCTCCTCCTGGGCGGAAGCCGACCTCGTCACGGGCCGCGAGCCGGGTGTTTTCCGGCTCGACGGGGCGCTCTTCTGCTGCGGCGAGGACGGCAGGCTCCTGCTGGATGCGTATTCGGGGCCGCTGTACTTCGACGGGAACGGCCGCTATACCTCCGGCGATGGGGAGCTGGACGCGCGCTGCGCCGATATCCTGGACTGGCTGCGTCTCAAATACCCCGCCGACGCGGAGGACCGGGCGGCCATGCTGCGGCGCGCCTATGACTACGCGGTGAAAAGCTTCAGCTTCGACGAGGAGAGCGAGGAGGAGGAAGAACTCATCCCCGCCGCCAAAGCGATGCTGGAGACAGAGCACGGCGGCGAATACGGATACGCCGCCGGCTTTACCATGCTCGCCCGCGCGCTCGGCTATCCGGCCTATCCGGTCGCCCGCCCGCTGGCCGGGGAGGAAGAGGATCATTTCTGGACGGACATCGTGATCGACTGCGTCCCCTATATCTTCGATGCACAAAAGGACCAGCGCTTCCGGGACGGCCGCTTCATGCTCGGCTACAAGAAGGCCGAGCGCTCCGGCTATCGCCGCCCGATCGACGCGCCGGGCGACCTCCGCGGTCAGCCCTATCAGGATCTCGCCTATACGCCGCCGACCGAGCGGGGCCATCTGGACGTCGCCACGGGCGAGAACGGCTTTATCTATCTGATCTATCTGCCCTATGACTATGACGAGAGCAGGCAGTACAAGGTCATCATCTACCTGTACGGCGCGGACGGGAACCCGTACAAGATTCTGGGCGACACCAACACCTACTCCCACCAGAACCGCTACCTGGGGCACTACTTCACCACGCCGGACTATACGGACTTCCTGGTGCAGCGGGGCGACTGCGCGGGCGTGATCTTCGCGTCCACCAACACGACCATGGCCTCGGGCGACGGGAGCCGCTACATCGCGCTGCTGCAGTATGTGGTCGATCACTACTCCACTTACGCGGAGAGCTCCTCGCTGGAGGATCTGATCGCCGCCCGCGACAGCTTCTGCATCGCGGGCCCCTCCAGCGCCTCGCAGTCCCTCTGCGTGTGCCTGCCCACCATGCCGGACGTGTTCGGGACCGTCGGCCTCTTTTCCGGCATTTCCCATCTGGACAAGGCGGTCGAGGGTATGGCGAAGAAGGATCATATCCGCCTCGTGATGGGCGTGGGAGGGCTGGAATCCATCTACCCGTCGGTGGTAAAGGCCTACGAGCGCTTTTCCGAGCTGGATAACGTTGACGCCAGCCTCTCGGTCTTTGACAACTCAGGCCATGAGTGGTCGGCTTTCGACGGCACCCTGCGGGATCTTCTGTTCGAGTTTTCCCCCGCGGAGCAGGCCGACGAAGGATGAAAGGAAGAGAAGCATGAAAACTGTGCTGCGCGGGATGCTTGCCGCGCTCCTGTGCGGGCTGCTCCTGCTGGCTCCGCTCCGGGAGGCCCGGGCGGAGGAGAGCGCACCCCCGGCCGCGGAGGACGGCTTCACCGTGATCCGCAAAGGGGAGCTTGAAGAGCTGATCGGCGACTACATCGAGGAGAACCGCATCTACCCCTACAGCATCGGCATCGGCTTCCTCTACACGGCGACGGGCGAGGAATGGTACTACAACGGGGACCAGGCCTTTTACAGCGCCAGCCTCTACAAGGTGCCGCTGCTGATGTGCGTGTCCAACATGGTGGCGCGCGGCGAGCTGGAGCAGGATGCGCTGATCCAGGGGCGCCCGCTCACGGAGATGGAGGAATACATCCTGACCGTCTCCAACAACAGCTACGCGCATATCCTGATGAATTACTTCTGGCCGGACAATCGCGACTGCCGCGAGCTCTGGCCGGCGCTGGCCGGGATGGAGCTCGAGGACATGCCGAAGGGCTTTGCCAAGACCAGCGAATTTACGCCGCGCTTCATGACTCGGCTCATGTACACGCTCTACTCCGATCCGGACAGTTATCCGATGATGATCGATTTTCTCAAGCAGGCCACGCCGGAGAAGTTCTTCCGCTATCAGCTTGAGGGCCAGTATGAGATCGCTCAGAAATTCGGCGACTACGAGGAATTCCGGCACGTCGCCGGGATCATCTACACGGAACACCCGATCATCGTGACCTATATGACGGAGAACGTCAGGGCCCACGGGCAGTTCAGCTCGGACCTGGCGCTGCGCCTGGTCGAGTACAGCAAGATCCTCGATCAGCGCCTGGAGGAGCACGAGGCGGAGCTGCAGGCGCAGCGGGAAGCGGAGGAAGAGCGCCTGCGCCTCGAGGAAGAGGCGAGAGCGGCCGCGGAGGCCGCCGCCAGAGCGGAGGAGGAGGCGGCTGCGGCCGCGGAGGCCGCCGCCAGGGCGGAGGCGGA
>JAFRLZ010000049.1 GCA_017430985.1 Oscillospiraceae bacterium
CCGCGGTCGAACATCCCGCCGTGCTCCAGCCCGCACGCCGCCTCAAGGCGCAGGGCTTCTCCGTGACGGAACTTCCCGTCGACGGCAAAGGCCAGATCGACCTCGACCAGCTCCGCGCCGAGCTGAACGGCACCAAGAACGCCATCGTCTCGGCTATGTGGGCCAACAACGAAACGGGAACCCTCTTCCCCATCGCCGAAATCGCGGAGATCGCCAAGGCCGCCGGCGCCACAATGCATACCGACGCCGTCCAAGCCGCCGGAAAGACGCCGATCGACGTCCAGAAAGTGCCCGTGGACATGCTCTCGCTCTCCGGCCACAAGTTCCACGCGCCCAAGGGCGTGGGCGTGCTGTACGCCCGCCGGGGCATGCCCCTCGTGAACATCATCGAGGGCGGCGCGCAGGAGCGCGGGAAGCGCGCGGGCACCGAGAACGTCGCCGGGATCGTGGCCATGGCCGCGGCGCTTAAGGAGAGCTGCGAGCACATGGAGGAAAACACCGCGAAGATCATCCCCATGCGCGACAAGCTCTTCGCGGAGCTGTCGAAGATCCCGCACAGCAAGATCAACGGCAGCCTCGAGCACCACGTCCCCGGCACGGTGAACATGTGCTTCGAGGGCATCGAGGGCGAGAGCCTGCTGCTGATGCTCGACGACCGGGGGGTCTGCGCCTCCTCGGGCAGCGCCTGCACCTCCGGCTCGCTCGACCCGAGCCACGTGCTGCTGGCGATCGGCCTGCCGCACGAGGTCGCGCACGGCTCGCTGCGCCTGTCGATCGGCGAGTACAACAGCATGGAGGAGATCGACCACATCATCGAGGTCGTCCCGCAGGTGGTGGCGTATTTGCGCAACATGTCCCCGGTCTGGGACGAGCTGCAGAAAGGTCAGCGGAAACACTTAATTTAATGTCGTAGGGGCGAGCTGTGCTCGCCCGCAAAAAGCCCCCCTTGCCTAAAGGGGGGTGCCCCGAAGGGGCGGGGGGATACAAGTCCGCGCCGACTTTCATATCATACAGGAGGAACGAAACAATGGCACTCTATAGTGAAAAGGTCATGGATCATTTCCGCAATCCGCGCAACATGGGCAAGCTCGACGACGCCGACGGCATCGGCGAGGTCGGCAACGCCAAGTGCGGCGACATCATGCGCATGTATATCAAGGTGGACGACGAGGGCGTCATCACCGACTGCAAGTTCAACACCTTCGGCTGCGGCAGCGCGATCGCCACGAGCTCGATGGCGACGGAGCTTATCATCGGCAAGTCCGTGAAGGACGCGCTCGCGCTCTCCAACCAGGCCGTGGTCGAGGCGCTCGACGGTCTGCCCGTGCACAAGATCCACTGCTCCGTGCTGGCCGAGCAGGCCGTGCGCGCCGCCGTGAAGGACTACTACGACCGCAACGGCATCGCCTACGATCCGGCGGACTTCCCGCTCTCCAAGGAGGAGGAAGAGGCCGCCTGCGACCTCTGAGCGCGCCCCGTGAAGCGCGGAAAGACCGCCCCGGGCCTCTGGCTGCTGCTGATCCCGGCGAAGCTCGCGCTGGACCTGCTGGTCCTGCGGGCGGTGGCGGCGTGGGAAATCGCCGCGAAGCCCCCCGGCACGCCGGGGCATCCCTCGGGGATGCTGACCTTTGGCGCCGGGCTGCTCGCCTCTGCGCTGACGGTCGTCGTGATCGTGATCGCCGTCGTGCTCTGGCGGCGCGGCGTGAAGCGCCGCAGGGCGCGGGAGGAACAGCCGCGCGAGGAACGCGCCGCCTGGGACCCGGAGCGATAAACAACAGGAGGATGAAAGCATCCTCCTGTTGTTTTCTTATTTTTTGTACCCCGTTTTCCGGTCTACGACGGTCGACGGCGTCTTCCCGTCGAGCCAGAGGGCGAGGTTCTTCGCGGCGATGCCGACGATGCGCTCGAAGGTCTCCGGCAGGAAGTAGCCGCCGGCGACGTGCGGGGTGATGAGCAGGTTCTCGAGGTCCCAGAGCGGGCTGTCGGGCGGCAGGGGCTCGTCCTCGGTCACGTCCACGGCCGCCGCGGCGATCTCGCCGTCGGCCAGCGCCCGGCGCAGCGCCTCCGTCTCCACGGCGCTGCCGCGCCCGCAGTTGACGAAGACCGCGCTGCGCTTCATCAGCCGGAAGCGCTCGGCGGTGTAGAGATGCGTGGTCTCCGGCGTGCCGGGCAGCACGGAGAAGATCACGTCCGCGCGCGGCAGCAGCTCGTCGAGCCGGTCGGTGGTGTACAGCTCGTCCACGCCCTCCGGCTTTTCGCCGGGGCGGCGCTTGAGGCCGACGACCGTCGCGCCGAGGGCCTTGGCCATGCGCGCGTAGTGCAGCCCGATGTCTCCGAGCCCGACCACAAGCACCGTCGCGTCCGCGATGCTGGTCACGGTCCCGCGCGCGCGCCAGACGTGCGCGTTCTGCCCGTCGCGGTAGAGCGGCAGCTTCTTCTGCAGCGCGAGGGTCATGGCGAGGCCGTGCTCGGCCACGGCCTTGCTGTAGGCGCCCGTGGCGTTGCAGAGCAGCACGTCCTCGCGCAGCACGCCGGGCTTGAGATAGGCGTCCGCGCCCGCGGAGTTGAGCTGGAAGAGCCGCAGCTCCGAAGCCCCGGCGATCAGCGCGGGGGCGATGTTGCCGATGATGACCTCGGCCCCGGCGACTTGCTCCGCGCTCACCTGCTCCGGCAGCGCGTAGAGGAACTCCCAGCCGGGGGCCGCGGCCTCCAGCATGTCTTTATGCCGCTGCTCCACCGGCAGCACGACGAGGATCTTTTTCATGGGAACACATCCTTTGTCGAGTCAGATTTGAGGTTATCGAGGAGAAAGCCCCCCCCTGCCTAAAGGGGGGTGGCCGAGCGAAGCGAGGTCGGGGGGATATAAAAACGCCCCGCCATACCATCGTGCAGCGACCGACAGAATCCCCCAGTCGCCTCCGGCGACAGCCCCCTTTAGGCAAGGGGGCCTGAGAGGAACAA
>JAFRLZ010000050.1 GCA_017430985.1 Oscillospiraceae bacterium
CGTTCGGTGATGCGGAAGAGGTCGTGCTCCGTGCCGTAGATCTCGACGCCGTATTTCGGACTGAACACGAAGGTCAGGATGAAGTTGATCGCGATGAAGACGAGCACGTAGTAGACCGTCCCCTGTCCCACTTTGATGATTCATTTCTCAATAAGAAGGTTTTTCATATCCGCTCATAACAGGAGCTTTCCACGGGTATGATAATCTTTCCAAATAAAGCGGGACGTATCATTATATGGATATCAATTTTGATAAAAAAGTCTGCAGAAAGCAAGTATAGCCCAGTCACCGTCAAATAATTGATTTACAAAAAATCTTGCATCTCCTTTTCTCATGGGGTATAATACAAAACACGCAAATTAGAGCATAAAAGTGACAAAAGGAGTTGACAGGAATGCCGAAGTTCGCTACGCTCAAGCAAGCAATCAAGCAAGCAAGCAAGGCATAACTGCGCTCTTTTTGAATATTTCCATACCGAATAGCCATCAGGCGAAGGTGGACTTTTCTCCTTCGCCCGGTGGCTTTTTTGTATGAGGCCAGCGAAAGGAGGAAACCAGAAATGGAAAAGGAAAAGTTCACCGCTTTGGAGATGGAAACCATTGAATTCGATACGGAGGATGTCATCACCACTTCGGGCGGTCAGGATAACAACGATCCTGATTGGTAATTATCAGCATCCTCCCATTGAATGACACCCATTCAGGAAAGGAGGATGCGCACCATGCAGAAGGAACAGTACGAAGCCCTGGAGATGGAGAGCGTTGTGTTCGATACGGAGGATGTTATCACGACAAGTCCTGGAGGCAGTCAGCAAGGCCCAGATATTGATGATCCCTGAGTCAATCTACAAAGGGAAACAAGACTCTCGGCGTGATTCTTGATCTGTTGAAGGCAGACACGACGGAGGATGCGCTCGTTGCCGCCATGGGACAGGGGACGGTTCTGCGTCCCGTTTTGGGACGCAGAACCGTCCCCTGTCCCACAGGCCGGGTCGCGGCTCTGACGTACCACCGGCACGTTGTGGTGGACCTTGAAGGATGATCGTGGCATTCTCTTTTTGCCAGGCAAAAAAGAGAATCAAGGTATTCACCGGTCTGCGGACTGGTGAATGCACACGCCCCGGCGTGTGCGGACATGATTCGATCACCCTTATCTACCAAAAGGAACACCCCCGCCGACGGCGGGGGTGTTCCTTTTGGTGGACTTGAAGGGGATCGAACCCTCGAACCTCACGGATGCGAACCGTGCGCTCTCCCAGCTGAGCTACAAGCCCTTGTCTCTTGCGAGCAGATTGTATTATATCACAAAAAAATCATTTGTAAAGAAAAAGATTGATAATCTTTTTCCTTTGGTGTAAAATAGGCGCGTGGCTTTTGACAAGGCTGCACTAGTCGGGGAGCCAGCGGTGCCCTGTGACCTGCAATCCGCTACAGCAGGGATGAATTCCCATCTGAGGAACTGTTCTGTGTTGTCTGACCCCGGTAAGCAGCGTAGAAGATCCGGTCTCGCGCAACGGTGACCCGTGAACCATGTCAGGCGGGGAACCGAGCAGCATTAAGCGGTGCTCATCGTGTGCCGCGAGGCAGCCGGGTCCGAGCCGGCTGCCGGGGTTCCGGGCGTAGTGCTTTTTCGGGGATGGGTGTGCAGTCTTGTCAAGGGCCACGTTGTATTGTGAACGTCAGAAAAGGGGTGAACCGCGTGTATCAGGCGCTGTACCGCAAATGGCGCCCGCAGACCTTTGACGAGGTCGTGGGGCAGACGCATATCACCGAAACGCTGAAAAACCAGGTGAGGACCGGGCGGCTGAGCCATGCCTATCTCTTCATCGGCACGCGCGGGACCGGCAAGACCACCTGCGCGCGTATCCTAGCCCGCGCGGTCAACTGCGAGCATCCCGTGGACGGCAACCCCTGCGGCCGCTGCGCCGCCTGCCGCGGCATCCTGGACGGCACGATCCTCGACGTGGTGGAGCTGGACGCCGCTTCCAACAACGGCGTGGACAATGTGCGCGCCCTGCGCGACGAGGCGGTCTTTTCGCCGACCGTCGCGAAAAAGCGCGTGTATATCATCGACGAGGTGCATATGCTCTCGCTCGCGGCCTTCAACGCGCTGCTGAAGATCCTGGAGGAGCCGCCGGAGCATCTGATGTTCATTCTGGCCACGACGGAGCTGCAGAAGGTCCCCGCGACGATCCTGTCGCGCTGCCAGCGCCACAGCTTCAAGCGTGTGGACAGCCCCGTGATCGCGGCTTACCTCGAGAAGATCGCCGCTGCGGAGAGCTTCGGCCTGACGCACGAGGCGGCCGAGCTGATCGCGCGGCTGGCCGAGGGCGGCGTGCGCGACGCGCTGAGCCTGCTGGACCAGTGCTCGGCGGCCGAGACGATCGACGTGCAGGCCGTGTACGCGGCGATGGGCCTGGCCGGCAAGCGCCGCATCGCGGAGCTGCTGGACTGTGTGCTGCGGCACGACACGGCGGCGGCGCTGAAACGCTTTTCTGCGCTGTGGATGGACGGGAAGGACCCCGCCTCGCTGCTCGGCGAGCTCTGCGGCCTGCTGCGCGATACGCTGATGCTGCGCGTGGCGCCGAAGGGAGCGGCGGAGCTGCTGTCCGGCGGCTATGACGGCGAGACCCTGCGGGGCTTTGCGGCGCGGATGACGAACGAGGAGCTGCTCGCCGCGCTCGGGACGATCCGGGACGCGCAGGAGAGCATGCGCCAGTCCGGCCACCCCCGCACGGCGGCGGAGCTCTGCTTGGTGTCCCTGTGCGACGGGACGCTTGCCGACGATACGGCCTCGCTGCGCGCCCGCGTCTCCCGCCTGGAGGAGACGCTGCGCGAGGGACGGAGCCTTCCGGCGCGCGCCCCGGCCCCGGAGCTCGCGGAGCCTCCGGAAGAGGAGGCGCCCGCCGTCCCGGCGAGGGAAGAGTCCGAGGAGTTGGAAGAGTTTGAGGTCTATCAGGAGGCGCAGCCGGAGGACGCGCTGATCGAGCGCGCGCACGACGAGCCCGCGCCCGCTCCGGTTGACGAGCCGCTCTGGGCGGCCGTGCGCCGGGAGGTCTTCGGCAAGCTGCCGATGGACCTGCGCTTTTATCTGGACGACGAGACGAAGATCAGCGGCCGCGAGGATGGCGAGGTCTTCCGCCTGGAGGCGCAGCCCGGCTTCGTGTACGGGCGTTTCAACCGCCCGGAGATCCTTGACAAGTTCGCCGCGGCGATCAAGGCGGCGACGGGGAAGGACAGGCGCGTTCTGCTTTTCGAGAAGAAGGATCAGCCGCGGCAGGCGCGCAGTCTGGACGAGCTGCGGGGGATCAAGGAAGTCAGATTTATCAACGAGTGATCGAGATTAATAACATACGGAGGATATGAGCATGGCAAAAGGCGGATTTCGCGGCAGTTACCCCGGCGGCGGCAACCAGATGAACATGATGAAGCAGGCGCAGAAGATGCAGCAGGATTTTCTGAAGATGCAGCAGGAGCTGGAGTCGACGGACTTCGAGTTCAGCGCCGGCGGCGGCGCAGTCCGCGCGGTCGTGGCCGGGACGCGGCGCTTCAAGACCATTGAGATCGATCCCGAGGTCGTCGACCCCGAGGACGTCGAGATGCTGCAGGACCTGATCCTCGCGGCCGTCAACGGCGCGCTGGCCGCCAGCGACGAGCGGACCAATCAGGCCATGGCCAAGCTGCAGGGCGGCATGGGCATGGGCTTCCCGTTCTGAGAAAAGAAAAACTGCCGCGAGAGTTTTCTCGCGGCAGCTTTTTCATGCCCTCGTTCAGACGATCGGGACGACGTGGTCGTAGTACTCCGCTCCGGCGAAGGAATAAATGTGCGCGGCCATGCACAGCCGCCCCTCGCCGTCGATCCAGAGCGGGAGCTCCGGGCCGAAGTTCGCGGGGTCGGTGGTCTTCGCGTACAGCTCCTCGCCGCCCAGTTCGAGGTACTGCGCGGAGGACATGCTCTGACACCGCTCCTCGAAATAGCTCCCCGCGGCCTGGGCCGCCGCTGCCGTGAAGCTCGCCTCGTCCAGCCCGTACAGGGCCAGCAGCTCTTCGCGCGAGGCCTCGCTCTTGTCGGAGAGCTGCAGGTTCATGGCATAATAGCGCGTCATGCCCCAGTCGTTGTTCTCGGAGACCAGCACGGACAGCACGTCGCCGTTTTGCCAGGCCTCATAGCCGATCGAAAGCACGAAGAGGCTGTAGCCGTCCTCCATCGCCTTCAGCATGTCCTCGATATCCGGCGCGAAGGCCGCATAGAGATCGGCGTTGAGCCGCTCGATATCGTCGCTCTGCCCCGTGATGACGGGCAGCGCATAGCAGTAGTGGTACTGATTGCCGACGCCGTCGCTGTAGTCGCCCTCCTCGCACAGACCGGTGATGACGGTCGGCGCAGGCTCGGGCGTGGGTTCGGGCGTAGGCTCGGGCGTCGGTTCAGGCGTCGGTTCGGGGGCGGGTTCGGGAGCTGCGGTCGGCGCGGGCGTCTCCGGCGCGGCGGGGGCCGGATTGGAAGGCGCTTCGCCGCAGGCGCTTAGGAGGAACAAACAGGCCAAGATCAGCGCGAACAGACACTTTTTCACTGTTTCGTCACACCTTTCGTTTGACTTTGTGCTAAGATCGGTCTATAAAAGTATAGCACAGTCTTCGGCGGCGGTCCATCGGCCGCGCCGGGTTTAAGATTTTTTAAGAGGACGAAGCCTATGAAAACGAACTGGACGGATCTTGTCGACCGCAGCTGCCCGCTGCCGGAGTATCCGCGGCCGCAGCTGGCGCGCGACGGCTGGATCAACCTCAACGGGCCCTGGGACTATGCGATCACGCGCTCGGAGCGTCAGCCCTCGGACTACGAGGGCGAGATCCTCGTGCCCTTCTCCCCGGAGACGGAGCTCTCCGGCGTCGGGCGCAGCCTGCAGCCGGGCGAGTACCTCTGGTATCGCCGCAGTCTGCTGCTGCCCGAGAGCTTCCGCGGCCGGCACATCCTACTGCACTTCGGCGCGGCGGATCAGTGCGCGGTCGTCTGGGTCAACGGCGTGCAGGTGCTCAGCCACGTCGGCGGCTATCTGCCCTTTGAGGCGGACGTGACCGAGGCGCTGGCGGGGCGGGAGCTGACGATCGTCGTGCGCGTCACGGACGACACGGACAAGGGCTTCCACACCCGCGGCAAGCAGCGCAGCCGCCGCGGCGGGATCTGGTACACGCCGCAGAGCGGCATCTGGCAGACGGTGTGGCTCGAGGCCGTGCCCGCAAGCTATGTCAAGTCTCTGCGCATCACGCCGGATTACGACCGGGCGTGTGTGGAGATCGTGCCCGAGATCGTAGGCGGAGAGCCCGCCTACGCGCTTTTCGGCGGCGCGAGCTTCCTGCTCCCGGCGGAGATCCCCGTGCCGGATTTCGAGGCCTGGAGCCCGGAAAACCCCAAGCTCTACGGCTTCAGCGTGCGCTGCGGGGAAGACCTGGTGCAGAGCTATTTCGCCATGCGCAAGATCTCCGTGGAGACGGACGAGCAGGGGACCCGGCGGCTCTTCCTCAACGGCAAGCCCTATTTCCACAACGGCCTGCTCGACCAGGGCTACTGGCCGGACGGGCTGTACACCGCGCCGACGGACGAGGCGCTGTGCTATGATATCCGCGTGGCCAAGGCCATGGGCTACAATATGCTGCGCAAGCACATCAAGGTGGAGCCGGCGCGCTGGTATTACCACTGCGACCGGATCGGGATGCTGGTCTGGCAGGACATGCCCTGCGGCGGCGGGCGCTACGATCCGCTGATCGTCTCCGCGCCGCTCGTGAGCGGGATCCATCTCAGCGACCGCCTGCATTTCCTCTTCGGCCGCGCCAGCGCCGAGGGCCGCCGCGAGTTTCTGGAGGAGCTCAACGAGATGCTGCGGCATCTCTACAACTGCCCCTGCATCGTCCTCTGGGTGCCCTTCAACGAGGGCTGGGGCCAGTTCGACGCCGCGGAGGTCTGCCGCCGCATCGAGGCGATCGACCGCACGCGCGTCGTCGACCCCGCCTCCGGCTGGCACGATCAGAAGATCGGCAAGCTGCGCAGCGACCACGTCTATTTCCGACCCTATCGCTTCCGCGCCGACCGGAAGGGCCGCGCCGTCGCGCTCAGCGAGTTCGGCGGCTATGCGCACAAGGTCATCGGCCATGAGTTCTCCCGCAAGAGCTTCGGCTACAAGAGCTTCGTCACCCCGGCGCAGCTGGAGCTGGCGCTGGAGGACCTGTATCAGGAGGAAGTCCGCCCCGCGATCGCGCAGGGGCTCTGCGCCGCGGTCTATACGCAGATGAGCGACGTGGAGGACGAGATCAACGGCCTGCTCACCTACGACCGCAAGGTGGTGAAGGTGGCGCCGGAGCGGATGCGCGCCCTCATGCGCGGCATCGGCGGGATGCCGGAGCCCGTGAAGCCCGGCGACATGAAGGAGACAAAGCTATGAAGAACAGACTGAAACGCGCGCTGGCTCTGCTGCTTGCGCTGTGCTGCCTCGCGCCGCTCGGCGGCGGAGCCTCGGCTTCGATCGACAAGGCGCGCACCGTGATCGGCGGGGACCTCACGGAGGAAGAGATCGCCTCGGTCTATCAGCTCTTCGGCGTCCAGCGCGGCAGCGTGGCGGAGCTTCGCATGACCAACGAGGAGGAGCGCAGCATCCTCAACGGCTATGTGGACGAGAGCATCATCGGCACGCGTTCCATCTCCTGCGTCTATCTGGAGCTGCTCGAAGAGGGCGCTGGCCTGGACGTCACCACAAGCAACATCAGCTGGTGTACGCCGGAGATGTATATGAGCGCGCTGGCGACCGCCGGCGTGACCGACGCCAAGCTCATCGTGGCCGCGCCCTTCGCGGTCAGCGGCACGGCGGCGCTCACGGGCGTCTACAAGGCCTATGAGAACATCACCGGGGAAAAGCTGGATGACCTGGCCAAGCTCGTGAGCACGCAGGAGCTGACCATCACGGGAGAGCTTGCCGAGGAGATCGGCGACATGGACTCTACCTCCATCGTCAACGACCTCAAGCTCATCCTGAACGAAACGCGGCACATGACGGACGCGGAGATCCGCGCCCAGATCGTCGCGATCGCCGGGGAATACTCGGTCACGCTGACCGACAAGCAGCTCGACCAGCTCATCACGCTCTGCCGCTCGCTGGAGGGGCTGGACGGCGAAGCGCTCAAAAGCCGCGTGGAGCAGGTCCAGAGCACGCTGAAGAAGGTCTCGGAGGCCAAGACCCGCGTGGTCGGCTTCGTGCAGACCGTGAAAAAGGTCGTCGAGTCGGTCAAGAGCTTTTTTGAGCGGATCGGAAAGCTGCTGAAATAACGCGCGACAAACAGGCGCCTCTGCCGGGCACGGCTGAGGCGCCTGTTTCATTATGACAGACCAACGAGATTGCCGGCCAGCTTCACCAGCACGCCCCAGAAGCCGATGCGCGGGACGTCCTCGGCGGCGAGCACGGGGAGCTGCGCCAGCGTCTCGTCTCCGAGCATGACGCGCAGCGTGCCGACCTTCTCCCCGGCGCGGACCGGCGCGGCGAGCTTTTCCGGAAGCGTCCAGCGAAACTCCGGCTCCGCGCTGCCCTTGGGGACCACGGCCTGCTCGTCGCCCTCCACGCGCAGGGAGACCCGCTCCGAGCGCCCGAGCTCCACGGGCAGAGAGGGGAGGCCCTCGGCCGGACGCAGAGGACAGAGCGTGTAATTGGCGAAGGCGTAGTTCAGAAGCGAACGCGCGTCGGCGTTGCGGCTCTCGATGCTGTCCGAATGCAGGATGACCGCGATGAACTCCGTTCCGTCCCGCTCGGCGCTGGCCGAGAGGCAGTACATGGCGGCGTTCGTAAAGCCGGTTTTCAGACCCGTACAGCCGGGATACCAGTAGACGAGCTTGTTGGTGTTGGCCAGCTCAAAGGCGCCGCCGCGGATGCTGTCCATCCAGATCGTCGTATAATCCTTGATGAAGGCGTGCCCCAGCAGCTCGCGGGACATGACGGCGATATCGTAGGCGCTGCTGTAGTGCTCCGCGTCGTCAAAAAGCCCGGTGCAGTTCGTGAAATGCGTGTCTTCAAGCCCAAGCTCCTCGGCGCGGCGGTTCATCCGCTCCACGAAGACCTCCTCCGTGCCGCTGAGATGCTCGGCCATGGCCACGGCGCAGTCGTTGGCCGAGACGACGGCGATGCATTTGAGCATGTCGCTGACGCTCATCTGCTCGCCCTCCTCCAGATAGACGCAGCTGCCGCCGAAGGAAGCGGCGCGACGGCTCGCCGTCACGGTGTCCTCCAGGGAGATCTTCCCGCTGTCCAGATCCTCCGCGATCAGCAGCAGCGTCATCACCTTGGTGACGCTGGCGATGGGGCGGCGCTCATGTGAGTTTTTCTCATAGAGCAGCTCGCCCGTGCTGGCCTCCATCAAGGCGCCGGAGGGCGCGCTGATCGCAAGCGCCTCGCCCGGCGGCGTGCGGAAGGCGCCCGCCGTCACGGATTCCGAAGAGAGCGCCGCCGGACGCAGCAGGGCGCTCACAAGAAGAAGCAGAGACAGAAACCGATGAACAGAGATCATAACGCGCCTCCCGATAGCTTTCTTGTCTATCCCTATGCGCGCCGGGGCCGATGCATGAGTCGGTTGCCATAATTATGCATATTTCGACAAAAAAGAATGGATAAGCGGAACGCAAATTTGCAGACACACAGAAAAACAAAGGCTTTTTTAACACTTCCCACACGCTTTCCCACACGAGAAAAGTGAATAGTTCCGGCATATAGTTTACATAACATAAAATTCGTACATGAAAAATTCATTTTTGCTTGTTGACGGACGCGAGGGCCGATAGTACAATAAATAAAGAAAAACAGACCGAAACGGATAGGGGGAGGCCGCCTTGAGAAGAAAATTCCGCTGGGACAAGAAATATCTCTATTGGGGCATCACGGCCTTTGTCGTGATCGCGGCCGGTATCCTGTTTTACACGGTGCTGGATAAGCTGCCCAACATCGGCAAGGGGATCGGCAGACTTGTGAGCATCCTCAGCCCCTTCGTCTGGGGCCTGGTCATCAGCTATCTGCTCGCGCCCATGATGCGCACCATGGAACGCAGCTGGTTCGCCCCGCTCGGCGCGCGGCTTTTCAAGCGCAAAAAGGCGGCGGGGAAACGCTTTGGCCGCAGCATGTCTGTTCTGGTCTCGATCCTGGTCTTCCTGGCGATCCTGACGGCCCTGGTCTATCTGATCCTGCCGCAGTTGTACCGTAGCATCGCCATGATCGTGGAGAACAGCCAGACCTATATGACGAACCTCACGGCCTGGGCGGAGCGCCTGCTGGAGAAGACCCCGGAGATCGAGGCCTACGTCACCGACGTCATGGGCAGCGCCAACCAGCGCATCCTCGACTGGCTGCAGTCCAAGGTGCTGCCGAGCCTCGGCAGCTTCCTCTCCAACCTGACCTCGGGCGTCGTGGTCGTGCTGAAGGGGCTGTACAACCTCATCATCGGCATCATCGTCTCGGCCTACATCCTCGGGAATCTGGAGACCTTCAAGGCCGGCTGCAAGCGCCTGCTCTACAGCATCTTCACCGTGGAGGCCGCCGAGAAGCTGCGCGAGGGCATCGCCTTCACGGACAAGACCTTCATGGGCTTCATCACCGGCAAGCTCCTCGACTCGGCGATCGTCGGTCTGATCTGCTACATCGTCTGCGCCATCATCGACATGCCCTATGCGCTGCTGGTCAGTGTGATCGTCGGCGTGACGAACATCATCCCCTTCTTCGGACCGCTGATCGGCGCGATCCCGAGCGCGATCATCATTCTGATGGTCAACCCCGTCAAGTGCCTGATCTTCGTCATCTTCATCATCGTGCTCCAGCAGGTGGACGGGAATATCATCGGGCCGAAGATCCTCGGCAACACCACCGGCATCAACGGCTTCTGGATCATGTTCTCCATCATCCTCGGCGCCGGGCTCTTCAGCTTCTGGGGGATGCTGCTGGGCGTGCCGGTCTTCGTCGTGATCTACACGCTGCTCGACAAGCTCGTCAGCCGCAAGCTGCGGCGCAGCGACCTGCCGACGGAACTGGACGACTACCGGGATCTGGACCACATCGACCCGGTCACACGCGAAGCGGTCAGGCACGGCGCGAAAGCGGCTCCGGCCGCTCCGGCGCCGGAAGCGCCGCCCGAGCAGCCGAAAGAATAAACCAAACGAAAGCGGAGGCCCCTGTGCGAACACGCTCAGGGGCCTCCGCTTTTGCTTTAAAAAGGTGCTTTTTCTTTTCGGCAAACTGTGCTATGCTGTTGGCAGGAAAGAGAGGGATCTCCCATGACCGATTATGAACTGCTCTGCGCGCAGCTGCAGGCCCTGGGCGAGGAAGAGCGGCACTGGCTGCCGCTGCTGGCCAACGCCTCGGCGCTGCTGGCCGATGCGCTGGACGAACTGAACTGGGCGGGCTTCTATCTGCTGCGCGGGGAGGAACTGCTGCTCGGCCCCTTCCAGGGCAAGGCCGCCTGCATCCACATCCCGCTCGGCCGCGGCGTCTGCGGCACGGCCGCCGCGAGAGACAAGACGCAGCTCGTGCCGGACGTGCACGCCTTCCCGGGACACATCGCCTGCGACAGCGCCTCCGCCTCCGAGATCGTCGTTCCGCTGCACGACAAGGGGCGCGTGATCGGCGTGCTGGATATCGACAGCCCGCGCCCCGCGCGCTTTACGGAGGACGACCGGGCGGGGCTGGAGCGTTTTGCGAAGCTCATCGAAGAACTCGCGCTGTGGAAGGAGATTTGATATGAAAGCTGGAGCCTGGGCCGCGCTGGCGGTCATCGCGCTGCTCTTCGGCGCGCTGCTGGTGCTGTCTAAAAGCACCGTCTGGGGCTGGGTGCTGGCGCTGCTGCTTCTGGCGAGCTTCGCGATGCTGTACGGGCGGGTCGAGAGAGGCTGGCTCCGCACGGCCTGCTGGCTGGGGCTGCTGATCCTCTTCGCGCTGACGCTGAAGCTGGGCGAGGCGCCCTATCGCGCGATACCGGCCGTGTCGGCGAAGGACCCCGCCGTGACGGAGATCGTGCAGGTCTCGCAGGGCAAGCTGACGGGCGTATATAACGAGGACGGGAGCGTGGAGGTCTACGCGGGCATCCCCTATGCCAAGCCCCCGGTGGGCGAGCTGCGCTGGAGAGAACCGCAGGAGCCGGAAAGCTGGGAGGGCGTGCGCGCCTGCGACACCTTCGCGCCCATGTCCATGCAGCAGCGCAACCCTGCCATCGTCGACTCCCTCACGACCATCGTGGCCTTCCACAACTTCCGCTACGATCCCTTTAAAAGCTTTCGCGAGCCTGTCAGCGAGGATTCCCTGTATCTGAACATCTGGAAGCCCGCGGGCGAGGTGAAGGACGCGCCGGTGCTGTTTTTCATCCACGGAGGCTCTCTGCAGACCGGGCAGCCTTCTTACGGAGAGTATAACGGCGAGTCGCTGGCGAAGCAGGGCGTGATCGTCGTGAACTTCGGCTATCGGCTCAACATTTTCGGCTACTTTGCCAGCGAGGAGCTGGCGGCGGAGTCGCCCAACGGCACGACGGGTAACTACGGCCTGCTCGACCAGATCGCCGCGCTGCGCTGGGTGCATGAGAACATCGCGGCCTTCGGCGGTGACGCGGACAATATCACCATCGCGGGCGAGTCCGCCGGAGCATCCAGCGTGGGCGCGCTGTGCGTGTCGCCGCTGGCAAAGGGCCTTTTCCGCCGCGCCGTCGCGGAGAGCAGCGGCATCACCCCCGTCAAGCCCTATCACACCTTCCGCGCCTATGACGACGCGCTGGAGCTGGGCCGCAAGGTGCTGGCCGAGCAGGGCGCGGCGAACGTGCAGGCGCTGCGGGCGATCCCGGCCGAGAAGCTTCTCAGCTCCGCGGACCCCTACAACGCCATGACCGTGGACGGCTATGCGATCACCGAGCAGCCCTATCTGACCTATGAGCGGGGAGAAAACAACGAGGAGGCACTTTTGAACGGCTTCAACAGCCACGAGGCGGACCTGTTCAATTTCTTCCTGAAGGTCAGCACCGGCAACTATGACGAGACGCTGCGCGCGATCTTTGCCGGACATACCGACGAGGTCGAGGCCCTGTACCCGGCGGCGACGGACGCGGAGGCCAAGGCAAACGTCAACACGATCCTCAGCGCGGCTTGGTTCGCCTACAGCCACTACGACTGGTCGCGCTGTATGACGGCGCAGGGGAAGCCTGTGTATGAGTACTGCTTCACGCGCGCCAACGGCGGCCTGTCGAACAATCACGGCGGCGAGATGCCCTACGTTTTCGGCAATCTCGGCACGCAGCCCTATAACTACGCGCCGGAGGACTGGACGCTCTCCGAGCGCATGCAGCGCTACTGGGTCAACTTCGCGCGGACGGGCGATCCGAACGGCGAGGGGCTCCCATACTGGCCGACGTATGCCGAATCGCCGGGGCGGCCGCTGAAGCTCGATGCGAAGATCGAGCCGGTCGAGGACCCGTATCTGAAGCTGTACGAGATCATCGACCTGCGCCAGCGGGAGATCCGCGACGGGATCGAATAAAAAACGGGACTGTGAGAAATCACAGTCCCGTTTTCGATTTGTTCGATCATTTGCGCAGGCCCTTTTTGCTCCCGAAGTAATCCTTGGTCAGTTTCGCCACCGTGCCGCTGAGCAGGAGCAGCGCGATCAGGTTCGGGATGGCCATGAGGCCGTTGAGCGTGTCCGCGATGTCCCACATGAGCGTGCCGGAGCCGAGCGCGCCGACGATGCACATGAGCATGAAGACGATCTGGAACACGAGCCGCACGACCTTGTTCTCCCTGGTCAGATAGCCCCAGCAGCTGCTGCCGTAGTAGCCCCAGCTGAGGATCGTGGAGAGCGCGAAGAACAGCAGGCTGATCTGGATCACGATGCCGCCGAGCGTGCCGGGCAGGATCGCGTTGAAGGCTTCCGCCGCGGCCACGCCCTTGGAGCCGAAGGCCTCCAGCCCGCCGGGCGCGTCCAGCACGCCGGAGAGCAGCACAGCCAGGGCCGTGATAGAGCAGATGACGATGGTGTCGAAGAAGACCTCGAAGACGCCCCAGATGGCCTGGTCGCCCGGTTCTTCCGCGGAGGAAGCCGCGTGGGCGATGGGCGCCGAGCCGAGACCGGCTTCGTTGGAGAACACGCCGCGGGCAAAGCCCTGCCGCATGGCGAGGATGATCGCGTAGCCGAGGACGCCGCCGCCGACGGCCTTGAAGCTGAAGGCGCTCTTGATGATCAGCCACAGCACGGCCGGGATCTGCGTAATGCGCAGGATGATGACGAGCAGACCGGCGAGGATATAGAAGATGGACATGAAGGGCACCAGATAGCTCGTGACCTGGCCGATGCGCTTGACGCCGCCGATCAGAACGACGCCGACGAGAACGGCGAGGATGATGCCGCTCACGAGCTTATCCATGCCGAAGAGGCTTTCCATCGCGCCGGCGATCTCGGTGCTCTGCGCGATGTTGCCGATGCCGAAGCTGGCGAGGCCGCCCAGCACGGCGAAGACCACGGCCAGCCATTTCCAGCTCTTGCCGAGGCCGTTTTCGATGTAGTACATGGGGCCGCCGTGATAGAGGCCCTTGTCGTCGCGGACGCGGTATTTCATCGCCAGGGCGATCTCGGCGTATTTGGTGCACATGCCGAAGAAAGCGGATACCCACATCCAGAACACGGCGCCCGGGCCGCCGACGAAGATCGCACCCGTCACGCCGGCAATATTGCCGGTGCCGACAGTGCCCGCCAGAGCGGTGGAAACGGCCTGGAAGGGCGTGAGGTTGCTGCCGTTCTCCTTTTTCTTGCCGCTGAAGAGCGTGCCGATGGTGCTGCGCATGATGTAGCCGAAGCGGCTGGCCTGGAGAAAGCCGGTGCGCACAGAGAGATAAATGCCGGTACCCACCAGCAGGAGAAGCATCACGGGCCCCCAGGCGAAGCTGTTGAGGACGCCGTTGATCCGGGTGACGGTCTCAGTCAGGTTCTGCACGACGATCATCCTTTCATTCAACGAATATAGGTCATTATACCGAATAATACTTTACTTTGCAAGCGATTTAAAGTATGAAACGCCTCGGCGCGAAAAGAGCTTTTTTGTGTAGTTTGTCTATATGCTCTGCCGTCCGCCTCTATGCCTGCGCGCGGAACGAACCGGAAAAGCGGCGAAGAGTCTAAAACTTTTTTAAGTTTTTTCTCCGGGGCTTGCTCTTTCCGCACGGTTCAGTATATAATAAAAAA
>JAFRLZ010000051.1 GCA_017430985.1 Oscillospiraceae bacterium
AAAACGCCCCGCCATATCATCGTGCAGCGACCGACAGAATCCCCCAGTCGCCTCCGGCGACAGCCCCCTTTAGGCAAGGGGGCCTAAGAGGAACGATGGAAATCCCCCAGTCGCCTCCGGCGACAGCCCCCTTTAGGCAAGGGGGCCTAAGAGGAACGATGGAAATCTCCCAGTCGCCTCCGGCGACAGCCCCCTTTAGGCAAGGGGGCCTTAGCTCGCTAAATCCCCGTTTCCCCCAATTCCTAATTCCGGATTCCGTATCCCGAATCGGCGAGGATGTGCCGCGCGGCGTGGACGCCGCTGGCCGAGGCGTGGCTCAGCGAGTGCGTCACGCCGGAGCCGTCGCCGATCACATAGAGGCCGGGGACCGCGGTCTGGAGGTTCTCGTCGAGCGTGACCTCCATGTTGTAGAACTTGACCTCCACGCCGTAGAGCAGCGTGTCGTCGTTGGCGGTGCCCGGGGCGATCTTGTCGAGCGCGTGGATCATCTCGATGATGCCGTCGAGGATGCGTTTGGGGATGACGAGGCTCAGGTCGCCGGGGGTCGCGGCGAGCGTCGGCGTGACGAAGCTGTCGCGGATGCGGGCCTCGGTGCTGCGGCGGCCGCGCACGAGGTCGCCGAAGCGCTGCACGATCACGCCGCCGCCGAGCATGTTCGACAGCCGCGCGATGCTCTCGCCGTAGCCGTTGGAGTCCTTGAAGGGGACGGAGAAGTGCTTGGACACGAGCAGGGCGAAGTTCGTGTTCTCGGTGTGCTTCGCCGGGTCCTCGTAGCTGTGGCCGTTGACCGTGACGATGCCGTTGGTGTTCTCGTTGACCACCACGCCGTGCGGGTTCATGCAGAAGGTGCGCACGAGGTCCTCGAACTTCTCCGTGCGGTAGACGATCTTGCTCTCGTACAGCTCGTCCGTCAGGTGGGCGAAGATCTCGGCGGGCAGCTCGACGCGCACGCCGATGTCCACGCGGTTGGAGAGCGTGGGGATGTCCATCTCGCGGCAGACCGACTCCATCCACTTGCTGCCGCTGCGGCCGACGGAGACGATGCATTTCGGCGCGGTGAAGCTCTCGCCCGCCGCGGTGTGCAGGCGGAAGCCGCCCTCGACGCGCTCGATGCGCTCCACGGCGGTGTTGAAGCGGAAGTCCACCCGCTCCTTCAGCTCGTCGAAGATGCGCGAGAGCACGACGTAGTTGATGTCCGTGCCGAGGTGGCGCACCTGCGCGTCCAGCAGGTGCAGGCCGTTTTCGAGGCAGGTGCGCTTGATCTTCGTGTCCGCGGTGGAGTAGAGCTTCGTGCCCTCGCCGCCGTGGGCGACGTTGATCTCGTCCACATAGCGCATGAGCGCGATGGCCTCGTCCTTGCCGACGTGCTCGTAGAGCGTGCCGCCGAACTGGTTGGTGATGTTGTACTTGCCGTCGGAGAAGGCGCCGGCGCCGCCGAAGCCGCTCATGATGCTGCACACGGGGCACTTGACGCAGCTCTTGATCTTTTTGCCGTCGATGGGGCAGCGGCGCTGCTCGAGCGGGCGGCCGAGCTCCAGCACGCCCACGCGCAGGGCGCTCTTCTTCGCCAGCTCCCAGGCCGAGAAAATGCCGCCGGGGCCAGCGCCCACGATCAGCACGTCGTAATCGAAGGTCATGGTTTTCATCCTTTCTTTTTTCACGCAAAACAAAGGCTGTGTCCGTGGGGATCCACAGGCACAGCCCTCAAATATCCTTGACTATTTATATCATGGCGGAAAGGCTTCTGTCAAGCGGCATGTGTTATTTTCGCCGCTGCTCAGCGGCGCAGAGGACGGCCGTGGCCGCGCTCAGCGCGCAGAAGAGATAGATGTAGAGCTTGGACACGCCGCTCGTCAGCCACTCCATGAAGGGGTTGTAGCCGTCGAGGATCGTGAACAGGGCCAGGCCCAGCGCCAGCACCAGCGTCAGGTGCGGGATGAATTCAAGGATTTTCCGCATCGCTCGTCCCCTCCTCGCTTGGCGGCAGCTCGCAGATCATCAGGAAGTCGCCGCTGTCGCGGCCGCCGAGATACGGGCGGTTGTATACCGCGCCGTCAAAGCTCATCACCGAGGAGCGCCCGCCGTCCATGTTGTAGGCGGCTTTGCAGCCGAGATCGGCGAACAGCTGCGCGAAGCGGTCGATCTCCAGGCCGCGGGAATAGCCGTTCTGCCGCCCGTCCACGAGGATGAAGCAGTAGTGCCCCGGCTCGAAGTAGCCGAAGCCGCTGCGCGGGTTCTCCCAGGAGATCTCCTTGCTGGTGTTGAAGCTCTTCAGCGGCTGGCCCTCCGCGTCGAGCAGGGCCGGGCCGAACTTCCAGACCTGATAGGGCGCGGCGGCGATGACGTCCTCGGCCTTGTAGTCGTTCGGGCCGTAGGTCCGCACCGTGCCGTCGGCATACATCACGCAGATGTCGTTCTTGGTCTGCTGGCTGAGATAGAGCTCGCCGTTGCGGATCAGCAGGCCGGAGGCCTGCGCGTCGGCGTAGTCGCCGTTCATGCAGAGGATCGCGCCGTGGCGCTTCGCGGCCGACAGCACGCTCTCCGCCGCCCAGGCGCGGTAGCTGTCCCCGGCGAAGGCGGTCCGGAAGTTCTCCAGATGCGCGACGTAGATATCCGCGATGAAATAGGTCGTGGAGATCGCGTCGTCGTTCGTGACCTTCGTGAGCCGGATGGAGATATCCGGGCTGCGGTAGTAGTCCTCCCCGCTCTCGACGGTCTCGCTGAACTGTTCGGCGAACTTCGTCTTCCAGTCCATGGGGTCGGGCGTGGGCTCCGGAGTCGGCTCCGGCGTGGCCTCCGGGCCGGGCTCGGGGTCCGGCTCCGTGGACGGCGTCTGGAGAGGCGGCGTCGGGGTCGTGAGGCTGACGGGCGCGGGCGTCTCCCGGCCGGAGCCGGTCAGGCGCGGGAGCACATGATGGAAAAAGGCGAAGGTGAAAAGGATCAGGGCGAAGAGGAGCAGATCACGCAGCGCGAGGCGCAGCACCGAGGCCCCGCGGGAGCGCCTGCGGCGCGGGCGGTAGCCCTGCGGCCGACGCGGCGTCTCCGGCGCGCGGCGCGGATTGCGCGCGCTGCCCGAGGGCGCGACGTGCTTGCCTTCCATCGCTTCACCTGCTTTCGTTGTTTACTGCGGGGATATTATAGTCCAAACCGATTTTTCTGTCAATCGCGGCGAGGATGTGGTAGAATAGAGAAAGAACAACTGTGAGTCTGGCGAGGCGATAGCCCCCCTTGCCTAAAGGGGGGTGGCCGAGCGAAGCGAGGTCGGGGGGATATAAAACGCCCCGCCATATCATCGTGCAGCGACCGACAGAATCCCCCAGTCGCCTGCGGCGACAGCCCCCTTTAGGCAAGGGGGCCTGAGAGGAACGATGGAAATCCCCCAGTCGCCTGCGGCGACAGCCCCCTTTAGGCAAGGGGGCCTGAGAGGAACGATGGAAATCCCCCAGTCGCCTCCGGCGACAGCCCCCTTTAGGCAAGGGGGCCTGAGAGGAACGATGGAAATCCCCCAGTCGCCTCCGGCGACAGCCCCCTTTAGGCAAGGGGGCCTTAGCTCACCAAACTCCCGTTTGACAAAGGAGCCCATCATGCCGAACTATAAACTGACGCTCTGCTACGACGGCACGCGCTATCAAGGCTGGCAGCGGCAGGGCAACACCGACAACACCATTCAGGCGCTTCTGGAAAAGCGGCTCTCGGCCCTGCTCGGGGAGGGCGTGGAGCTCGCCGCCTCCGGGCGCACCGACGCGGGCGTGCACGCCGCGGCGCAGGTCTGCTCCTTCCGGACGCAGGCGGCGCTCGACTGCGCCGACACGCTCGCGCGGCTGCGCGCGGCGCTGCCGGAGGATATCGGGGCGCTCGCGCTCGAGGAGGCCCCGCCGCGCTTCCACGCGCGATTGAGCTGCACGGGCAAGCGCTACCTCTACCGCGTGTGGAACAGCACAGGGCCCTGCGTGTTCGAGCGGCGCTTCGTCTTCCCCTTCCCGGAGGAGCTCGACGAGGCGGCCATGCGCCGCGCGGCCGCGCTGCTGCTGGGGACGCACGATTTCACGAGCTTCTGCGGCAACCCCCGCATGAAAAAGTCCGCGGTGCGCACGCTGCGCGCCATCGAGATCACGCGCGAGGGCGGCGAGCTGCGCCTTCTGTACGAGGGCGACGGCTTTCTGATGCACATGGTGCGCATCCTCACGGGCACGCTCCTCGAGGTCGGGACGCACCGGCGCGCGGCGGAGACGATGCCGGAGCTCCTTGCGGCGAAAAGCCGCGCCGCCGCGGGCTTCACCGCCCCCGCCCGCGGCCTGACGCTGCTGGACGCGGCATACGACGGGCCGCGGTGAACGGGAGCTCGCGGGGGAATATAGCCCCCCTTGCCTAAAGGGGGGGTGGCCGAGCGAAGCGAGGTCGGGGGGATACAAAAAGCCACGCCATAACATCGCTCGTGTCCGACAGAATCCCCCAGTCGCCTCCGGCGACAGCCCCCTTTAGGCAAGGGGGCCTGAGAGGAACGATGGAAATCCCCCAGTCGCCTCCGGCGACAGCCCCCTTTAGGCAAGGGGGCCTTTGTTCGCCAAAGCCCCGTTCGGCAAACACATTTATAAAAGAAAAGCATTGACACCCCGGGGGAAACTTGTTACAATAAGTCGTCTCAATTGGATACAAAACAAAGCTTATCCAAAGCAAGATAACGACCGCCGCCCCGCAAAGGCGGCCAAGGCCAGACGGACAGCCGGGTCGAATGCCGATGGGCCGCGGGATGCGGCGGCAGCCGTGGCGCTGCCTTATTGATCGGGTTAAAAGCCCGAGTTTTATAAGTTGGTTACTATAAACCGGTATACAAACTTGTGAAATGGTCAATAAGAGTTGGTACAATCTGCTTTGCAGGATGCTCTAAAACCCATTGAGGCCCCGCCGCCCCGCTTTTCGCGGGCGGCGTCATATGGTCTTATCTCAAGATGATGGATACCGGACGGGTCCGTCATCTTTTTTACTTTTCCGGGGGTGCTGCCGATGAAGAAGATCGTAGAACTCAAGAACGTGTCCAAGTCCTTCGACGGCGAGCTGGTGCTCGACCATATCAGCCTCGATATCTACGACAACGAGTTTCTGACCCTGCTCGGTCCCTCCGGCTGCGGCAAGACCACCACGCTGCGCATCATCGCCGGCTTCGAGCAGGCCGACGAGGGCGAGGTCATCTTCCTCGGCGAGGAGATCAGCGCCGTGCCGCCGCACAAGCGCAACGTCAACACCGTGTTCCAGCGCTACGCGCTCTTCCCGCACCTGAACGTGTTCGAGAACGTCGCCTTCCCGCTGCGCGAGAAAAAGGTCCCCAAGGCCGAGATCGAGCAGCGCGTGAACGAGATGCTCGCGCTCGTGGCGCTCAAGGGCTTTGAAAAGCGCAGCGTCACCAGCCTCTCCGGCGGCCAGCAGCAGCGCGTGGCCATCGCCCGCGCCCTCGTGGGCAAGCCCCGGGTGCTGCTCCTCGACGAGCCGCTCGCCGCGCTCGACCTGAAGCTGCGCAAGGACATGCAGCAGGAGCTCAAGAACATCCAGAAGGCCACCGGGATCACCTTCATCTTCGTCACCCACGACCAGGAGGAGGCCCTCTCGATGTCCGACACCGTGGTGGTCATGAGCGAGGGCCGCATCCAGCAGATCGGCACGCCCATCGACATCTACAACGAGCCGAAGAACGCCTTCGTGGCCGACTTCATCGGCGAGAGCAATATCCTCGACGGCGTGATGCTGCGCGACAGGCGCGTGAGCTTCTCCGGCCACGTCTTCGACTGCGTGGACGCGGGCTTCGAGCTCAAGGAGCCGGTGGACGTGGTCGTGCGCCCCGAGGACGTGGACATCGTGCCCGAGGACAAGGGCATGCTCAAGGGCGTGGTGACGAGCGTCACCTTCCTCGGCGTGCACTATGAGATCATCGTCGACATCGACGGCTTCAAGTGGATGATCCAGACCACCGACTTCGTGGACGTGGACGAGCGCATCGGGCTCTTCATCGAGCCGGAGGCCATCCACATCATGAAGAAGAGCGAGTACTCCGGCATGTTCGGCGACTACTCCTCCTTCTCGATGGAGCTCGACGAGATCGGCGAGCTGGAGCAGATCGAGGAGCTCGGCGAGCTGACCGAGCCGGACGAGGCGGAAAGCGAGAAGAGCGAATGAAGAAAAACGCCTCCCGCGCCCTGACGCTGGTGCAGCGCCTCGCGCTCGCGCCCTACTCGGTCTGGGCGGTCCTGTTCATCGTGGTGCCGCTGTTCTTCGTGGCCTACTATGCCTTCACCGATCAGCAGTTCCGCTTCACGACCGAGAACCTCGCGCGCTTCTTCACCGCCACGAGCCAGATCACGGACGAGGCGGGCACGCGCGAGGTGCACACCTATCTGCTGATCTTCTGGCGCAGCCTGAAGCTCGCCGTGATCTCCACGGTGATCTGCCTCGTGATGGGCTACCCCTTCGCCTACATGATCTCCAGGGCCTCGGCCCGCACGCAGAGCGTGCTCATCACGCTCATCATGATCCCCATGTGGATGAACTTCCTCATCCGCACCTACGCCTGGATGACCATTTTGCAGGACACGGGCATCCTCAACGGCTTCCTCGGCCTGCTGGGGCTCGGGAAGCTGCACATCATCGGCACCGAGAGCGCCGTCGTCATCGGCATGGTGTACGACTACTTCCCCTACATGATCCTGCCGATCTACTCGGTCATGGCGAAGATGGACGTGAAGCTCCTCGAGGCCGCGCGCGACCTCGGCTGCAGCCCCGCGGGCGTGCTGCGCCGCGTGGTCTGGCCGCTGAGCCTGCCGGGGGTCATCTCCGGGGTCACGATGGTGCTGATCCCCTCGATCTCCACCTTCTATATCTCGCAGAAGCTCGGCAACGGCAAGTTCTACCTGATCGGCGACGCGATCGAGAGCCAGTACGCCGCCAACAACCTGCACTTCGCCGCCGCCATCGCCTTCATCCTGATGATCATCCTGCTCGCCGGCATGGCCGTCATGCAACGCCACGCGAACAGGCGCGCGGTGGCGTAAGCCGCGCGAAGATCGTTTCCATATCCCCCACCCGCCTCCGGCGGGAGCCCCCTTTAGGCAAGGGGGCCGAGAAGGAAGGATTCTATGAAAACCGCTTCCAAGATCTATACCGGGCTCGTGATGGTCTTCCTCTTCGCGCCCATCGCCATCCTGCTCGTCTTCTCCTTCAACTCCAGCAAGAGCCTGTCGGTCTTCTCCGAGTTCTCGCTGCACTGGTACGAGGAGCTCTTCCGCGACTCCGTGACGCTCGGCGCCGTGCGCAACACGCTCGTGCTCGCCGTCTCGGCCGCCGTGATCTCCACCGTGATGGGCACGGCCGCCGCCGTCGGCATCCACAAGCTGCGCAGCCGCTACCTGCGCGCCGCGCTCGACACCGTAACGAACATCCCCATGATCAACCCCGACATCATCACCGGCATCTCGCTGATGCTGATGTTCGTCTTCGTCGGCCGGCTCTTCGGCGCGGCCACGAGCCTGAACTTCGTCACGATGCTCATCGCGCACGTCACCTTCTGCCTGCCCTATGTGATATTGCAGGTGCTGCCGAAGCTGCAGCAGATGGACAAGGCGCTGCCCGAGGCCGCGATGGACCTCGGCTGCACGCCGCTGCGCGCCTTCGTGAAGGTCGAGGTGCCGGAGATCCTGCCCGGCATCCTGACGGGCCTCATCATGGCCTTCACCCTCTCGCTCGACGACTTCGTCATCAGCTATTTCACCTCGGGCAACGGCTTCCAGACCCTGCCCATCCGCATCTACAACATGACCAAGAAGACCGTCACGCCGAAGATGTACGCGCTGGCGACCATCATCTTCTTCGTCATCCTCTTCCTGCTGCTCCTGTCGAACCTCTCCGACGCGGACACCGCGAAGGCCGTGAAGGAAGCCAGGAAAAAGAGAAAAGATAAACGTGAAAAGTGAAAAGATATAGGAGGAACCACCCGTGAAGAAACTGCTTTCCGTTCTGCTCATCGCCGCGATGCTGCTCGCCTGCGCCTCGCTCGCCGGCTGCGGCTCGAAGGACGTGCTGACGCTCAACGTCTACAACTGGGGCGAATACATCTCCGACGGCTCCGAGGGCTCGCTCGACACGATCAAGGCCTTCGAGAAGTGGTACGAGGCCGAGTACGGCCAGAAGGTCAAGGTCAACTACACGACCTACGCCAGCAACGAGGACATGTACGCCAAGCTCTCCTCCGGCGCCGTGAGCTACGACGTGATCGTCCCCTCCGACTACATGATCGCCCGCATGGCCGGCGAGGGCATGCTCCTCCCGCTCGATTTCGCGAACATCCCCAACTATCAGTACATCGACGAGAGCTTCCGCGGCCTCTACTATGACCCGCAGGACCTCTACTCCGTGCCCTACACCTACGGCGTGGTCGGCGTGATCTGGAATGCCGCCGTCGTGGACGAGGCCGACACCGGCGGCTGGGATCTGCTGTGGAACAGCAAGTACGGCGGCCAGATCCTGCAGTTCAACAACGCCCGCGACGCCTTCGGCACCGCGCAGTACCTGCTGGGGCTCGACGTCAACAGCGCCGACAAGGCCGTCTGGGACGAGGCTCTCGCCAAGCTCAAGGAGCAGTCCCCGCTCGTCAAGAGCTACGTCATGGATGAGATCTACAACATGATGGCCAGCGGCGAGGCCGCCGTCGGCGCCTACTACGCCGGGGACTACTTCACCATGCTCGACAACCAGGCCGAAGACGTGGATCTGCGCTTCTACTACCCCGAGCGCACCAACTACTTCGTCGACGCGATGTGCATCCCGAGCTGCTGCCAGCACAAGGAGCTGGCCGAGATCTTCATCAACTACATGCTCTCCGAGGAGCCGGCCATCGCCAACGCCGAGTTCATCTACTACGCCTCCCCGAACTCCCTCGTGTATGAGAACGAGGACTACCTCGAGGAGCTCGGCGAGGAGACCGTGGAGATCCTCTACCCGGGCATCGACAACTTCAGCGAGCTGTACAACGAGTTCGCCTACCGCAACCTCGACGCCGACACGCTGGCCTACCTGACGACCCTGTGGGAGACGCTGAAGATCGCGTAAAAATTCGGAATTCGGAATGCGGAATTTGCGGGGCGGCGGTCCTTGCCTGTAGGGGCCGACGCCCTCATCGGCCCGCGGAAAATGTACCTGTTCATACGGGGCGATGAAGGCATCGCCCCCTACATCATCCCTTATAAACTCCCCCGCCAAACTCAACTTTGAAAACTCATAATCCCGCGTTTTGCGGGAAAAATACCCTCGACTCTATAAGAGACGAGGGTGTTTTTTATGCGCAAAAAGCTGGGGAAACAGACTTATCTGCTGCCCTCCGCGCCCGCCGTGGTCGGCCGGGCCGCCGTGGTCGGGCAGAAGGAGGGCGAGGGGCCGCTGCGGGCGTGCTTCGACGAGATCTCCGAGGACTCCCGCTTCGGGGAAAAGACCTGGGAGAAGGCCGAGAGCCGCATGCTGCGCCGCTGCTTCGAGCTGGCCTGTCAGAAGGCCTCGCTCTCGCCCGCCGCGCTGGACTTCGTGCTCTCGGGCGACCTGCTCAACCAGTGCGTCAGCTCGAGCTTCGCGATGAAGGACTCGGCCCTGCCCTATCTCGGGCTCTACGGCGCCTGCTCCACCATGGCCGAGAGCCTCGCGCTCGCGGCGATGCTGCTCGACGGCGGCTTCGGCTCCGCGGCCTGCGCGCTGACGGGCTCGCACTTCTGCTCGGCCGAGCGGCAGTTCCGCTTCCCGCTCGAATACGGCGGGCAGCGCTGCCCCACCTCGCAGTGGACGGCCACCGGCGCGGGCGCGGTGCTGCTGCAGAGCGGCGGGGTCGGAGCGCGCGTGACGCACGTGACCCTCGGCGCCATCGTCGACGCCGGGATCAAGGACTTGAACGCCATGGGCGCGGCCATGGCGCCCGCCGCCTATCAGACGCTCAAGGCGCATTTTGCGGACACCGGGCGCGGCCCGGACGACTACGACGCGATCTTCACCGGCGACCTCGGCGCGCTCGGCCACGACCTGCTGCAGCGCCTCTTCCGCGACGACGGCGTGGAGCTCGACTGCCGATACATGGACTGCGGCGTGCTGCTGTACGATCTCGCGACGCAGGACGTGCACGCGGGCGGCTCCGGCTGCGGCTGCAGCGCCTCGGTGCTGGCCGGGCACATCCTGCGCGGCATGGAAAACGGCGTGTGGGACCGGGTGCTCTTCGCCGCGACGGGCGCGCTCATGAGCCCGCTGACGGCGCAGCAGGGCTCGGCCATCCCCGGCGTCTGCCACGCGGTGGCGCTGGAGAACGGGAGGGCGCGCGCATGCTGATCGACTATCTGAAGGCCTTTGCCGTGGGCGGAGCCTTCTGCGCGGTCGGCCAGCTGCTGATCGACCGGACGCGGCTCACCCCGGCCCGCATCCTCACGAGCTACGTCGTCGCGGGCGTGGCGCTCGGGGCGCTCGGGCTCTACGAGCCGCTGATCGACTTCGCGGGCGCGGGCGCGACCGTGCCGCTGACGGGCTTCGGCGCGGCGCTCGCGCGCGGCGTGCGCGAGGCCGTGGCGCAGAGCGGCCTGC
>JAFRLZ010000052.1 GCA_017430985.1 Oscillospiraceae bacterium
AGCTCCTTGGTCTCGCCCACCAGCGGGATCATGATCTCGGGGACCATGGTCCACTCGGGATGACGGGCCTGCACGGCCAGCGCAGCCTTGATGACGGCGCGGGTCTGCATTTCGGCGATCTCGGGGTAGGTGACGGCCAGACGGCAACCGCGGTGACCCATCATGGGGTTGAACTCATGCAGGCCAGCGATCAGGGCCTTGATGGCCTCGACGCTCTTGCCCTGAGCCTGAGCCAGCAGCTCGATGTCGGCTTCCTCGGTGGGAACGAACTCATGGAGAGGAGGATCCAGGTCGCGGATGGTGACCGGGCAGCCTTCCATGGCCTCGTAGATGCCCGCAAAGTCGCCCTGCTGCATGGGCTCCAGCTTGGCCAGCGCGGCAACGCGCTCCTCGACGGTGTCGGCGCAGATCATCTCGCGGAACGCGGCGATGCGGTCGGCGTCGAAGAACATGTGCTCGGTGCGGGTCAGGCCGATGCCCTGAGCGCCCAGCTCGCGCGCCTTGCGGGCGTCGGCCGGGGTGTCGGCATTGGTGCGGACCTGCAGGCGGCGGTACTTGTCCGCCCAGCCCATGATGCGGCCGAACTCGCCGGCGATGGTGGCGTCGACCGTCGGGATGATGCCGTCGTAGATCTTGCCGGTGGAGCCGTCGATGGAGATGTAATCGCCCTCACCATAGGTCTTGCCGGCCAGCTCGAACTTCTTGTTGGCCTCGTCCATCTTGATGTCGCCGCAGCCGGAGACGCAGCACTTGCCCATGCCGCGGGCCACAACGGCCGCGTGGCTGGTCATGCCGCCGCGCACGGTCAGGATGCCCTGGGCGGCCTTCATGCCCTCGATGTCCTCGGGGCTGGTCTCGAGACGCACGAGAACGACCTTCTCCTTGCGGGCAGCCCATTCCTTGGCGTCCTCGGCGGAGAAGACGATCTTGCCGCAGGCGGCGCCGGGGGAGGCGCCCAGGCCCTTGCCGATGGGCGTGGCGGCCTTGAGCTTGTTCGCGTCGAACTGCGGGTGCAGCAGCGTGTCGAGGTTGCGCGGGTCGATCATGGAGACAGCTTTCTTCTCGTCGATCATGCCCTCGTCCACGAGGTCGCAGGCGATCTTCAGCGCGGCCTGCGCAGTGCGCTTGCCGCTGCGGCACTGCAGCATGTAGAGCTTGCCGTTCTCAACGGTGAACTCCATGTCCTGCATGTCGCGGTAGTGATCCTCGAGCTTATTGCAGACGTCGATGAAGTCGGCGTAAGCCTGGGGGAACTTCTCCTCCATCTGGGAGATAGGCATCGGGGTGCGGACGCCGGCCACGACGTCCTCGCCCTGGGCGTTGGTGAGGAACTCGCCCATGAGCTTCTTCTCGCCGGTGGCGGGGTCGCGGGTGAAGGCGACGCCGGTGCCGGAGTTCTCGTTCAGGTTACCGAAGACCATCGGCATGACGTTGACGGCGGTGCCCCAGGAGTAGGGGATGTCGTTGTCACGGCGATAGACGTTGGCGCGCGGGTTGTCCCAGGAGCGGAACACGGCGCGGATGGCTTCGTACAGCTGCACCTTCGGGTCGGAGGGGAAGTCCTCGCCGATCTGCTTCTTGTACTCGGCCTTGAACTGTTCGGCCAGCTCCTTGAGGTCGGCCGCGGTCAGCTCCACGTCGAAGGTCACGCCCTTGCGCTCCTTCATCTGGTCGATCAGCTGCTCAAAGTACTTCTTGCCGACCTCCATGACGACGTCGGAGAACATCTGGATGAAGCGGCGATAGGAGTCGTACACGAAACGCTCGAACTTGGGATCGGGGTTGTTCCTGATCATGGCGGCGACGACCTCGTCGTTCAGGCCGAGGTTGAGGATGGTGTCCATCAAGCCGGGCATGGAGGCGCGGGCGCCGGAACGGACGGAGACAAGCAGAGGATTCTCCAGGTCGCCGAACTTCTTGCCGTTGATCTCCTCCATCTTTTCGACGTTCTTCATGATCTCGGCCATGATCTCGTCGTTGATCTTGCGGCCGTCCTCATAGTACTGGGTGCAGGCCTCGGTGGTGATGGTGAAGCCCTGCGGGACCGGCATGCCGATGTTGGTCATCTCGGCGAGGTTCGCGCCTTTGCCGCCGAGCAGCTCGCGCATCTTCGCGTTGCCCTCGGTGAAGAGATACACATACTTTTTGCTCATGTGTGCGTTCCTTTCTATCAAAAATTTGTATTTTTTCATCAGTTTTTGCCACTGTTAAGAATATCACAGGGCCCGGGAAAAAATCAATACATTTTCCCTACAAATCGACGCTCCGCAGAGCATGAATTTCGTCGGAGATTGTTGCAAATCCACCAAGGCCGACCGCTTCGCCCCGCACGAGCGGATCGAAGCCCGCGCGCACGATCGCCGCCTCCGCCTGCGCCTTGTCCAGCCCCAGGCCCGCGGCGAGCGCGTTGACGAGCGTCTTGCGCCGCTGGTTGAAGGCCGCGCGGATCACGCGGAAGAGCAGCGCCTCGTCCCGCACGCTCACCGGCGGGGCGGCGCGGCGCGTCAGCCGCACGACCGAGGAGGTCACCTTCGGCTGCGGCACGAAGCAGCTCGGCGGCACGTCGAACAGCAGCTCCGGAACGCAGTGCCACTGCACGAAGAGGCCGAAGGCGCCGTAGTCGGCGCAGCCGGGTCCGGCGCAGAGCCGCCGCGCGACCTCGCGCTGGATCATCACCGTGATCGTTTCGAAGCAGCCGGCCTCGATCAGCGCCGTCAGCAGCGGGCTCGTGACGTTGTAGGGGAGGTTCGCGCAGACCACGGGGCGCAGCCCCGCCAGCTTTTCGGCCGCGAGAGCGCGCAGGTCCAGCCTGCAGGCGTCGCCGAAGACGACCTCGACGTTTTCACAGCCCCTGAGCGTCTCGGCAAGCACCGGCAGGAGCGCGCGGTCGAGCTCGACAGAGACGACGCGCCCGGCGCGTTTGGCCAGCTCGACCGTCAGGCAGCCGACGCCGGGACCGATCTCGACCACGCCGGTCTGCTCGTCGAGCCCCGCCTCCTCCGCGATGCGCTGCGGTACCCAGGCCGCGGTCAGGAAGTTCTGGCCGAGGCTTTTGGAGAAGCGGAAGCCGTGCCGTTCGAGCAGCGCGCGTATTTCCTTGTAATCGGTCAAGTCCATAGTACTGTTATCCTTGTCATTCCGAGGAGCATGGCGGCGAAGGATCTTTCAGATTCCTCGCTGTGCTCGGGATGACACGATCATTTTTCCCTTTTCAGTATTTTCTCATACGCCTGGCGGGCGGCGTCGTGCCCCTCGCCGACGCGCACGGTCACGTTGCCGCGGTAGCGGAAGCCATTGTCGCGCAGGAGGCGCTGCATGGCCTTGTTCTTGCGGTGCGTATCCGTGCGGATGCAGCGCAGGCCCCAGGCCCTCGCCTGCTGCTCCGCGCAGCGGATCAGTCTGTCCGCGAGCCCGGAGCCGCGGTATTTCTCCGCCACGGCCGCGCGGTGGAGCACGCAGTACGCCGTCTCCGCCGACCACTTGCCGTCCGTGATACCCTCATAGGTCGTCTCCGGCCGCGTGGAGAGCGTGAAGAAGCCCGCGATCTCCTCCCCGTGCAGAACGACGAAGCTCTCGCCCCGCTCCAGATCGAAGCGGAAAGCCTGTTCGTTGGGGTAGTTATCCTGCCACTGGTCCACGCCGCGGCGCTTGAGCGCCGCCTGCGCCTCGGCCGTGATGCGCAGCAGCTCCGGCAGGTCGTCCTCCGCCGCCGGGCGGTACCCGACGGGCTCGGTCAGCGCGATCCTCCCCTGCTCCCTGCGCAGCTCGTCCAAAAGCTGCCGGTCGGTTTTGTCCGTCAGCTCCAGCTTCTCGAACAGGTCCGGGCGCTTGTCCCGGGTGCGTCTGAGCTGCTCTCTGCGCCGCCAGCGCTCGACCTTCGCATGGTCGCCCTGCAGCAGCACCTCGGGCACGGCGCGCCCCTCCCAGACCTCCGGGCGGGTGTACTGCGGGTACTCCAGCAGGCCGTCCCAGTGGCTCTCGCCGACGTAGCACTGCTCGTCGGCCAGCACGCCGGGCACGAGGCGGCACACCGCGTCGCTCACGGCCATAGCCGCGATCTCGCCGCCGGTGAGCACGAAGTCGCCCAGCGAGAGCTCCTCGTCGACGCACGCTTCGATGAAGCGCTCGTCCACGCCCTCGTAGTGGCCGCAGACCAGCACGAGGTGGTCGTAGTCGCGCTGCAGGCGCCTGGCCGTCTCCTGCGTGAAGGTCTGCCCCTGCGGGGACAGATAGATCACGCGGCGGCGCTCCGGCGCGTCGGTGCAGACCGACTCCAGGCAGCTCTTGAGCGGCTGCGCCATCATCACGCAGCCCCAGCCGCCGCCGTAGGGGTAGTCGTCCACCTGCTTCTGTTTGTTTTCGGTATAGTCCCGGATCTGGACGCAGTTGATCTCCACGACGCCCTTTTTGGCCGCGCGGCCGAGGATGCTCTCGTGCAGCACCGCGTTCACGGTATCCGGGAAAAGCGTCAAAATATCTATTTTCATCACATGCCCTCGATCAGCCGCACCGTGATCCGGCCCGCCTCCGCGTCGGCGTTCAGGATGAACTCCGGCACCGCGGGGATCAGATGCTCCGTCTCGCCTTTGACCACATAGACCCGGTTCCCCGGCAGCTCCAGCACGTCCGTGAGCGTGCCGATCTCCGCGCCGCTCTCGTCCACGACGGAGGCGCCCAGGATGTCCTGCAGAAAGTAGCTCCCCTTCGGCAGCTTCGCGTCCGCGCGGTCGATCTGGACGACGCGCTCCTTGAGCGCCATGGCGGCGTTCAGGTCGTCCACGCCCTCGAGCGCGGCGATCAGGAAGCCCTTGTGTTCCCGTGCGCGCAGGAGCTTTTTCTCCGCGCCGCTGAGATAGACGCGGCCGCAGCGCCTGAGCATCTGCGGGCTGTCCAGCCAGACCTCGATCTTGACATCTCCGGCGACGCCGTGCGTGTTGACGATCTTTCCGGCGTCGATATACTGCTTGCGTTCCATAGGCACGCCTCCGATTTTTGACATAACAAGAGTATTTTATCATATCCTCGCATTTTTGCCAATAAGCGCTTTTTTATAAACGGGAGTTTATCGATTGGTTTTTAGGGGGGGACGGATTGCCACGGCTCCTGCGGAGCCTCGCAATGACAGACCAACTCTTTCGCCGCCGCAGCGGCGAAAGACGGTGTAGGGGCGAGGGCAAGCCCCGCCCCTACGGCGTCGAGCCGACCTGGCCGGATCTGGCGCTCAACGACTTCACCGCGCTGGGCGTCGCCCGGGGCTGAGCCTGGAGGAAGCTCGGCGGGAAGCTTGTTCTCGCCCGCAGGGGCGGCTATCGGCAGCCCCTGCGGTGTTCTGCCGGCTTCCCGCCTGCCTGCCGTTTATACAGCGCAAACGCCGCGGAGGGCTGTTCGCTCTCCGCGGCGTTTTTGGGGGGATGAGATGATTTACTTGATCTCGAGGCTGCGCTTGGCCGGGATGGTTTCCTGCTTCTTGGGCATGGTCAGCGTCAGGACGCCGTCGGTATAGGCGGCCTCGATGCCGTCGACATTCACGCCGGACACGTCGAAGCTGCGGCTGTAGGAGCCGTAGAAGCGCTCGCGCTTGATGAAGTTGGGCTTCTCGTCCTTGTTCTCGGTCTTGTGCTCGGCGCTGATGGTCAGCACATCGTTCTCCACATCGATCTTGATGTCTTCCTTCTTGAAGCCGGGCAGCTCGGACTCGAGCTTGTAGGCGTCGCCGGTGTCGATCACGTCGGTGCGGAAGGCGGACAGATTATTGCTGCCGCCCCAGAAGCTGCGCTCCATGTCTTCCAGCTCGCGGAAGGGATCGAAGCTCATCATGTGACGGGTGTGACGGTCAAAGGGGATCAGTTCGAACATTTTGAAAACCTCCATTCAGTATTGACACTCTTGGCGAAGTTTCCATTTCTTTCGCTTCGTTCTGTATATAAAATACTAAACAAAAGTTAACAAATATAGCATTTAATATGAACAAACTGTTAACATTAGCACTCTTTATCTATGAGTGCTAAAACTCGTCACAGGTCGATCTTCTCAAAGTTCTCCTGCGCGCGGCGCAGGGAGAGAGCGGTGCCGACGACGAAGATCAGCGCGCAGGCGGCCAGCACCCAGAGCTGCCGCCGGAGAGGCGCGCCCTCCGTCGCCGCGAGGAAGCCGAGGCCCGGCAGATGCGGCAGGATCTCGAAGACGATGATGAACAGGAAGCAGCTGATGATGAAAAAGATGAAGGGCATCCCGAACTTGTAGGCCGTTTTGAAAAAGCCGCCGAGGAAGACCGTGTTGAAGAGTGTGAAGACCAGCAGCACCCCGCCGAGATAGGCGAGGTTGGCCGGCAGCAGCGGCGAGGCCGCGTAGACCGGCGAGGCCTTCATCACCGTGAGCCGCAGCAGCGCGCACAGCCCCATCAGCAGCCAGCCCAGCAGCTCGAACAGCACCGCCGTGCGATATTTGGCCGTCACGACGTCGCGCTTGCGGATCGGCAGCAGCGCCGAATAGAGGATGTCGTTGTTCTCCCGCGCGGGCTGATAAGACTGGAATACGCCGAAGCAGACGAAGAACGCGCCGACGAGCGCCGGATAGTTCGGGATCAGCGCCATGAAGGCGAAGAGCAGGAACAGGGGCGTCAGGATCGAGGTCGAAAGCCTCAGTTCTTTTTTCACGAGCTTCATGCCGTCTCCCCCTCCTTTTCCAGATGGACCATGATCTCCTCGACGCCGGGCTGCGTGAGAGCGCAGCCGCCGAAGAGCTCGGCGTCCGCCGCGCGGATCAGCAGCGTACCGCCCGTGCGGTCGAAGCATTCGCCCAGCACGGCGGCGCGCTGCGCCTCGCTCAGAGCCTCCGGCGCGCGCAGCAGACGATAGTCGGCGATGAATTCGTCCATCGGCTGCGAGGCCAGGATGCGGCCCTTCCGGATATAGGTGATGTCGTCGGCGCACTTTTCAAGGTCGCTGATCGTGTGCGTGGAGAAGAGGATCGCCACGCCATCCTCGCGCGCGAGGCGCAGGAAGATCTCCAGCAGCTCCTCGCGCGAGACCGGGTCGAGCCCGCTCGTCGGCTCGTCGAGGATCAGCAGCTCGGCCCTGTGAGACAGCGCCAGCGCGAGATTGAGCTTGACCTTCATGCCCTCGGAGAGCTGATCCGGGGTCTTGTTTTCGTCCAGCGCAAAGCGATCCATGCAGCGCCGGAAGGCCGCCTCGTCCCAGCTGTCGTAAAAGCTTTTCGTCACGTCGACCAGAGCGGCGATCTTTTTCTTTTTGAAATAGGCCACCGCGCCGCCCGCGTAGCCGATCCGACGGCGGATCTCGAGCTCATGCTCCTCGAGCGGCAGGCCGAAAAAGGCGATCTCCCCCGCCGCGGGGTGCACGAGGTGCAGCAGGGATTTGAGCGTGGTGGTCTTGCCCGCTCCGTTGCGGCCGATAAAGCCCATGATGCGCCCCGGCTGCACGTCGAAGCTCACGTTGTCAAGACGAAAGCCCGGATACTCCTTGCAGAGCCCCCGGACGGACAGTACCGGCGTCATGGCGTCTCCTCCTCTCCGTCAAAAACGAATTTGGCCAGCGCGCTGAACTGGTTCTTGGGCGGGATGGCGATCCCGCGCTTCACCTCGCCGAGGAGCAGCAGCGTGTCGCCCGGCCGGATATCAAAGATCTCGCGCGCCTGCTTGGGGATCACGATCTGTCCCTTTTCGCCGACGGTCGCCGTCCAGGCGTAATGTCCCTTTGGTCTGGGCATGACAAAACCTCCTGTGGTATGATTTGTATAACAAATTATACCGCAGGAGGCCGTACTTGTCAAGACCGGCTCACAGGGCGATCGGCACAGCGTCCGGCTCGATGGGGCAGACATAGCCCACGGCGCGCCCGGCGAATTCCTCTTTGGCCGCGGCCAGCAGCTCCGGCCGCATCAGCAGGTCGATCGCCGCTCCGGCAAGCGCCTTGCCCGCGAAGAGCAGGCCCGCGTGGGCATAGCGGCTCTTGCCGCAGGCGACGATCTGCCAGGAATGTCCCGGCACGCCCGCGGGCCAGACGGCGGCGTTGAGCTGCGCGGTGGGCGTCAGCTGGCTCACGTCGCCCACGTCGGTGCTGCCCGGCTCCGCCGCCTCGCCCGAGAAGCGCGGCATGAGGAAGTCGTTGACCGCGCGCGTCCCCCGCTCCGTCAGCTCCGCGACCTGTTCCCGGATCGCCGGGTCGCAGTGCGCGCCCGTACCGCAGAGCGGCGAGGTGGGAAAGGTCTCTTTGAGGGCCGCCATGAAGGCCAACTCCTCCGGCGGGCAGACCGGCGCGCCGATCTGCTCCATGTTGTCGTAGAGCAGCTCTTCCAGCGTAAAGTTTGGCAGGAGCTCCGCCGTGCCGTCGATGAACACGCGCTCGAAGCTCGTTCCCGTCATGAGCACCGCACCCTTGGCGATATCGTCCACGCGCTTCTGCAGCGTCACGGCGTCGGCTACTCTGGCCGCGCGCACCATGTAGAGCACCGAGGCCCTCGCCTGCACCACGTTCGGCGACACGCCGCCCGCGTCGGTGATGGCGTAGTGGATGCGGCAGTCTTCGGTCATGTGCTCGCGCAGAAACTGCACGCCGATGTTCATGAGCTCCACCGCGTCGAGCGCGCTGCGGCCGACGTGCGGCTCGCCCGCGGCGTGCGCCGCCGTGCCCGAGAAGCGGTAGAGCACCTGCGTGCAGGCGGTGTTCGTGCCCGTCACGGTCTGGTTCACGTCGCTCGGATGCCAGGAGAGCGCCGCGTCCAGCTCCTTCCAGAGCCCGTCGCGCGCAAGGTAGGCCTTCGCCGCGCCGCCCTCTTCGCCGGGACAGCCAAAGAAGATCACCGTGCCGGGCGCGCCGCTCTGCTCCAGATAGCGCTTGACCGCGACGGCGGCGGCGAGCGCCCCCGCGCCGAGCAGGTTGTGTCCGCAGCCGTGCCCGTTCCCGCCGGGGACGAGCGGCTCTTCCGCCGCCGCGCCCGCCTTCTGGCTCAATCCGGAGAGCGCGTCGAACTCGCCCAGGATGCCGATCACGGGCCGTCCGCTGCCGTAAGCGCCGCAGAAGGCCGTGTCGATGCCGCCGAGCTTCTCCGTCACGGCGAAGCCCAGCTCCCGCAGCGTCTGGATATAGAGCGCGGCCGCCTTGTGCTCCTTGAGCGAGAGCTCGGGGCTCTCCCATATCCGGTCGGACAGCGCCGTGAACACGGCGCCGTTTTCGTCAATGGCCGCGAGCGCGGCCCGTTTTTGTTCGTCCATGTCTTTCCCTCGATAAAAAAGACCCCGCTCCGCGGGGTCTTTGAAGATTCGATCGGCGGCGAGCCGACGCCGCGCAGATCATTTCAGGACCTTGCTGAGAAACTCCCGGCAGCGCGGATTCTGCGGGTGGTTGAACACCTGGTCGGGCGTACCCTCCTCCGCGATCACGCCGTCATGCATAAAGATGACCCTGTCGGCGACCTCCTTCGCAAAGCCCATCTCATGCGTGACGATCACAGAGGTCATCCCGTCCTTGACGAGATCCCGGATCAGGTCGAGCACTTCTCCCACCATTTCCGGATCAAGGGCCGAGGTCGGCTCGTCGAAGAGCATCACGTCCGGCTCCATGGCCAAAGCGCGGATGATCGCAACGCGCTGCCGCTGGCCGCCCGAGAGCGTGGAGGGGTACACGTCCGCCTTATCCTGGAGCCCGATGCGCTCGAGCAGCTTCATCGCTTTGGCGTTTGCCTCGTTCACGATATCGTCGGGCGTCTTGTCAAGAGGCTTCCCGCGCTTTTTCGCGTCTTTCAGCCGCTGCTTCCCGATCTTGATCGGCGCGAGCGTGATGTTCTCCTTGACGGTCTTGTTGTTGAAGAGGTTGAAGGACTGAAAGACCATCCCCATCTTCTGTCGGCCGAGATTGATGTCGATCCCGTTTTCCTCGTAGATCTTTTTCATCTGCGACACATACTCGGGGCCTTCGTACTTCGGGTGCCTCTCCTTGAGCAGATCCTCGGCCTTGATCTTTTTGATCGCCTCGTCGTCGCTGAGTCCCTCGCTCACGAGCCGGCGATAGGTTTTGGAGCTGCGGATCACGTCCCAGTGCAGATAGGGATCGGGAGGCGTCATCAGCTTCCCTTCCATCCAGACCTCGCCGAAGCTGGGCTCTTCCAGCAGATTCATGCAGCGCAGCAGCGTGGATTTCCCCGAGCCGGACACGCCGATGATCACAACGACCTCGCCTTTGTCCACATGGGTGGAGACGCCCTTCAGGACCTGGAGATCTCCGAAGTTCTTGTAGATGTTTTTGATGTCAAGCACGGGCTTTCATCCTCCTTTCCATGGCCTTGAGGAGCTTGGACAGGATGAACGTCAGTGCGAAATACAGCACGCCGACAATGGCCAGACACTCCATCGTCAGATATGTATTGCCTTTTACCTTGAGGTACGCCGTCATCAGCTCCCCGACAAAGAAAGTGGATGCGAGCGAGGTCTCCTTGACGACCGTGATGAATTCGTTGCCCAGCGCCGGCAGGATGTTTTTGACCGCCTGCGGCAGAACGATGGACAGCATCGCCGTGCGCTGCGTGAGGCCCAGCGAGCGGGCCGCCTCCATCTGGCCGATATCCACGGCCTCGATGCCGGAGCGGATGATCTCGGACACATAGGCGCTGGAATTGATGACCAGAACGATCGACACGGAATAGATGTACGGCAGCGAGGACAGCCTGGGGATGAGCATGGGAAACACGAATACGCCGATATAGAGCTGGAGCAGGACGGGCGTCCCCCTGACGACCTCGACGAGAGCGTTGACGAGGGCCTTGAGGATCCTCAGCTTCGAGCGCTTCGCCAGGGCCAGCAGCGAGCCGAAGAACGCGCCGCCGGCCACGGCTATGACAGACAGGAGCAGCGTATAGCCGATACCCTGCAGCAAAAAGGTCTGCCAGTATTTCGCCATGATTTTGGCGATATTCGTGAAAAATGTCATGGAAGGAAACTCTCCTGTTTGAAATGGCGCAAGGTTCAGTCCTTGATCTTGTTGCCCTCGTCGTCGAAGCCGAGCTCATCGAGCGTGGAGATGCCGGCATAGACCTTGCAGGCGTCATACCAGCCGCTGTAGATCTCCTCCACGAGCGCCTTGTTGAGCGCCGCGTTCACAAGGTCGAGCAGCTCCGTGTTGTCTTTGTTGATCAGGCACACGTTGTTCTTATAGATCTCCGCGACCTCGAAGTCAAATCCGGTGAATGCGATCGCATCGCTCGCGTTGGCGATGATGGAGTCGCCGTTGCCGTGCGCGACGGCCAGGAAGTCGATCTGTTTCGCCTTCAGCGCCTCGACCGCCGTGCCGAGGTCGACGTAGGCCTGGCTGATGTCGACGTCCATGCCGCCGAAGGTCTCCTCAACGAGGACCTGCTGGAGCGAAGCGCCCTGATAGCCGATCTTGTAACCGACGAAATCCTCGGCCTTGGTGAACTTGCCCTCGTTCTCTTTCAGGCAGATGACGGACTGCTCGGTCTCGTTGTCGCCGGCGATGTAGTAATCCGAGATCGCAAAGTTCTGGCTGCGCTCAAACGTCCACGAGAAGCCGGAGATGGCGATGTCCGCATTTCCGGTCTGGACCGCCGCCATGCAGGCGTCGAAGGACATCGGCTTGAGCACCAGCGTCATATCGAGCTCCTGCGCGAGGTAGTTGGCCAGCAGAACGTCGAAGCCGACGATCGCGTCGTCGCCGTTTTTCGCGACGTCATAAAAATCCATCGGGGCAAAGTCGGGAGAGATGGCGACCGTGAGCGTGCCGTTCGCGCCCGTCGCGCCATTGGCTTTGATCTCCGCCAGATATTTGTCGTAGGCCGCGGAGAGCTTCGCGTCCGACTTGCTCCCGCAGGCGCTCAGCGCCAGGATCATCGCGAGTGCAAGCACAATGCATAAAAATTTATTGATGTTTTTCATTTTTCCTCGTCCTCCATTTTCATACACGCTTGATGTTTACTGCTTTTACGTTTGCAAGCATAGCACGGTCCTTGCTCTCTGTCAATGAATTTTTGGTAATTTATTCATTCGTTTTTTGTATTTTGTGAATAATATGCAATTCTACCCGCCCTTATGCCGGTTCTGCCTGAATATAATCACAAGGTCCGCTCGCCCGTTTTCTTTTCTTTTTGAAGCGTCGGCGTGCTATGCTGTCGGCAAAAAGGAGGAGGTGAAGACCCTGCGCTGTCCTTGTCGTCTTTCCAGTGCGGGCGGGCCGCCATGAGGGAGGCCCTGCAGAAGCTCGTTTCCGTCTACCGCAAATACGGCTTTTCCGGTTTCGTCCGAAGGCTTGCGGCCTGGCTGCGCGCAAACGTCCTCGACGCGCTCCACCCCGCCGCGCTGCTGCGGCCGCGGCGCTGCCGCCGTCTGATCCGGCAGATGCTCGCGGAGGAGAGCGCGCGCGTCATCCTCTGGCGCTCCAGCTTCGGCTGGCAGGTGCCGCTCTTCCAGCGGCCGCAGCACATCGCGCGCGAGCTCTCCCGCTCGGGCTCGCTCGTGATCTACGAGGTCAGCCGCATGACCGACGGCTGCGTGACGCTGCGGCGGCAGGGCGAGCGGCTCTGGCTGTTCAACTTCGGCAACCGCCCGCTGCGCCGCCTGCTGCTGCGCGAGCTGCGGCGGGACGCGCGGCCGAAGTACCTGCAGCTCTACTCCACCGACTGGATGCTCTCCGTCCGGGAGCTCGAACGGGCGCGCGCCAAAGGCTTCCAGCTGATCTACGAATATGTGGACCACATCAGCCCCGTGCTCTCCGGCACGGGGACGCTGCCGAAAAACGTCTCGGAGAAATACCGCTACGCCATGCGGCACAGAGACGTGTATGTGGCGGTCACAGCGGAGCGTCTGCGGCTGGACGTGCTCGCGCGGCGCGGCGCGCGGCGGCTGATCCTGTCCTCCAACGGCGTGGACTACACCTTCTTTCAGGGCGGCGATCCCGCCTTCCGCCCCGACCCGGACTTCCGGGCCGTGCAGGAGCGCGGGCTTCCCATCCTCTGCTACTACGGGGCGCTGGCCGCGTGGTTCGACTATGAGCTGCTCAAGACGATCGCCCGCACGGGGCGCTACAGCGTCGTGCTCTTCGGCATCCGCTACGACGACAGCTTTGACCGCAGCGTCCGCGGCGAGGAGGGGATCTTTTTTCTCGGCGCGCGGCCCTACGAGCGGCTCCGGGACTACGCGCGGCTCTGCGACCTCATGCTGATCCCCTTTCTGCTCAACGACGTCACCCGCGCCACGAGCCCCGTGAAGCTCTTCGAGTACATGGCGCTGCACAAGCCCATCGTCACGACGGACATGGACGAGTGCCGCCGCTACGCCTCCGTGCTGATCGGGCGGGACCCCGAGGACTTCCTCGCCAAGATCGAGCTGGGGCTGCGGCTCCGGGACGACCCGGGCTACCTCGCCCTGCTCGACCGCGAGGCGCGCGCCAACGACTGGCGCGAAAAAGCGCGTGCCATCTCGGACGCGCTGGAGCGGGACGAATGAACCAAGAGGCCCCCTGTCACGGCTTCGCGCAGCGCAGCGGAGCCGAAGGATCTATACGATTCTTCGCTTCGCTCAGAATGACAAAACGGGCGGCCGCGAGGGCCGCCCCTGCGAAGCGCGGCGGGCGCTGTCGCCCGCCGGTCCCGTTGTCACATAAAAAAAGCAGAGGCTGAACGCCTCTGCTTTTTCAGTCCATGATCTCCACGGACACCTTTTTGCCCTTCCGCTGGGCGACGGCCCGCATCAGGATCCGGATCTGCTTGACGATCCGCCCCTGCCGGCCAATGACCTTGCCCATATCGCCGTCGGCCACGCGGACCTCGAATACGGTCTCGCCGTCGGCTTTGCGCTCGGTCACAGAGACCTGGTCGGGATGATCTACCAGGCTCTGCACAATGTAGGTCAATACTTCTTTCATGCCGGTAGATGCTCCTTTTTAGGCCTCAAGCTTCTTGAGCAGACCGCGAACGGTATCGGTGGGCTGAGCGCCGTTCGAGATCCAGTACTTGGCGCGCTCCACGTCGAGCTTGATCTTCTCGCCCTCGGCCATGGGATCGTAAATACCGAGCTCCTCGATAAAACGACCGTCACGGGGAGAACGTGAGTCCGCCACGATGACACGGTAGTAAGGGGCCTTCTTGGCGCCCATCCTGCGAAGTCTGATCTTAACCATTGTATGTTCACCTCCATAGTAAAATCTGATTATTACAAACGCCTTGCGGCGCTGTAAACCTTAGAAGCCGAAGCCGCCCATACCGGGGAAGCCGCCCATGCCGGGCATGCCGCCCATTTTGCCGAACTTCTTCTGCAGCTTCTTCATGTTCTTGCCGGAGAACTGCTTCATCATCTGCTGCATGGCGTCGTACTGCTTGAGGAGCCGGTTGACGTCCACCACGTCGACGCCGGAGCCGCGCGCGATGCGCTTTTTGCGGCTGGAGTTGAGCAGCGAGGGATTGTCCCGTTCGGAGGGCGTCATGGAGAGGATGATCGCCTCCTGCCGCGCCATGGCCTTCTCGTCGACCTTAGCGCCCTTGAGCGCGCGGGCGTCCACGCCGGGGATCATGCCCATGAGGCTCTCCAGGTCGCCCATATTCTTGAGCTGACCCATCTGCTCCAGATAGTCGGAGAGCGTGAAGCGGTTGGCCTTCAGCTTTTCCGCCGCCTCGAGCGCCTTCTTCTCGTCGAAGCTCTGCTCGGCCTTTTCGATCAGCGTCAGCACGTCGCCCATGCCGAGGATGCGCGAGGCCATGCGGTCGGGGTGGAAGGCCTCGATCATGTCGAGCTTCTCGCCCACGCCGATATATTTGATGGGCTTGCCCGTGACCGCGCGGATCGAAAGGGCCGCGCCGCCTCTGGCGTCGCCGTCGAGCTTGGTGAGCATCACGCCCGTCACGCCCAGGGCCTCGTCGAAGGCGGAGGCCGCGTTCACCGCATCCTGACCGGTCATGGCGTCGACCACGAGCAGGATCTCGCTCGGCTGCGTCGCGTCGCGGATCTCCTGCAGCTCGTGCATGAGCGCCTCGTCGATGTGCAGGCGGCCGGCGGTATCGAGGAAGACCACGTCGTTGCCGTGCTTTTTCGCATGCTCCACCGCGGCCTTCGCGATCGCGACCGGATCGCCCTGCCCCTGCTGAAAAACGGGGATATCGAGCTGACGGCCCACGGTCTCCAGCTGCTGGATGGCGGCCGGACGGTACACGTCGCAGGCGGCCAGCAGCGGGCGCTTGCCCTGCTTGCGGATGAAGCCGGCGAGCTTGGCGCCGTTGGTGGTCTTGCCCGCGCCCTGCAGGCCGACGAGCATCACCACAGAGGGCGACCTGGAGCCGTAGCTGAGCTTCTGGTTCTCGCCGCCCATGAGGGCGCAGAGCTCCTCGTTGACGATCTTGATGACCATCTGGGCGGGGTTGAGCGCCTCGAGCACGTCCGTGCCGACGGCGCGGTCGGTGACCTTCTTGGTGAAGTCCTTGACCACCTTGTAGCTGACGTCGGCCTCCAGCAGCGCCATACGCACCTCGCGCATGGCCTCCCGGACGTCGGACGCGCTCAGGCGGCCCTTGCCGCGCAGGCGCTTGAACACGCTATTGAGTTTGTCGGATAAGCTTTCAAACGCCATGTTTTTATCCCCTGTCGCGCAGCGCGCGCAGCTCCCCGGCCAGCTCCGACGCGAGGGCCTTCGCCTCGCCCTCCGTCAGCCCGGAGAGCTTGTCCAGCCCCGCGCCGAGACGGTCGAGCGCCGTACGCGTCTCCTCGAAGCGGCCCATCAGGCCGGTCTTCTCCTCGATCTCCGTCAGCGTCTTCTCCGCGCGGCGGATGTTGTCCCACACGCCCTGGCGGGAAATGCCCAGCTGCTCGGCGATCTCGGAGAGCGAGAGGTCCTCGTTCACGTGCAGATCGTAGCAGCCGCGCTGCTTGTCCGTCAGAAGCTCGCCGTAAAAATCCAGCAGCAGACTTTGTCTTCTCCGGTCTTCCACGGCTCTGCCTCCTCTGTCAAGTATTTCAGCTTTGCAGAGTATAGCATCCTTTGCCCCGCCTGTCAAGCATTTTTTCTTGACAGGCTTTTTCCTGCGACAAACGGGAGTTTATCGATTAGTTTTAGGGAGACGGGTTGCCACGGCTCCTGCGGAGCCTCGCAATGACAGACCAACTCTTTCGCCGCCGCAGCGGCGAAAGCAATTCGATCGTTTTTTGCGGGGGCGTGTACCTCGCAAAAAACTCTTCTCAGCCCGCCAGTGTGCGAGCGCAGCGA
>JAFRLZ010000053.1 GCA_017430985.1 Oscillospiraceae bacterium
CCTCGTTCTGGTAGACAGGCCGGACAGCGTGTCGGTATATACGATATGCGCGGAGGCGTTCGGCAGCACGTGAGAGATCCGAATGAAGGAAACGGCATCCTCGATGGTCATGTTCTCGCTGTTGATATAGCGTGCCCACACGTCGCAGATGCGCTGTTCGCCCTCCAGGTAATTCTCCGTGACGTGCTCCATGGTGATCGTGGTGTTTTCAAAATGCTCGATCTGCCTTTGGGCCGTAGCTCTGTTTTCAAAGTTGGAATAGAGGACCACAAAGGTCAGCAGTGCGATCATAATGAGCACATTGACAATAGTGACCCAAGATTTTTTCATAGCGCTATCCGCTCCCCCGCAGATTCTTTTTCCACACGGGCCGACCCGTTTTCAGAAGCAAAAATATCCATTATTGCTTTATTATACCATAAGAAACCGCGCTTTCATAGTCCTTAATCTGTTGAAAAGGCAGATTTTGTACGGATCGGCCGCAGCACGGTGACGAGCCTCTATCTGGACACGCCGGACTGCCGCATCATCCGCAATTCCATCGAGGCGGCAGATTACAAGGAAAAGCTCCGTCTTCGCAGCTACGGCACAGCCTCGGCGGATTCCGGGGTTTTTCTGGAGCTGAAGAAAAAGTTCGGCGGCGTGGTGTACACCCGGCCCTCGCGCACGGAGCCGCCGGCCATGAGGAAGAAATCCTCGACCCGGTACTGCAGGGAGCAGGGCCTGCCGTCGGCGAAGTCCGCGTTGCGGATGTTGTAAAAGCAGTTCTTCCTCCGGCTGTAGGTGAAGACCGGGATGCTCGTCTCCGCGCTGAGCAGCCCCGCGGCGAACAGCACGTCGTCCGTGCCGCCGGTGATGTCCATGGCGCAGTCGGGATAGCGTTCGAGGATGCTCCGCAGCAGCGCGAGCACCGCGTCGGCGTTGTACATGTCCGCCTTGAAGAAGATGAGCTCGGCCTGCAGGCCGCGGCGGCGGAAGAGGAGGCGCATCCGCCTGTGGAGCGCGGCGTCGCGGGCGACGAACTCCGGGCAGATATACACGATCCGCCTCGGCCGGAACATCTCCGCGCCCAGGATGTTTTCCAGCGGCCGTCTGTCAAACAGTTCGATCAGCGTTTCCATGGTGCGACAGTCCTTTTTGTTTTTCTGTCTCTATTGTAAATCCCCGGCCGCGAAAAAGCAATCGGCGCCGGGGCGACTTTTGCCCGCCTTCCGGCAAATCGAGGTAGATTTTTCGCTCCCGCCGCTGTATAATGCAGATATCGACAGAACGCTCCGCGAAAAAAACAGGGGGTAGGATCATGCTGTACGCGATCGCCTACGATGTGGGCACCACCGGCGTCAAGACCTGTCTGTTCGCCATCGACGGCGAGCTGAAGCTGCTGGCCGGCGAATACGAGGCCTACGACCTATACATCCTCCCGAACGGCGGCGCCGAGCAGGACGCCGAGCAGTGGTGGGGGGCCATGTGCCGCAGCACGCGGCGCCTGTTCGACAAGGCCGATATCCGTCCCGAACAGATCGGCGGGATCTCCTTCTGCTCGCAGATGCAGGGCATGGTGCTGGTCGACCGCGAGGGGAAGGCCCTGCGCCGCCCGATGAGCTATCTCGACCAGCGCGCCACGAAGGAATTCCGCGACTGCCAGACCCACGGCCTCACCGTCTCGGGCGTCGCGCTGCCGATGCTGCTCAGGAGCCTCGTCGTCACCCGCGCCGCCTCCACCAGTGTGAAGGACCCGCTGTGGAAGTACAAGTGGGTGCAGAAAAACGAGCCGGAGATCTTCGCCAAGGCCTATAAATGGCTGGACGTCAAGGAATACCTGATCTGCCGCTGCACGGGCGAGTGCGTCATGACGCGCGACAGCGCCTACTCCACCTTCCTCTACGATACCCGCAAGGGTCACGAGGGCTGGAGCCGCAGCCTCTGCCGCATGTACGGGGTGGAGGAAAAGCACCTGCCCCGGCTGATCGAATGCACCGAGGTCGCGGGCGGCCTGACGGAGCGGGCCGCGGCGGAGCTGGGCCTTGCCGCCGGCACCCCCGTCTACGGCGGCGGCGGGGACGCCACGCTGATCGGCGTGGGCGCGGGCGCGACGCGCAGCGGCGACACGCACATCTATTCCGGCACCTCCGGCTGGGTCGGCACCGTCATCGAGCGGCAGAAGGTCGATATCGTCGCCATGATCGCCGGCATCGTCGGCGCGCAGAAGGGCAAGTACAACTACTTCGCCGAGATGGAGACCGCCGGCAAGTGCTTCGAGTGGGTGAAGGCCCATCTCGTGGAGGACGAGATCGAGGCCTATCTGCACAAGATCGACGTCGCCGACTCCACGGAAACCGCCTACGAGAGCCTCTACGACTACATGTCCGAGGCGATCTCGAAGGTCCCGGCCGGCTCGGGCGGGGTGATCTTCACGCCCTGGCTGCACGGCAACCGCTGCCCCTTCGAGGACCCGAACGCCGCCGGCATGTTCTTCAACCTCAAGATCGAGACCGGCGAAACACAGATGATCCGCGCCGTGCTGGAGGGCGTCTGCTTCCACCTGCGCTGGATGCTGGAGTGCCAGGACAAGAAGATCAAGACCTCGCAGGTCATCCGCTTTGTGGGCGGCGGCGCGCTCTCGGCCGTCACCTGCCAGATGCTGGCCGACATCACCGGCCGCAGCATCGAGACCGTGGCGGACACGAAGGACGTCGGCGCGGTCGGCGCGGCCATGCTCATCGCCGTCGGCAGCGGCATCTTCGCCGATCTGGGCGAGGCCGCCGCGCTCATCAGGCCGCTGCGCCGCTACGAGCCGAACGAGGCCGACCGCGCGGCCTATGAGAAGAACTACCGCGTCTTCCGCCGCCTGTACGACAGCAACAAAAAGAACTTCGCACTGCTCAACGGCGGGGGACAGTGAGGCCGACATGGACGAAAAAACGATCCTGGAACAGGTCGCCGAAACGGGCCGGCTGCTGCTGGAGAGCAGGCTCGTGGCCCGCACCTGGGGCAATTTCAGCGCCCGCCTCGACGGGGAGCGTTTCGCGATCACCCCGAGCGGGCTCGGCTATGAGCGCATGGGCTCGGCGGACGTCGTCCGCTGCAGCCTCGCGGACGGCAGCTTCGAGGGCAGCCGCAGGCCGTCGAGCGAGAAGGGGATCCACGCCGCGGCCTACCGGCGCTTCCCGGAGGTCGGCTTCGTGATCCACACGCACCAGCCGTACGCCACGGCGCTCGGCCTCGGCCCGCCCGAAACGCTCCGCCTCAACGCGGAGGAGAGCGCGGCTCTCGGCGGTCTCGCCTGGGCCGACTACGGCCTGCCCGGCACGAAAAAGCTGAAGAACGCCGTCGCCGCCGCGCTCGAAAACGGCGCGCACACGGTGCTGATGAAGCACCACGGGGCGCTCGTCTGCGGCGCGGACCGGGACGAGGCCCTGCGGCGGGCCGCGCTTCTGGAGGAAGTCTGCCGCCGCGCCTGCCGCTGCGGCGAGCCCGCCCCCGCCCCGCGGGACGGCGCGGAGCTCCTC
>JAFRLZ010000054.1 GCA_017430985.1 Oscillospiraceae bacterium
CCCAGCCGGCGCCGCAGCCCGTGCAGGCCGCCCCGGCCCCGAAGCCCGCTCCGGCCCCCGCGCCGAAGCCGGCGGCCTCCGACATGGTCTTCGATCTGGAGGATATCCTGAACGAATTCAAATAAGTCCATGGACGAAACTATCGTGATCTTTGCAGAGGAGAGCGGCGACCGGGTCGACGCTCTCCTCGCGCGCCATATAGAGGAGCTGTCCCGCAGCGCCGCGCAGCGGCTGCTGGACGCCGGGCGCGTCCTGCTGAACGGCGCGCCGGTCAAAAAGAACTACAAGTGCGCCGCGGGCGACGCTTTTGTCGTCACGCTCCCGGCGGCGGAGGACGTGCCGCTCGTGCCGCAGGAGATCCCGCTGGACGTGGTTTTCGAGGATAACGACGTGATCGTGGTCAACAAGCCCCGCGGCCTCGTCGTCCATCCCGCCCCCGGGCATCCGGACGGGACGCTGGTCAACGCGCTGCTGTGGCACTGCGGGGACTCGCTCTCCGGCGTCGGCGGGGAAAAGCGCCCCGGCGTCGTCCACCGCATCGACAAGGATACCTCCGGCCTGCTGATCGCCGCGAAAAACGACTTTGCGCACCAGGCCCTCTCCGCCCAGCTGGCCGACCGCAGCCTCTCGCGCGTGTATGAGGCCGTGGCGCGCGGCCGCTTCCGGGAGGACGCCGGCACGGTGGACCGGCCGATCGGCCGCCATCCGACGGACCGCAAGCGCATGGCGGTCAACGAAAAAAACGGCCGTCCGGCCGTCACGCACTGGGAGGTGCTCGCGCGGTATCGGGACTACACGCACATCCGCTGCCGTCTCGAGACCGGGCGCACCCATCAGATCCGCGTGCATCTGGCCAGCATCGGCCATCCGCTCCTGGGCGACGGCGTCTACGGCGCCCCGTCCCCGGAGAAGGGGCTCAAAGGCCAGTGCCTGCACGCCCGCGAACTGAAATTCCTCCACCCGCGCAGCGGCGAGGCCGTGCATCTGGTCACGGAGCTGCCGCCCTATTTCACGGAAGTCCTGTCCAAACTCGGAGCAAAGGAGTAACGCCATGACTACGAAAGACATCTCCCGCATCGTCGTCGTTCTCGCCGTCGTCATTTTCATCGGCATGCTTGCCGTGAAGCTCATTTCCGGCGCGGTCACGCTGGTGAGCGGCCTGTTCAACACGATCCTGGGCATCCTGCTGATCCTCGGGCTGATTGCCCTGGTGATCTGGATGTTCGCCTACGCGAAGAAAAAGAAAAAGTGATGAAAAGAGCGCTGTGGGTTTCCCACAGCGCTCTTTTCATCTGTGTATGTACATCCTTGCGGGCTCGTCCTCGCCGTCCCCCAGGACGGGGCAGAGGTAGTCCCAGCCGTAGCGCTCGTAAAAGCCGGTGTGATCCGTCAGCAGATAGAGCGTATCGATCCCGCGCGCCTTCATGCGCGCGCAGATCTCGTTCAGGAGCTTTCCCGCGATGCCGCGGCAGCGGTATTCCGGCTCCACGAACACCGCGCAGACGTTCGGCGCCAGGTCCTTGCGCTCGTGGAAGTCGTTCTCGATCACGCCGAGGCCGCCGACGAGCTTCCCGTCCTCCATCGCCACGAGCCAGGCCGGCACCGGGCCGCCCAGCAGCGCGTCGCGCATGCTCTCCTCGTAGGCCTCCAGCGGGACGCCCCATTTTTCGTGGAACCAGCGCGCGGCCGTCTCCAGCAGCTCCGGCCGCTCGATCAGTTCGATGATCTCCATATCGTTCGGCGGGCCGGGCGCCAAGCCCGGCCCTTCTCCTTTATCAGTAATTCTCCTCGTGGACCTCGAAATAGGCCTGCGGGTGGTTGCAGACGGGGCAGACCTCGGGCGCGGCCGTGCCGACCACGATGTGGCCGCAGTTGCGGCACTCCCAGACCTTGACCTCGCTCTTGGCGAAGACCTGCGCGGTCTCGACGTTCTGCAGGAGCTTGCGGTAGCGCTCCTCGTGCATCTTCTCGATGGCGCCGACGCCGCGGAACTTGGCAGCGAGCTCGGGGAAGCCCTCTTCCTCGGCCTCCTTCGCCATCCGCTCGTACATGTCGGTCCACTCGAAGTTCTCGCCCTCGGCGGCGTGCAGCAGGTTCTGCGCGGTGTCGCCCAGCGCCTCCAGCTCCTTGAACCAGAGCTTGGCGTGCTCCTTCTCGTTCTCAGCCGTCTTCAGGAACAGCGCGGCGATCTGCTCGAAGCCCTGCTTCTTCGCGACGGAGGCGAAATAGGTGTATTTGTTCCGGGCCTGGGACTCGCCCGCGAAGGCTTCCCACAGGTTCTTCTCGGTCTTGGTGCCGGCGTATTTGTTCGCCATGATATCTTCCTCCTTGGTAAAGAAAAAGTTTCCTCACAGCCTACTATACCCCATCCAGCGGCAAATAGTCAACGGCAATTCCTGCGCGGCGTTTGCAACGCCCGGAAAAAAAGAAGCCATCCTTTCGGATGGCTTCTTTTTGTGTTGGCGTTGACCTATTTTCCCGGTCCGTCTCCAGACAAGTATCGTCGGCACTGGTGAGCTTAACTTCTGTGTTCGGAATGGGAACAGGTGGACCCTCACCGTTAAAAACACCAACTGCGTCAGAGAAAACTTCCTTCCGCTTCATCCGCCTTCCGGCGAAGCTCCGCTTCATTCCGTTTTCTCTTCCTCTTCGCTTCAACCCCGCTTTCGCCGGGCTTTGAAACGAAGCTTTGATTGCACCCTGAAAACTGAACAGAGGAAGAAGCGAGGGGATTCCTGCATAATCGTCTTGTAGGTAAAGCCCTCGGGCTATTAGTACCGGTAGGCTGAACACATCACTGTGCTTACACCGCCGGCCTATCAACGAAGTAGTCTACTTCGACCCTTACTCCATAAAGGATGGGAGATCTTATCTCAGGGGGAGTTTCACGCTTAGATGCCTTCAGCGTTTATCTCGTCCAGACATAGCTACCCAGCTGTGCCGTTGGCACGACAACTGGTGCACCAG
>JAFRLZ010000055.1 GCA_017430985.1 Oscillospiraceae bacterium
CCTGGCCGCCAAGATGGGCATCGATCCCTTCGAGATGCGCGCCATGAACTGCTACAAGGAGTCTGAGCACACCACCATCCCGACCGGCTATCCCCCCGAGGTCTACTGCGAGGAGGCCCTGTTCGAGAAGGCCCGTCCGCTGTATGAGGCCGGCAAGAAGAGAGTCGCCGAGAAGAACGCCGCCTCCGACGGCCGCTTCAAGTACGGCATCGGCGTGTCCCTCGGCGTGTACGGCTGCGGCCTGGACGGCGTCGACGCCTCCTCCGCCTATGCCGAGCTCAACCCGGACGGCACCGTGACGATCTACGTCTCCTGGGAGGATCACGGCCAGGGCGCCGACATGGGCGCGCTCGTCTCCGCTCACGAGACGCTGCGTCAGGCCGGCATCAAGCCCGAGCAGATCCGCCTCGTCATGAACGACACCAAGATCACCCCGAACTCCGGCCCTGCCGGCGGCTCCCGCTCTCAGGTCATGTCCGGCAATGCCTGCCGTCTGGCCGCCGAGGCCCTGCTCGCCGAGATGAAGAAGGACGACGGCACCTGGAGGACCTACGACGAGATGGTCGCCGACGGCAAGAAGCTGAAGGTCGAGGGCAACTGGGTCACCACCTACTGCGCCGACCACCCGGTCGACCAGGATACCGCCCAGGGCGAGCCCTTCGCGACCTACATGTACACCATCTTCCTGCCCGAGGTCTGTGTTGACACCCAGACCGGCAAGGTCAAGGTCGAGAAGTTCACCTGCGTGGCCGACGTCGGCACCATCATGAACAAGCTGCTGGTCGACGGCAACTTCTACGGCGGCCTGACCCAGGGCATCGGCCTTGCGCTGAGCGAGGACTTCGACGATCTCCAGAAGGAGACCAGCCTCCTCAAGTGCGGCATCCCGTACCCCAACGACGTTCCCGACGACATCGAGCTGCACTACAACGAGACCTACCGTCCCTACGGCCCCTACGGCGCCGCCGGCTGCGGCGAGGCCCCGCTGGATGCTCCTCACCCCGCCATCCTGAACGCCATCTACAACGCTACCGGCGCCCGCATCACCCGCATCCCGGCTCGCCCGGACAAGGTGCTCGCGGCCCTCAAGGCGCTGGAGAAGTAAACCTTTTCAAGCGACACAGTCCATGTTATAATGGGGATGTGGGTTTTTCCCACATCCCCATTCCCTCATCTGCCCTTTTATTCTGTCTCCGGGAGGGACGCCGAAATGAGTCAGATCCAGGAACGCGGCTCGACGCACGTCTATAAGGTCAACCGCATCTCCAAGGAGGAGATCGACAGCATGGCGGAGCGCTGCGTCTATGAGGAGCCGCCCTTCTGCAGCGCCGCCTGCCCGCTGAAGCTTGACACGCGCGCCATGCTCAGGGCGGCCGCCGCGGGCGATTTCAAAAAGGCGCTTCAGCTCTACGAAAAAGTCGCCCCTTTCCCGCTGATCCTGTCAATGGGCTGTGAAGCGCCCTGCGAGGGCGTCTGCCGCCTGTGCGAAGTGGGAGACGGCGTCGCCGTCCGCGCGGTGGAGAACGCGCTGGCCCGCTGCGCTCCGCAGAGCCGGACGGGGCTCGTTTTCCGCACAAAAAAGAGAAAGACAGCCGCCGTGTTCGGCTCCGGGCTGTTCCCGCTGTTTCTGGCAGGGGAGCTGGAAAAAAAGGCGTACCCGATCACCGTGTTCTGCGAGCAGGAAGACCTCGCGGCCTTCCTGCACTGCGAGACGCCTTTTCTTGACGAGGAAGCTTTCGCGCTCGAGCTCGGGCGGCTGAAGGGGAAGGACATCGACTTCGTCTTCGGCTGTGAGATCGACGCCGCGTTTTTTGAGGAAAAACGCGCGCAGTTCGACGTGGTCTGCGCGTCGGCGCGCGTTGCAAAAACGGTATTCCCCGACGCCGTATGCGATGAGGCGCTGATGTTCTTTGAGCCGCAGAAGCTCGTCATGGGCTGCGGAGAGGGCGTCATGGCCGCCGCCTTCGGCGCGAAGAAAGCCGCGCTGACGGTGGACAGGCTCGCGCAGAATCTCGATCCGCGCAACACACGCGGACAGGAGGGCGCGATCGAGACGCGGCTCTATACCGATCTCGGCGAGGCGAAAGCTCTGCGGCGTGTCGAGCTGCCCGCCGGGGGCTACGATCTGGATCGGGCGCGCAAGGAGGCCGCGCGCTGCATCCAGTGCCACTGCGAGGAATGCCTCAAGAGCTGCGCTTATCTGCGGCACTATAAAAAGCACCCCGGGCTCCTCGCCCGGGAGATCTACAACAACACCCAGATCATCATGGGCGACCACCAGCTCAACAAGCCCATGAACGCCTGCACGCTCTGCGGGCAGTGCACGGTGGTCTGTCCCAACGGCTTCGACATGGCGCACGTCTGCCACCTGGCGAGGCAGAACATGGTCTCGACGGATAAAATGCCGCTGGCGCCGCACGAGTTTGCGCTGCTGGATATGCTCTTCTCCAACGACGAGGCCTTTCTCTGCCGCCCGCAGCCGGGCTATGAGAGCTGCCGATATGTCTTCTTCCCGGGCTGTCAGGCCGCGGCCATCGCGCCGGAGACCGTCAAGGCCGCGTATGCGGACCTCTGCGAGCGGCTCGAGGGCGGCGTCGCGCTGCTGCTGGGCTGCTGCGGCGCGATCGGCGACTGGGCCGGGCGATACGAGATGACCGAGCAGACCCGTGCTTTCCTCGACCGTGAGCTCGGTAAGCTCGGCGAAGCGACGATCATCGCCGGCTGCCCGACCTGCCGGAAGGAGCTGAGCGATTTCGTCTCCGCCCCTGTGACGGGGATCTGGGACGTGCTGGAAACGATCGGTCTGCCCGAGGGCGCGGAAAAACTCCCGCGTCCGATGGCGCTGCACGACGCCTGCGGCGCGCGCGGCGACGAGGCGACGCAGACGGCGATCCGTGACCTGGCCGCGCAGCTCGGCTGCGAGCTGGCCGATACGCCCTACTCCGGCGACCGTTCGCCCTGCTGCGGCTATGGCGGGCTCACCGCCTATGCAAACCGTGAGGTCGCCGCGGAGATCACGGAGCAGTGCCTGGAGCGCTCCGAGCTGCCGTATCTGAGCTACTGCATGGCCTGCCGCGACCGTTTCGCGCGGCAGGGGCGGGAGTCCCGCCATCTGCTGGAGCTCGTCTACGGCGCGAACGCCTGCGAGACCCCGGATATCAGCGAAAAACGCTACAACCGCCTGACACTCAAGAAAGAGCTGCTGCGCGAGCTGTGGCAGGAGGAGCCGATCGAGATGAAGCTGGACTTCAGCGTGGAATATACCGACGAGGCGCGGGCGATGATGGACGAGCGCATGATCCTGACGGACGACGTCATCGCCGTGCTGGACGAGTTTCATAAAAGCGGCGAGGCCATATTGGACGAGGACGGTCTGATGGTCGCGCGTCGGCGCGTCGGCAACGCGACCTTCTGGGTCAAGTTCTCCCTGGAGGGAGAAAACGCGTTCCGCGTGCACCGTGCCTACAGCCACCGCATGAGAGTGGAGAAGCGGGAGGGATAAGCCGTGGCGATCGAGAAGAATTATTACACCATAGACCCGCAGGGCAAGCTCCTGTGCGTCAAGTGCGGCGTGCCGCTCATCAAAGGCAAGGCCAAGTTCATGTATCTGGACAACGGCTTTCCCGTCGAGCTGCCGGTCTGCCCGTCCTGCGGCTTCGTCTATGTGCCGGAGGAGCTGGCGCTGGGCAAGGTCGCTTCGGTGGAGCGGGCGCTGGAAGACAAATGAACGCGCACCCGGGCGGCGCGGCGCATACGCGCCGTATGCTGGAGCTCTCCGGGCTCTCTGCCGGCGCATCCGTGCTGGATCTCGGCGCGGGCGCGGGAGAAAGCGTGGCGCTGCTGCGAGAGATGGGATACGCGGCCGAGGGGATCGACCTTGCCCCGCGCTCACCGATCGTTCAAAAAGGCGACCTGCTGCGCAGCGGATACCCGGACGCGAGCTTTGACGCGGTGCTCAGCCAATGCGCCTTTTTCCTCTCCGGGGACGTTCCCGGCGCGCTCAGAGAGGCGCGGCGCGTGTTGAAGCCGGGCGGGCTGCTCCTGCTGTCCGACGTGTTTTTTGAGCCCCCCGTACCGCTCCTGAAGGCGGCGGGCTTTCACGTCCGGCAGGCCGAGGATATGACCGGAGAATGGAAGGAGTATTATCTGGAAGCGCTTTGGCGCGGGGATGCGGCCTGCTGCGGCGTACCGCGCGGGAAGTGCGGCTACTGGCTTTTGATCGCCGGAAAGGAGTAGAACATGGATCTGATCGACCGGATCATGGAGTTGAGCCGCTACGGCTATTTCTGCAGCCAGATCCTGATGATCCTGACGCTGGAGACCGTGGGAGAGGAGAACAAGGACCTCGTGCGCGCCGTGGGCGGGCTCGACGGCGGCGTCGGCTACTCGCAGGGCTGCTGCGGCTGCATGACCGGCGGCGCCTGTGTGATCTCCTACTTCACCGGTAAAGGCGAGGACACGGGGTATGAGTCCCCGGAGCACAAAGGCGCGCTGGGGGAGTTCACCCGCTGGTTCGAGGACGAGATGACCGCCGACTACGGTGGGATCGACTGCCGCGACATCACCAAGGGCAACCCGGCCAAGCGCGTGGAGTATTGCCCGCAGATCATCGCCGCCGCCTTTGAAAAGTGCATGGAGATCCTCGGCGAAAGGGGATTGCTGTAAATGGTGTTCGGCAAGACGGAGAGCGTCTGCCCCGTTTGTCTGAGCCGCCTGCCGGCGCAGCTTCGCTCCGAACGGGACGGCGTATATATGGACAAAAGCTGCCCGGAGCACGGCAGCTTTTCTGCGCTCGTCTGGGAAGGAGACATGCGCTCCTATCTGCAATGGTCGAAAAGAAACAGCGCGGTCGAGGCGCCGGTCAGCGGCAAGACTGTCGAACGCGGCTGCCCCTACGACTGCGGGCTGTGCGAGGAGCATAAGACCAAGGGCTGCTGCGTGCTGCTGGAACTGACGCAGCGATGCAATCTGCGCTGCCCCGTCTGCTTCGCCGCGGCCGGCGAAGCGTCGGCGGCGGAGCTCAGCCTTGAGCAGATCGCCGCGCAGTATGATTATCTGACGGAGCACGGCGGACCCTTCAACATCCAGCTCTCGGGCGGCGAACCGACCGTGCGGGACGATCTTCCCGATATCATCCGCCTGGGCCGGGAGAAGGGCTTCGGCTTTTTTCAGCTCAACACCAACGGCCTGCGCCTGGCGGGGGAGTCGGGCTACGCGGCCGAGCTGAAGGCCGCCGGGCTCAGCACCGTGTTCCTGCAGTTCGACGGACTGGACGACGCCGTCTATCAGACGCTGCGCGGGCGGCCGCTTTTTGTGGAGAAGGAGCGCGCGATCGACAACTGCGCCGCGGCGGGGCTGGGCGTCGTGCTGGTCCCCGTGATCGCGGCGGGCGTGAATGAGGATCAGATCGGTCCGATCCTGCGTTATGCGATCTCGCGGATGCCCGCTGTTCGCGGCGTGCATTTTCAGCCCTTGAGCTACTTTGGCCGCTGCTCTCTGGCTCGGCCGCAGAGGCCGGTGACGATCCCGCGCATGCTGCGATTGATGGAGGAGCAGACCGACGGCCTGCTGCATGCGGCAGATTTCACCGGGGGCGGCGCGGAGAACCCCTACTGCTCCTTTCACGCCAGCTACCGGAAACGGGCCGACGGCAGTCTGCGCCCGCTTCCGCAGCGGACCGAGAACGGCTGCTGCTGCGTCAGCTCCGACGATTCGCGCGAGGCCGTCGCCGCCCAGTGGAGCGGCGAAGCGGAGAGCTTTGCCGAGGACGGCGAGCTCCTGGAGACGGCGTTCCTCGACGCGTTTTTAGAACAGGCCCGCCGCAGCACCTTCGCCGTTTCCGGCATGGTGTTTCAGGATGCCTGGAACCTGGACCTCAAGCGGCTGCGCCGCTGCTACATCTGCGAGCTCGATCCGCGCTACGGCATGGTGCCGTTCTGCGCCTATAATCTGACCAACGCCGAAGGGAGGGCTCTGTACCGATGAAACCGTCCCGTTTGGAAGCGCTTGTCCGCGAACAGGAGCAGGTCGACAGACTTGATCGTGGGACGATCGAGGCGATCCAGCTCAAAAAGCTCAACCGCCTGTTGGCGAGAGAGCGTTCCCGCGGCGGCTTTTACGCAGATCTGCCGGAGCGCCTGCGCAGCCTCGAAGAGCTGTCCATGCTGCCCTTCACGACAGAGGAGGACCTGGCCGGTCGGGCCGGCGCTCTGCTTCTGAAGTCGCAAAGTGAGATCGAGCGCGTGCTCTCGGACGCCACGAGCGGCACGACCGGCACGTCCAAGCGCGTGTTTTACACGGAAAAGGACCTGGAAAACACCGTACAGCTGTATATGGCGGGGCTGGGCGAGCTCATCTTTCCCGGCGGCGTCACGCTGGTCTGCTTTCCGTTTTCCGGGCCCTTCGGCCTCGGCGAACTGATCGCGGAGGCGATCACGCGGCTCGGAGCGAGGCCGGTCAAGGCGGGGCCGTTCCTGAGCTACGCCGAATACCGGGAGCTGCTTCAAACAGAGGAACCGGATACTTTCGTCGGCATGCCGGTGCAGCTGCTGAGCATCCTGCGCGTCTGCGGCCGGGGAAGCCTGCGCCGCGCCCTCGTCAGCGGAGACGCCTGCCCGCCCTCTGTGATCATCGCCTGCGAGGCGCTGCTGGGCACGAAGCTGTTTCCGCACTACGGCTCCCGCGAGATGGGCATGGCCGGGGCGATCAGCTGCCCGGCACATGAGGGGATGCACCTGCGGGAAAACCATGTGATTGCGGAGATCGTGGACGAAAAGGGCCGCCCGCTGCCAAAGGGAGAGTATGGCGAGCTCGTCGTCACGACGGTCGGGATGGAGGCGCTGCCGCTCATCCGCTACCGCACCGGGGACTTCACGCGCATCCTGCCGGAGCCCTGCCCCTGCGGCTGCGAGCTGCTGCGGCTCGATACCGTACGCCGCGGCGGCGAAAGAGCGAAGATCGCGCAGCTCGACGACGCGCTCTTTTCCGTCAGGGAGCTGGCTGACTGCCGCGTCAGCCGGAAGGACGGCGTGCTGCGCGCGGAGGCGCTGGCCGTGCCCGGCGCGGATGAGACCGCGCTGTGGGAGAAGCTGCGCGCGCGTCTGCCGGAGGATACGGAGATCGGCCTGCGCACGGTGACGATGGAGGACAAGGCCCTCTATCCGGGCAAGCGCAGCATCGTACAGGAATAAAAAAGACGAAAGAGCGAGGACGACGCAGACGCGTCGTCCTCGCTCTTTCGTTATGGACAGATTATTCTCCGATCAGCTGATAGTTCCGCGAACGGAGCATCCGGGCCATCTGCATTGAGTCGCTCGGGAGCTTGTCGATGAGGATGCCGCCGCGCGCGACGTCCTCCGGCCGGTGACAGTCGGAGCCGGAGAGCGCGATCAGCCCGAACTCATCGGCGTACTCGCGGGCACGAGCATTGTAGCTCTCGTGGCGGGGGTTGTTGTTGACGACCTCGACGCCGTCGAGATAGCAGGCGATCGCCGGGGTGCAGCCGCGCCGGTAGGGGTGCGCCTGGATAAGCAGGGCTCCCTCGGCGCGCGCAATGGGCGCAAAGGCGGCGATGCCCATGCGGAAGAGTTTGTCGGGCTCGGCGAGCAGATCGTTCCGCCAGCCGTAGAGCAGGTAGTCGTTCTCACTCTCGTCGAAGCGCAGCTCCGCGCCCTTGAACACGCGCAGCCCGCATTTCTCACCCTCCGCTTTCACGCGGCGATAGCCCTCGAGGAAAGCGCCGATCCGGTCGCTGTTTCCGGCCGGGTCGATGTCGAGATAATCAAAGGTCGTGCGGTTGTAGTGGTCGGTCACGATCAGTGCGCTGTATCCGGCGGCTTTATAGGCCGCGACGATATCGGCGGCCTCCATGCGGCCGCACTGGCTGACGTGCGTGGTATGCAGATGCGGTTCGATCTTGTACATGATGAAAAACCTTCTTTATTCAGTGATATGAAGCCTGGTATTGCTCTGCTCGCAGAGCTCGCGCAGAGCGTCGGGGCAGCTGCGGTCCGTGATGAGCATGTCCATGTCGCTGAGCGCGGCGTAGCTCAGCAGACCGGTCGCGCCGAATTTCACGGAATCACAGAGAAGGATGCGCTGCTCGCTCAGACGGACGGCGAGCTGCTTGATCTCATATTCCAGATAGGACGAGACGTTGAGTTTCCCGTCGGCCGAGAGACCGGTCGTGGCCATCAGGGCTTTGATGAAGTGGTGCCGTCCGAGAAATTCCAGCGTGCTCACATCCGAGACGGAGTTGGTCCGGCGGTTGACGCAGCCCGGGAGCACGACCAGTTCCACGTTCGGGCGGGTGCCGGCCTGCGCGATCAGGTGGAGGTTTCCCGTGACGACGGTCAGGCGGCGCTCCGGGGGGAGATAGCTCAGCAGGTTCATCGTCGTTGTTCCGGCGTCGACAAAGAGCGTGTCGCCGTCCTGCAGAAAGTCAGCGGCGGCGCGGACGATGGCCAGCTTTGCCTCGGCGTGCAGCTGCGTGCGCTGTGTAAAGAGCGGGATCTCCTGCTGCAGCACCGAGCGGACGCCGCCGTAGACCTTTTCCACCGTCCCGGTCTTTTCCAGAAAGGCGATATCGGCGCGGATCGTATTGATCGAGGCGTGAAAGACCTCGCACAGCTCGTTCATGGAGGCGAACTGCTGCCGCGAGATATAAGCGGCGATCTCTTTTCTGCGGTTGTCGCGCATATGGATCCCCCTTTTTTTGAAAGCGTATTCTCAGCTCTCGAGTATACTATAAACCGACTTCCCAAAAGTGTCAACATTTTTGGTAGATTTGTTGGATTATGCGTTTTTTCTCTTGAAAAATCACAAAAAGATCACAAGTTAAATTGACTTTTCAGCCATGAAATGGTATGATGCAAACTGTATCCAAGCGTGTATCAGTATCATAATTTTTTGAAAGTGAGGAACACAACATGGCAAAGATCAAGGTCGGCGTCGCAGGTTACGGCACCATCGGCACCCGTCTGGCGGACGGTGTAGCGCAGCAGGACGATATGGAGCTCGTCGGTATCGTCGGGCATTCTCCCTCTCTGGCGATCAAAGCGCTGGCAGAAAACGATATGATCGGCGTCAACGGTGTGGAGTACAAGCTCTACCTCGTCGACATGGAGCTCAAGCCAAAATTCGACGAGCTGGGCATTCCTGTTGAAGGCAGTTTTGAGGAGCTCTGCGGCAAGGTCGACGTCATGCTCGACGCCTCTCCCGGCGGCACGGGCGCCAAGAACAAGGCCGTCTATGAGAAGCTGGGCGTCAAGGCCATCTTCCAGGGCGGCGAAAAGAACAGCGTTGCGGACGTGTTCTTCCATGGCTATGCCAACTATGAGCTCGGCCTCGGCAAGCAGTTTTTGAAGCTCACGAGCTGCAACACCACCGGCCTCATCCGCGCGGTCGACTGTCTCGACCGCAAGTTTGGCCTTGAGAAGGTCGCCATCACCATCATCCGCCGCGTGGCCGACCCCGGCGATTATCACCGCGGACTGACCAACGCCCTGCAGATGGAGAAGGCCCCGAGCCACCAGGCCGTTGACCTCATGACCATCATGCCGCACATCCATGCCACCGGCATCCTCGTGCACACGCCCATCACCCACGGCCACATCATCACCGTGCTCGCCACCGCGAAGGACGGCCGCAAGATCACCCGCGAGGAGGCCATCGAGGCTTTCCGTTCTCACCCGCGCATCCGCACCGTCACCATCGACGAGGGCTTCAAGGGCAACGCCAGCTTCTTTAAGTACGCGCGCGATCTCGGCAACCGCCGCGCCGATATGTACGAGATCGGCCTTTGGGAGGACAGCGTCGTCGAGAGCGGCAACGACATCATGTTCGCCATCAACATCCCGCAGGAGAGCGTCACCATCCCTGAGACCATCGACGGCGTCCGCGCGGTCATGCAGCTGCAACAGACCAGCGCCGAGGCGACTGCCGCGACCAACAGGAACCTCAAGATCGGCCGTTTCAAGAAGTGAGGCGCACCGATGCGATTTGGGATCAGAACGCTCGATGAGCTGCATCTCAGCGGGAAAACGGTGCTCTGCCGGGTGGACATCAACCAGCCGGTCGACCGTGCCACCGGTACGCTCAAGAGCATCAACCGCATCCGCGCCTGTGTGCCGACCGTCCGCGAGCTCTCCGACAAGGGCGCGAAGGTCGTCCTGATGGCGCACCAGGGCAGCGATATCGAATACAAGAACTTTTATACCACCAAACCCCATGCCGCCGTGCTGAGCGAGCTGCTCGGCCGCGAGGTCAAATGGATCGACGACGTCTGCGGCCCAGCCGCCCGTGAGGCGATCCGTTCCCTCAAGGACGGCGAGATCCTGCTGCTGGACAACGTCCGCTTCGTATCCGAGGAACAGACGCTTTTTGAACAAAAGCTCCGTCTGACCCACGAGCAGCAGGCGAAGACCCTGCTGGTCGAAAAGCTCGCGCCGCTGGCCGACTGCTACGTCTGCGACGCTTTTGCCGCAGCCCACCGCGATCAGCCGAGCCTCTGCGGCTTCGAGCAGGTGCTGCCCTCTGCGATGGGCCGCCTCTTCGAGGCGGAGTACTGCACGGTCTCCCAGGTCATGGAGGAGCCGGCGCGTCCCTGTGTGTTCGTGCTCGGCGGCGCCAAGATCTCCGACGCCTTCCTGATGATGCAGACCGTCCTCTCGCGCGGCGTGGCCGATCATATCGTGACCGGCGGTCTTGTCGGCAACATCTTCCTCACCGCGCTCGGTCAGCAGATCGGGCAGGGGAGCGTCGACTTCATCATGAAGTCCAATTACGGCGAGTACATCGACCGCGCGAAGGAGCTCTACGCCCAGTACGGCGATAAGATCGTTCTGCCGAAGGACCTCGGCTGGGTCGAAAACGGCGAGCGCAGGGAAGCGCTGCTCGGCGAGGTGCCTGCGGACATCGGCGCGATCGACATCGGCCACGAGACCGTCAAGGTCTACAGCGAGCTCATCCTCAACGCCGGCACGGTGTTCGTCAATGGCCCGATGGGCGTCTTCGAGCAGGCTCCGAGCGAGTACGGCACGAAGGCCGTCTGGGACGCGATCGCCAACACGAAGGGCCACTCGGTCCTCGGCGGCGGCGACAGCATCACCGCGACCGAGAAATTCGGACTCACCGAAAAAATGGGTTACATCTGCACCGGCGGCGGCGCTCTGATTCGCTTCCTGAGCGGAGAAGAGCTTCCTGTCGTGCGCGCGCTGCGCCACGGTGCGACGATCCCGGAGAAGGGGGAATAAGACCTTGGAAAACATGAATGAGATCAAAGCCTTTGCCGCGAAGATCCGCATTGCCGCCATCGAGGCGATCCACGCGATCGGGCAGGGGCACATCGGCGGCGCGCTGAGCATGGCGGACGCGCTGGCCGTCCTCTACGGACGCGAGATGCGCTACGATCCGAAAAACCCCAAGTGGCCGGATCGCGACAAGCTCGTCGTCTCGAAGGGGCACGCGGGCCCCGCCGTCTACGGCACGCTTGCGCTGCTGGGCTTCTTCCCGTATGAGCAGCTCAAGACCATGAATCGCCCGCACACCAATCTGCCCAGCCACTGCGACCGCAACAAGACACCCGGCGTCGATATGACGACCGGCTCTCTCGGCCAGGGCACCTCGCTTGCCGCCGGCATGGCGCTGGGCGACAAGCTCAAGGGCCGCGATAACCGCGTCTTCCTCATCGTAGGCGACGGCGAGTCCAACGAGGGCCAGGTCTGGGAGGCCTTCGCCTTCGCCGCAGCGAAGAAGCTCGGCAACCTCGTCGTGCTGCTCGACTGGAACAAGCGTCAGCTCGACGGCTGGACGAAGGACGTCTACCCGATGGGCGACTATGTGGCCAAGTTCGAGGCCTTCGGCTTTGACACCGTCAAGGTCGACGGCAACGACGTCGAAGCCGTGGCCGCCGCGCTGGAGCGCACGCGCGCCGGCGGAGACAAGCCCTACGCCATCGTGCTCGACACGGTCAAGGGCGCGGGCGTGGCCGAGGTCGCGGAGAAGACCATGAACCACAGCCTGCCCGTCAGCGACGAGCAGTATGAGCGCTGGACCGCCCAGCTCCGGGCGGAGATCGAAGCATTGGAGGGTTGAGAGATGAAGATCGTTTATGACGGAACACTTGACCCGCGCCAGTGCAAGGCCGTTCTGGGCGAGACTATCCCGGCGATGGCCGCCGAGGACCCGGACGTCATTTACCTCGACGCGGACCTGATGAACTGCATCGGCACCGCCAAATGGGCTGCCGAGCATCCCGAGCGCGCCATCAACTGCGGCATCGCCGAGGCCAACATGGTCGGCGTCGCCGCCGGTCTGGCCGCCGCGGGCTTCAAGCCCATCGTGCATACATTCGGCCCCTTCGCCTCCCGCCGCTGCTTTGACCAGGTCTTTTTGTCGGCCGGCTACGCGAAGAACGATATCACCATCATCGGCACCGATCCCGGCGTGACGGCGACGCTCAACGGCGGCACGCACATGCCCTTTGAGGACGTCGGCATCTACCGCACGCTCCCCGGCGCGACCGTGATCGACGTGACCGACCCGACCATGCTCATCAGCGTCCTGCGCCAGTGCAAGGACCGCCCGGGCGTGAAGTACATCCGCGTCGGCCGCAAGCAGTACGCGCGCGTCTACGCCGACGGCAGCGAGCTGCCCATCGGCAAGGCCGTGACGCTGCGCGAAGGAACGGACGTCGTCATCTTCGCCGTCGGCATCATGATCCATGAGGCCATGCAGGCTGCCATCGAGCTTGAAAAAGAGGGCGTTTCTGCGGCGGTGGTGGACATGTTCACCATCAAGCCGCTCGACGTCGAAGCTGTGGTCGACTGGGCAAAGAAATGCGGCGCCGTGGTCGTGGCCGAAAACCACAACCGGAACGGCGGCCTCTACTCCGCCGTCAGCGAAGTGCTCGCCGAGCGCTGCCCGACGCCCGCCGCGGTCGTCGCGGTCGAGGACGAGTTCGGCGAGGTCGGCCCGCAGGGCTACCTGCAGGAGCGCTTCGGCCTGACCGCCGCTCACGTGGCTGAGGCCGCGCGCAGCGTGCTGAAAAGGAAATAAGATGAAGCTGGAATTTGGCCTCGGTATCTCGACGCAGATCGTCGAGGTACCCGACAAAAACCTGATGGGCGTGCTTCGCGCCAAGCCCGCGCCGGCCATCGCCTCCGAAGAGGAGGAGGTCCGCCGCGCGCTGCGCGAGCCCATCGGCGCGCCTGCGCTGCGCGAGCTCGTGCATGCGGGGGAGAAGATCGCCATCGTCACGAGCGACCTGACCCGCCCCATGCCGACGCGCAAGGTCATGCCCGCCCTGCTCGACGAGCTGTACGCCGCCGGCGTCAGGGCTGAGGACATCACCCTCGTCTTTGCTCTCGGCAGCCACCGGAAGCAGACGGACGAGGAGCGTCAGCGCCTCGCGGGCGAGCGCGCCTGGAACGAGATCCGCTGCGTCGACAGCGACCCGGACGACTGCGTCCATCTCGGAACGACGGCAGCCGGGACGCCTGTGGACATCACGCGCGTCGTGGCGGAGGCTGACCGCCGTATCTGCCTCGGCAATGTTGAGTATCATTATTTTGCCGGATACTCGGGCGGCGCCAAGGCCATTATGCCCGGCTGCTCCACCCGCGCGGCCATCCAGTCGAACCATTCGATGATGGTGCGGGACGAGGCGGCCGCCGGCAATCTCGACACCAACCCCGTCCGCCGGGACATCGAGGCCGCCGCGGCGCTCTGCGGCGTCGACTACATCCTCAACGTCGTCCTCGGCGAGCACAAGGAGATCCTCCGCGCCGCCGCCGGCGACGTGACCGAGGCGCATCGCGTGCTCTGCCGTTTCCTCGACGAGATCTATCTCAACGAGCTGCCGCAGGGTGCGGACATCGTGCTCGTCAGCCAGGGCGGCGCGCCGAAGGATCTGAACCTGTACCAGACGCAAAAGGCGCTCGACAACGCGCGCCACGCCGTGCGTCAGGGCGGGATCATCATTCTGATCGGGTCCTGCCGCGAGGGTCTGGGCGAGCGCACCTTCGAGCAGTGGATGACCACATCTCCCTCTCCCGAGTCCATGATCGAGCGCATCGGGCGCGATTTCCAGCTCGGCGGGCATAAGGCCGCCGCGATCGCGATCACGCTGCAGAAGGCGAAGATCTTTCTGGTCTCCGAGCTGGAGGACGATTTCGTCCGCTCCATCTTCCTCACCCCGATGCCGTCCGCACAGGCCGCTTTGGATCAGGCCTTCACGGAACTCGGCGCGGACGCGAGCGTACTGGCCATGCCCTTCGGCGGCTCCACGCTCCCGCGCGTCGTCGGCAAACCGTAAGAAAGGAAAGCGTCTATGATTATCAATTACGAGCAAGAGATCAATCTGATCAAAGGCATTTTGACCGCGGCGGACTTTCCCGAGGAAGACGCGGGCATCATGGCGAAGGTCGTCACGCATTCCGATTTCACCGGCGTGTACTCCCACGGGCTGTCCCGCCTGACGCGCTATCTGCGTCAGATCAAGAAGGGCGCGCTGAAGAACCGCCCGAATTTTCACAAGGTGCTCGACAGCGGCGCCGTCATGGTCTTCGACTGCGACAACGGCTCCGGTATCATCTCCGTCAACAAGGCCTATGACGAGGCGCTCGCGAGAGCAAAGCAGTTCGGCATCGCCATGGCGGTCGGCCGCCACAACGCGAACATCGGCTGCGGCTCCTACTACGGCTGGCGCGCAGCGGCGGACGACGTCGTCGCGCTCGTCTGCTGCAACACCTACGCCTTCACGTCTCCCTTCGGCGGCGCGGACCGTCTGATCGGCACGAACCCGATCATCCTCGGCGTCCCGGCGGGGGAGGAGTACCCGCTCGTCATGGACATCTCCACCACGAACGTCGCCATGGGCAAGATCCAGGCGGCCGAGCGCGAGGGCCAGAGCATCCCGGCCGAGTGGGCGAAGGACTATGACGGCGCTCCCACGACCGACCCCTCCAAGGCCTTCTCGCTCTCGCCGATCGCGGCGCACAAGGGCTATGGGCTCGCGGTGATGGTCGACGTGCTCAGCACCTTCTTCAGCCAGGCCTGCTTCGGCTCCGACATCGGCCTGTTCTCCAAGCTCGAGCCCGAAAATTCCGGCTTCTGTGTGATCGTGATCGATCCGTCGAAGTTCATGCCGATCGAGGACTTCAAGGCCGAGGTCGACAAATACGCCCGCATGATGAAGGACAGCCGCAAGGCGCCCGGCGTCAAGGAGATCTTCCTGCCCGGCGAGATCGAGTTCAAGAAATTCGAGCAGATCAAGCAGACCGGCATCAATGTCAGCGACGCGCTCGAGGCGGAGCTGACGGAGCTGACCATCGCGCTCGGCGACGTGCCCGAAGGCACGGACTTCGAGGGCCTTGTCAAGCATTTCAACAGCTGAATAATAAAAGGAGACAGTCAAACATGTTTGACACGAAAAACGTTCATCTCGGTATCGCGCCCATCGGCTGGTGCAACGACGATATGCCGGAGCTCGGCGCGGAGAACACCTTCAAGCAGATCGTGAGCGAAATGGCCCTCGCGGGCTTCACCGGCTGCGAGATCGGCAACAAGTACCCCAGCGACCCCGTTGAACTGAAAAAGCAGCTGGATCTGCGCGGCATGCGCATCGCCAGCCGCTGGTTCTCCTCCTTCCTGCTCACCAAGCCCTATGATGAGGTCGAGGCCGACTTCATCCGTGAGCTCGACTTCCTCGCCGCCGTCGGCGCAAACCGCATCAACGTCAGCGAGCAGAGCTGGTCTATCCAGGGCAAGGTCGACGTTCCCATCCTCACGGGCGGCCATAAGCACGTTATGAACGACGCCGAGTGGGACCGCTTCTGCGACGGGCTCAACAAGCTCGGCCGCGTGGCGCGCGAGCGCGGCTTCAAGCTCTGCTTCCACCACCACATGGGCACCGTGGTGCAGACTTCCGAGGAGACGGACCGCATGATGGCCAACACCGACCCCGAAGCGGTCTTCCTCTGCTACGATACCGGCCACTTCACCTTCGCCGGCGAGGATCCTTTGACCATGCTCAAGAAGTACGTCGACCGCGTCGGTCACGTCCATCTCAAGGACATGCGGCTGAGCGTCGTCGAAGAGGCCAGGGAAAACAACTGGAGCTTCCTCACCGCCGTGCGCAACGGCGCCTTCACCGTCCCCGGCGACGGCGACGTTGACTTTGATCCCGTATTCAAGGTGCTTGCCGACGCCGGCTACCAGGGCTGGCTGCTGGTCGAGGCCGAGCAGGATCCCGCGAAGGCCGATCCCCTGGAGTATGCGATCAAGGGCCGCAGGTACATCCGCGAGCACACCGGACTGTGAGGCTGGCATGACCTACATGAACAAAAACGCCGAGCTCAAACGCGGCTACAACGTCTACATCGACGCGGACGCGGACGATCTCGGCACGCTGATGGACGTCGGCCTGCTCGTGATGGAGGAAGGGGACAGCTTTACCATCGAGGAGCCGGAAAAGGAATGCGCCGTGCTGCTCTTCTCCGGCAAGACCGACATCGCCTGGGGCGACAAGCGCTGCGAAGCCGAGCGCCCCGACTGCTTCCATTACGAGGCCTGGTGTCTGCTCGCCCCGCGCCGCACGCGGATCACGATCACCGCGAAGGCCCACAGCGAGCTGTACATCCAGAAGACGGTCAATGAGCGCGACTACGAAGCGGTCATGTTTACGCCCGAGACGGTGCAGACCCAGCACGCCGGCGCCAAGGGCGAGCTCATGGGCTGCATGCGCCGCGAGATCAAGACCTTCTTCGACTATGACAACGCGCCCTTCTCCAACATGGTCCTCGGCGAAGTCCTGAATTTCCCCGGGAAATGGTCCAGCTATCCGCCCCACCATCATCCCCAGCCGGAGGTCTATTTCTACCGCTTCGACTATCCCGACGGTTTCGGCGCGGGCTTTGCCAACGGCGAGATCTACAAGACCCAGCATAACGGCATGAGCATCATCACCAGCGGTTTCCATTCTCAGGTCACGGCGCCCGGCTATGCCATGTGCTATTCCTGGGGCATCCGCCATCTCGACGGCGATCCCTGGCTCAAGACGCGCATCGACGATCCGGAGCATGCCTGGCTGTGGAAGCCGGACGCAAACGACCATATCTTTAACGGCTGAAGGAGGAAAGGCATGAAAACCGTACGACTGACCATGGCCCAGGCGCTGGTCCGTTTTCTTGAGAACCAGTACATCGCCTATGACGGCATCGAGCATCCCTTCGTAGAGGGCGTCATCATGCTGCCCGGCCACGGCAACGTGGTCGGACTCGGGCAGGCGCTCAATCAGGAAGCGCACCGGATGTTCGTCTGGCAGGGCAAGAACGAGCAGGGCATGGCGCACACCGCCGTTGCCTTCGCGCGTCAGGCAAAACGCAAGAAGATCATTGCCGTCACGAGCTCCGTCGGTCCCGGCGCCGCCAACATGGTGACCGCCGCCGCCACGGCGACCGCGAACAACATCCCCGTGCTGATCCTGCCCGGCGACGTGTACGCCTGCCGCCAGCCGGATCCCGTGCTGCAGCAGGTCGAACAGATCCACGACCTGTCGCTCTCCACCAACGACGCCTTCCGCGCCGTGTGCCGCTACTGGGACCGCATCGTGCGCCCCGAGCAGCTCATGAGCGCCATGATCAGCGCCATGCGCGTGCTGACCGACCCGGCCAATACCGGCGCCGTCTGCATCGCGATGCCGCAGGACGTGGAAGGGGAGGCCTACGACTATCCCGTCAGCTTCTTCCGCAAGCGCGTGCATCGTCTGGCGCGCCGTCTGCCGGAGGCCGAGGCCGTCGAAGAGGCCGCGGCGCTCATCCGCGCGGCCAAAAAGCCGCTGCTGATCTGCGGCGGCGGCGTCCGCTACAGCGAGGCGCACAACGAGTTCCGTGAATTTGCCGAAAAGACCGGCATCCCCTTCGGCGAGACCCAGGCTGGCAAGAGCGCCGTCGTGTGGGATCATCCGCTCAACCTCGGCGGCATCGGCGTGACGGGCTGCTCCGCCGCCAACGAGATCGCCAAGGACGCGGACGTCATTATCGGCGTCGGCACCCGCTACACCGACTTCACCACCTCCTCGAAGTGGCTCTTCAGGGACGACGCGAAGTTCGTCAACATCAACGTCTCCGAGTTCCAGGCCCTGAAGATGGACGCCGCCGTGCCCGTCGTGGCCGACGCCAAGCGCACGCTGCCCGTTCTGCTCGAAGCTCTGGACGGCTACAGGGCCCCCTATGTCAACGAGGTCACGGACGCGATCGGGCGCTGGAAAGCTGAGCTCAAGCGGCTCGACGGCATCGCTTTCGGCCCGGACTATGTGCCCGAGGTCAACGACGCCAACGCCAAGTCCGCCTTCCGCTTTGCTGAGGACCTGCAGGCCGACCTGACTCAGACCGCCGTGCTCGGCGTCATCAACGAGTGCATCGACCCCGAGGACGTCGTCATCGGCGCCGCCGGCTCGCTGCCCGGCGACATGCAGCGCATGTGGCGTCCGAAGGCCGTCGATACCTATCACATGGAGTACGGCTACTCCTGCATGGGCTACGAGATCTCCGGCGCGCTCGGCGTGAAGATCGCCGTCGGCGATAAGGACGTCTACGCCATGGCGGGCGACGGCAGCTTCTTTATGCTTCATTCGGAGATGCTCACGGCGCTCCAGGAGCATAAGAAGATCAACATCTGCCTGTTCAACAACGCCAGCTTCGGCTGCATCAACAACCTGCAGGTCGGCCACGGCAACGACACGCTCTGCACGGAGCTGCGCTACCGCGGCGAGGACGGCAAGTTCTCCGGCCCCTTCATGTCCGTGGACTTTGCGAAGATCGCCGAGGGCTACGGCTGCAAGGGCTACACCATCCGTACGCTCGACGAGCTGCGCGCGGCCATTGCCGACGCCAAGAAGATCGAGGGCGTCCCGGTGCTGTTCGATATCCGCGTCCTGCCCAAGTCCATGACCGAGGGCTACGGCTCCTGGTGGCGCGTGGGCGACACGGAGGTCAGCGAAAATCCCAGAAACCTCAAGGCTTATGAGGATACCAAGTCCCACGTCGAAACGGCGCGGAAATATTAAGGAGGACATTCACCTTGGACAAGATTTTGAAGGTCGGTCTGATCGGCTGCGGCGCCATCGGCAAGGACCACTGCCGCCGCATCATTGAGACGGTCCCCGGCGCGACGGTCGTCGCCGTCAGCTCCAACACCGCCAAGAGCGCGGACGATCTGGCCGCGAAGTACGGCATCCGCTCCTTCGGCAGCGACTGCAAAGGCATGATCGCCGACCCTGAGGTCGAGGCGGTCGTCATCACTTCCATCGACTCCACCCATCACGACTACGTGATGGAGGTGCTCAAGCATGAGAAGTGGTGCTTCTGCGAGAAGCCCCTGAGCCAGAACGCGAAGGACTGCGAGGAGATCATCGCCCGCGAGCTTGAGATCGGCAAGCGCCTCGTGCAGGTCGGCTTCATGCGCCGCTATGACCGCGGCTATGCCGAGATGAAGCGCATCATCGACTCCGGCGAGATCGGCGCGCCGCTGCTCATCAAGGCCTGCCACCGCAACGTCTCCCAGGGCCCGGGCTTCCAGACCGAGAACGGCATCACCAACGTCGCCATCCACGAGCTGGACATCTGCCGCTGGCTGCTGGGCGACGAGTACGAGGACGCCCAGTGCGTACGCGTGCGCCAGAGCGCCAACTCCAACAAGGGCTATGACAACCCGCAGGTCGTGCTGCTGCGCACGAAGAAGGGCTGCTTCATCGACGTCGAGGTCCAGGTGGCCGACGGCTACGGATACGACATCCAGTGCGAGGTCGTCTGCGAGAACGGCACCGTGAAGCTCCCCGATCCCTACGCCGTGGTGCGCCGCAACCGCCCCGCCGGCTGGGACAGCCTGCAGCCGGCCGAGTGCATGCCCATCATGACCGACTGGAAAGAGCGCTTTATCGAAGCCTATGACATCGAGATGTGCAAGTGGGTCGAGTCGATCCACAACGGCAAGCTCACCGGCCCCTCCTCCTGGGACGGCTACGTGGCCTGCGTCGCCGGCGACGCCTGCAACGCTTCCCGCGGCACCTCTCAGTTCTTCAAGGTTGAGACCATCGAGAAGCCCGAGCTCTACAAGTAAAAAAAGCGAAAGAGAGAGCAGCTATGCTCTCTCTTTCGCTTTTTTACGGAAATTTCCGGAAACAACCATGATTTTTGCGTATGTGCAAAAAACAACATGGTGAATAATCACAAGAATATGACAGAAGTATTAAGCAGTATTACTGAAAATAATCGCTATTTACAGGAAAGAATTGATTTGATTAGGCGATATGTTATAATGACTGTGTAAAACTCACTACGAAAACGTATGCGTAAAAATGGTGGCCTGCGATGGCAAAAAACGCCCGGTCATCAGACAGCAGGAAAGGAGCACCGGAATTGAAAGTGAAAAAACCACGGCGGCCTTTCAATAGGACTCGGCTGAAAAACCAGATACTGAATGTGATCAAAAATCCGTTCAACATGGTCGTTGCGATCAGCCTTGTCGTTCTCTTCTGCCTGATCGTGATCCCTTTGCTTCAAATGATCGCCACGACCTTTACGCTGGCCAAGGGTGAACTGCGGCGGGTAGCCGGCGGACAAGTGGGAGATTTCACTCTCTATTATTGGAAATACCTGCTTGTCGGTCAGATGTCCAAGGCAACGCTGTGGGGGCCGCTGAAGAACTCCCTTATCTGCGGCTTTTTCACGGTTTTGGTCAGCGTGCCGCTCGGCAGCGTTCTCGGCTGGCTTGTTGCCCGCACGGATATCCCCGGCAAAAAGCTCCTGGGCATGCTGGTCGTTATCCCGTACATGATCCCGTCCTGGTGCAAGTCTCTGTCCTGGCTGGCTGTCTTCCGCAACAAGACTTCCGGCTCCTTGGGCTTCCTGGAGGGCCTCGGCCTCCATATCCCGGACTGGCTGGCCTACGGCCCCGTCGCGATCGTGCTGTGCATGTCGCTGCACTACTATGCGTTCTCTTATATCCATGTCCAGTCGGCGCTGCGCTCCATCAACTCCGAACTGGAGGAGATGGGGGAGATCTGCGGCGCGACCAAGCCGCAGATCCTTAAATCCATCACCATCCCCCTGGTGCTGCCGAGCGTGCTGTCCGCCGTCGTCATGACGCTCTCGAAGTCGATCGGCACCTACGGCGTGGCCGCCAACCTCGGCAACCGCATCGGCTATTTCACACTGGCCACGAAGATGAAGAACTTCATCAACGGCAGCCCACAGAACGTCGGCTTTGCGATGAGCATCGTGCTGATCGCGCTTGCTGCGCTCATCATCTTCGCCAACCAGCGCATCATCGGCGTGCGCAAGAGCTACGCTACCATCGGCGGCAAGGGCGGGCGCAGTACCGAGATGCGTCTCGGAAAGGCCAAGGGCCCGCTGATGGCTTTCCTGGTGCTTTTCCTGTTCTTTGCGATGGTCATGCCCATGTTCGTGCTGCTGATGGAGACCTTCCAGATCAACACCGGCAACGGCTACGGCCTGAACAACCTGACCCTCTACAACTGGATCGGCTCGAACGAGGACCTCGCTCCCTACTACACCAGCTACAAGGGCATCTTCTATAACGACGAATTCGGCAAGGCCGTGTTCAACACCGTACGTCTGACGCTGATCGCCTCGGTCATCACCGCCCTGTGCGGTCAGTTCCTCGGTTACATCACGACACGCGGCCGCGGCAAGTGGTACGGCAACCTCACCGAGCAGCTGGTCTTCATCCCGTACCTGATGAGCGGTATCGCTTTCTCGTCCATGTATGTGGCCATGTTCTCGAAGCCCCACCTCGGCGGGCTGATCCCCTCGCTGTACGGTACCTTCACGCTGATCGTGCTGACGAGCGTGGTCAAGCATTTCCCCTTCGCCAGCCGCTCCGGAACGGCGAACATGATGCAGATCGCGGTAGAACTCGAGGAGGCGGCGGAGATCAACGGCGCAGGCTTTGGGAAAAAGCTCAGCCGGATCGTCCTGCCGTTGGCGAAAAACGGCTTCATCTCCGGCTTTATGCTGACCTTCATCAGCATCGCCAAGGAGCTCGACCTGATCATCATCATGATGGACAAGCGGACGACGACGATGTCGTACCTCGCCTTCACCTATTCGCAGGACGGCATGAACCAGATGGCGGACGCCATTTCCGTCTGCGTGCTGATGTTCATCCTGGTCTGTTATATCATCGCCAACAAGTTCGGCGCCGACATCGGCAAGTCGTGGTAAGGAGGAACCGAAATGAGCAGAATCGAACTCAAGCATATCGACAAGTTTTACGGCGACAACCATGTCCTGCGCGATATCAACCTCGTCATCGAAGACGGCGATTTCATGACCCTGCTCGGACCCTCCGGCTGCGGCAAGACGACGACGCTGCGCGTGGTCTCCGGCCTGGAAAAGCCCCAGAACGGCGTCATGACCATCGACGGTGTGGAGATGATCAATGCCGATCTGGCCTACTATGCCGAGCCGAGCAAGCGCGGGCTGAACCTCGTCTTCCAGTCCTACGCCCTCTGGCCGCATATGACGGTCAAGGAGAACATCGCCTTCGGCCTCAAGATCCAGAAGCTGCCGAAGGAGGAGATCGAGCGCCGCATCCACGAGGCGCTGCGCATGATGCGCATCGAGGAGTACATCGACCGCTATCCCAACGAGCTCTCCGGCGGTCAGCAGCAGCGGGTGGCCATCGCCCGTGCCATCGCCTCCAGCCCCAAGCTC
>JAFRLZ010000008.1 GCA_017430985.1 Oscillospiraceae bacterium
GGGAACAGCAGCACGTCGCGGATGGCGGCCGAGTCCGTCAAAAGCATGCAGAGACGGTCGATGCCGTAGCCGATGCCGCCCGTGGGAGGCATGCCAATCTCCAGCGCGTTGAGGAAATCCTCGTCCGTGTGGTTGGCCTCGGCGTCGCCCGCGGCGGCCAGCGCGTCCTGCGCCCTGAAGCGCTCCCGCTGGTCGATGGGGTCGTTGAGCTCGGAGTAGGCGTTGCACATCTCCCAGCCGTTCATGAACAGCTCGAAGCGCTCGACATAGTCCGGATCGTCCGGCTTGCGCTTGGTCAGCGGCGAGATCTCCACCGGGTGGTCCATGATGAAGGTCGGCTGCAGCAGGTGCTCCTCGACGAACTGCTCAAAGAACAGGTTGAGGATGTCGCCGCGCTTGTGGCGCTGCTCGAACGCCACGCCGTGCGCCTTCGCCGCCTCGCGCGCCTCGTCGAGCGTACGGATCTCCCGGAAATCCACGCCCGCATACTGCTTCACCGCGTCGAGCATGGTCAGCCGCGCAAAGGGCTTGCCCAGATCCATCTCCTCGCCGTTGTAGACGATGGTCGTGGCGCCGAGGACCTCCTGCGCGACGTGGCGGAACATGTCCTCAGTCAGATCCATCATGCCGTGGTAGTCGGTGTAGGCCTGATAGAGCTCCATGAGCGTGAACTCCGGGTTGTGCCGGGTGTCCATGCCCTCGTTGCGGAAGACGCGGCCGATCTCGTAGACTTTCTCCAGCCCGCCGACGATCAGGCGCTTGAGGTAGAGCTCCAGCGAGATGCGCAGCTTGAAATCCTCGTCGAGCGCGTTGAAGTGCGTGACGAAGGGGCGCGCCGCCGCGCCGCCGGCGTTGGACACCAGCATCGGCGTCTCGACCTCGAGGAAGCCCCGCGCGTCCAGATAGCGGCGGATGCTGCTGAGGATCTGCGAGCGCTTGATGAAGGTGTCGCGCACGTCCTCGTTCATGATGAGGTCGACGTAGCGCTGGCGGTAGCGCAGGTCGGTGTTGGTCATGCCGTGGTACTTCTCCGGCAGGGGGCGCAGGGACTTCGAGAGCAGCGTCACTTTTTCGACGTGGACGGAGATCTCCTCCGTTTTCGTCTTGAAGACGTAGCCCGTCACGCCGATGATATCGCCGATGTCGTACTTGCGGAAGTCGGCGAACTCCTGCGCGCTCACGGCGTCGGCGCGGGTGTAGAGCTGGATCTGGCCCGCGCGGTCCTGGATGTGGCAGAAGATCGCCTTGCCCATGCCGCGCTTGGACATGATGCGCCCGGCGACGGTGACGGTCTTGCCCTCGTATGCGTCATAATCGGCCTTGACGTCCGCGGAATAGGCGCTGCGCTCGAAGCGCGTCACGCGGAAGGGGTCTCTCCCCTCCTGCTGCAAAGCCGCCAGCTTATCGCGCCGGATCTGCAGGATCTCGCTGAGCTCCTGCGCCGGCTCGGCCGGCCGCTCGGTCTCATGGTTCATGGTAAGCAAATCTCCGTTCAGCGGTTTTCAAGAGAGATGATCTTGAATTTCAGTTCCCCGGCCGGGGCGGTGATGGTGACGGTGTCGCCCGCGCGGTGGCCGTGCAGGCCCTTGCCGACGGGAGAATCGTCGGAGATGCGGCCCTCCTTGGGGTTGGCCTCCTGGGAGCCGACGATCTCGAACGTGTCCTCAAAGCCGTCTTCCAGGTCGCGCACGCGCACGATGCTGCCGAGCGTCACGGTGTCTTTCGGGGCGTCCAGTTCCAGATTGTCCACGATCTCGGCGTTCTCGATCAGGTCCTTCAGCTCCGCGATCTTGGAATAGAGCTTGCCCTGCTCGTTCTTGGCCTCGTCATATTCGCTGTTTTCGGACAGATCGCCGAAGCTCCTGGCCTCTTTGATGAGCTCGGAGACTTCCTTCTCGCGGACGGTCTCCAGATAATCCAGCTCGTTCTTGAGTTCGTCAAGGCGCTCCTGGCTCATTTTGTATCTGTTCAAATTCGGCATAACACAGGTCTCCTTTTCGGGTATTGATTGCATACGGCCATATATTATAACTCAGATGAAGCAAAGCCGCAAGCCCTATTTTTCATAGGTCTGCGGCTTTGCGGTAGTTCCTTTTCCGTCAGTTCGTGAAGCCCGTGCTGAGCATCGTCAGCGCCGTGCGCAGCTGATCGTCGTCGTTGTAGATGGACGTGCCGTTGCTGTCGCTGTTCTGATCATCCGCGATCTCCTCCTGCGTCCGGTTGTACACGACCGTATCCGGCACGACGCCGTTCTGCGAGATATCCACGCCGCCCGGCGTCAGATAGCTCTGCGTGGAGAGCAGGATCGCGCTGCCGTCCGACACCTCGATGATGTGCTGCGTGCGGGTCTTGCCGGTGGTCGGCTCGCCGATCAGCGTGGCCCAGTGGTACTCCTTGAGCACCGCGGCGAAGATCTCCGCCTCGCTGTAGGTCTGGCTGTTGACCAGGACGCACATCGGCGTGCTCAGACTCAGGTTGTCAGACTTGGCGACTTCCTCCCGCCCGCTCTTGTCGCGCGCGATGAACAGATTGCCCTGCGGCAGGAGATAATCCAGCAGGAAGCGCATCTCCGACACCAGGCCGCCGGGATTGTCGCGGATATCGATAACGAAGCTCGTCACGTTCGCGTTGAGCATATTCTCGATCGCCGAGACGGCCGCCTCGCCGCTGCCCGCCTCAAAGTTGTCGATCTTCACATAACCGGCGCCGGTGCGCTCGATGCGGTAGGACACGGGGTTTACATAACTCCTCGTGCAGTCCACCTTGATGGGATCGCTGCGCCCGTCCACGGTGATGGTGAAGGTGGTGTTGAGCTTGGAGCGGATCAGGGTCCGCACTTCGTCGGCGTCCATATCCTTCACGCTCTCGCCGTCCACCTCGGTGATGAGCATGCCGGCGCTGAGCCCGGCCCGCGCGGCGGGCGAATCGGAGTTGACCATGGTCACCTGGAAGCCGCCGTGCTCGCTCTTGAGGATGGAGATGCCGATGCTGGTGTACTCGTTGGACGAGGAGAGCTGATAGGTGCGGTATTCGTCGGCGGACATGTAGCTGCTCCACTTGTCGCCCAGGCCCGCGATCATGGCCGCGGCCGCGGACTGGCCCATGCGTTCGCGGTCGACCGCGTCGATGAAGTTTTCCTCGACGATGTCCTTGATCTCGATATAGCGCATGGCCTCGTCGTAGTCGGCCTTGCCGCCGACGTTGCGGATGATGGTGGACGAGGTGAGCGCCACGGCGCCGCCGGTGAAGAGCACCAGCAGGATCAGCATGACCTTCAGCGGCACGCCGACGTTGAACAGCGCCGCCAGCGCCCGGCCGAGTTTTTTCAATAATCTGCGTAGAATTCTGCCCATATCTGTCTCCCGGATTCCCGAAGCGTCGGGAAAAATGGTTTTATATGACGCCGAGGATCACTCGCCGGCGTCAGGCGCATAGGTCAGGCCGGAGAAGCCGCAGAAGTTTTCGATATCCGCGATGGCAACGGTGCCCTTGCGGACCTCGAAATGCAGGTGCGGACCGGTCGCCCAGCCGGTGCTGCCCACCGAGCCGATACGCTGCCCCCTGCTGACCGCGGCGCCCTCGCTCACGGCATAAGCGGACAGGTGCGCGTAGAGCGTGTAGTAGCCGTTGCCGTGGTCGATCAGGATGCGGTTGCCGTATCCGCCGGATTCGCCGCAACCCACCACCGTACCGCTGTCTGCCGCCACAACAGCGTCGCCGGTGTTGGCGGCGATATCGATGCCGGAGTGGTAGCGCCACTCGTTCCAGATCGGATGGTAGCGGTTGCCGGCGCGGCTCGTGATGTAGGTATGTCCCGGACAGGGCCAGGTCCAGCCGCCGGTACCGACTACGGTCCCTCCGCCGGTGTAACCGCCGCCGCTCGCAGCCGCTGCGGCCGCGGCAGCCGCGGCTGCCGCTTTTGCCTCTTCTTCTCTGCGTTTGCGCTCGGCCTCCAGCTCGGCGATCTTCTGGTTCAGCACGGCCTGTACCTGCGCCTCTTCTGCTTTGAACTGCTCGGCGAGCGCCCCGTTCTGACGGATCTGCTCGTCGATCTGAGCGACATAGGCTACTGCCTCGTCGATTTCCTTCTGCAGCTGTTCCTGAACGGCACGCAGCTCGTCCTGCTTGACCTCCAGCTCCGCCTTGTAAGCCTCATACTCGGCCTTGACAGCCTCGGTATGCTCGCGGGCGGCGATATAATCGTCCTCCAGCTCGCGGTCGCTCTGCATGATCTCGCCGATGTCGTCCATCGCGGTGAGCAGCTCGCCGAGATTGCTGGTCTTGAGCACCAGGGCCAGGATGTTGTAGCCGCCGTTTTCCTCCATGGCGCGCACGCGGGTGCGGTAGCGCTCGAGCTGCTGCTCTTCCAGCGCCCTGGCCGCCTCCACGTCCTTGGCCTTGTCCTCGATCATCTGATCGTAGAGCGCGATCTCCTGCTCGTTGAGGAGCATCTCCTGCTTGTTGTATTCGGCGCGCTCGTCGAGAACGCGCTTCATCTCCAGGATGCTGCTCTGCTCCGCCTGCAGCGCGTCGATCTGGTCCTGCACCGCCTGGCGCTTTCTGCGCAGCTCATCGCGCTGGACCGCCAGCGCGTCGACCTCGGCCTGGGTGGCCGCCCAGACGGGCGCGGGCATGACGCCGAGGAGCAGCACCGCGCACAGCAGCGCGGCCAGAAGGCTCTTCAGCGGGCTTTTTCTCTGTTTGCTCATATCAAATCCCTCGTGTGCGGTCTTCTCAGCAGTTGTAGAAGGTCATGCCCGAAAAGTAGTTCTCGGGGTTGACTCGCCCGCCGTTGACGAAGACCTCCAGATGGCAGTGGACACCGGTGGCGTTGCCGGTGGCGCCGAGATAGCCGATCGTCTGCCCCTTGGCGACGGTGTCGCCCTCGCTCACGGCGTAGCCGGACAGATGCCCGTAGAGCGTCTGCATGCCGTTGCCGTGGTCGATGATGACGCAGTTGCCGTAGCCGCCGTACCAGGAGGCTCTCGTGACCGTGCCCGCGTCGCAGGCGACGACGGGCTTGCCGGCCTTGTTGTAGCCGTCGATGTCCATACCGGAATGGAAGCGGGTCGTGCCCGGATTCATCGGGTCGTCACGGTTGCCGAAGCGGCTCGTGACGACGCGGCTGCTCGGGACGGGCCAGGTGAGACTGCCCGTGCCGACCACGGCGCTGCCGGGGTCTCCCCCGCCGGACGCGCCGCCGCCACCGCCGCCGGATGTGCCGCCGCCTGCCTGCTGCTGGCGGCGCAGCTCCTCCTGACGCTGGCGCTCGAGCTCAGCCTGCCGCTGACGCTCCAGCTCGGCCATCATCGAGGCGATCTCCTGGCTGGCCTGCTCCTCCTGCTTTTCAAGCTCCGCAAGAGCCTCGGCCGCCGCGCCGAGGTCGCCCTCGATCACCTGGATCAGCTCGATGGATTCGGCGATCATCTTCGCCAGCTCCAGCTGCTCGGCCTCCAGCTCGGCCTGGTGGTTTTCCAGCTCGAGCTTGATCTGTTCGTATTCCGCCTGCACCTGCTCGTGGGCCGTGCGGGCGGCTATGTAGTCCTGCTCCAGCTGCTGGTCCTTCTCCATGATCAGACCGATGTCGTCGATCGCGCCGAGCAGCGCGGAAAAGCTGTCGGCATGGAGGAGCAGGGTCAGGATATCGAAGCTGCCGTTCTCCTCCATGGCGCGCACGCGGGTGCGCAGCCGTGCGAGCTGGGCCTCCTCGACCCGGCGGGCGGCCTCGACCTCTTTTTCCTTCTCCTGGATCAGCTGGCTGTAGAGCTGGACCTGCTCGCGCACGAGCTCGATCTGAGCCATGGCCAGCGTGTTGCGCTCGTCCAGCGCCTGCTTCTGCTCGATCAGGCTCGCCTGCTGCTCCTTCAGCTCGTCGATCCGCTGCTGCGTAGCCTCCTGCTGAGCGACCAGCTCGTTCTTGCGCGCCTGGACCGCGTCGATATCCGCCTGTGAAACCGCGAAGGCCCGCGCCGGAATCACGCTGACGACCAGCATCAGCGCCATCAAGACGGCCAGGACGATCGCGATCACAGACGCGATCTTTTTGTTGTTCATGCTTCCTCCTTTACGAGGACCGGGAAAAGGTCTGTCAGACCTTCAGGTAGTTGCGGATGGCGTTGACGCCGCCGAACACGCCGACCAGGATGCCGATGCCCATAAAGGCGACGAACATCGGCATCGCCACCGTGCTGAGCGGGACGACGTTGATGAAGCTGCCCGTGATGCCGCCGACGACGCGGCCGGTCACCAGATGGTAGATCCCCAGCTCCGCGAGGAAGCCGAGGCCGCCGCCCAGGATACCGAGCACGAGGCCCTCGACCACGAAGGGCAGGCGGATAAAGCTGTTGTTCGCGCCGACCATCTTCATGATCGCGATCTCCTCCCGGCGGTTGAAGGTGGCGAGCTTGATGGTGTTCGTCATGATGAACACCGAGATGAAGGTGAGGATCGCGATCAGCGCCAGGGCGATCACGCTCACGACGTTGCGGACGGTCACGAAGCTCTTGGCGTAGTCCAGATGGGCGTTGACCTTCATGATGCCCTCGACGGACTCCAGCGCGGCCTTGGTCTGCGCCATGAGGGAGATGTCCGTCAGCTGGATGACGAAGCGGTGGCGGAACACCGTCTCGTCGATGCCCTCCATCAGAGACTTGTCGTAGCTGCTCATGAAGTTGTCCATGGCGGTGACGCGGTCCACGAACTCCACGGTGCTGACATTGTCGACCGCGGCGATGGCGGGCTCGAGCGCGCGGGCCTGCTCCTCCGAATAGGTCTCGTCCACGAAGGCGACGACCTCGTTCTGGTCCTCCAGGCTCTTGATGCCGGCGTCGATGTTGATCGTCAGCAGCGAGACGCTGCCCATGATGATGAGGCAGGCCATAATGATCGTGACCGAGGCGAAGGACATGAAGCCGTGCGTGGCGATGCTCCGGAAGCCCTCGCGGATCAGATAACCGATTCTATTCAATCTCATAGCTGTAGTACCCGTCCATTCCGTCGCTGATCACGCGGCCATTATCAATGGTGATAACGCGCTTGGCGAAGGCGTTGACCAGCTCCTTCTCGTGGGTGACGACCAGAATGGTGGTCCCCATCTCGTTGATCTTCTCAAACAGCAGCATCAGCTCGAGGCTGCGCACCGGGTCGAGGTTGCCGGTGGGCTCGTCGGCTACGATCATGCGCGGGTTGTTGGCCAGCGCGCGGGCGATGGCCACGCGCTGCTGCTCGCCGCCGGAGAGCTCCTTCGGCAGACGCTTCTCGCGCCCGTCGAGGCCGACCAGTTCCAGCACGTAGGGAACGCGGCGGCGGATCTCGCGGTTGGAGGCGCCGACGACGCGCATGGCGAAAGCCACGTTGTCATACACGTTCATATTCTCGATCAGACGGTAGTCCTGGAACACGACGCCCAGCGAGCGGCGCATCTTCGGCAGCTTGCGGCGCTTGATGCGGCGCATGTCGTAATCGTTGACCGTGATCTCGCCGTCGTCCGCGCGCAGCTCGCCGGTGATGAGCTTCATGATCGTGGTCTTACCCGAGCCGGAGGGCCCGACGAGGAAGACGAATTCGCCCTCGTCGATGTTCAGGCTGACTCCGTCGAGCGCGACGATGTCGCTGCTGCGGTAGACCACCTTTACGTCTTTCATCTGAACCATAGGTGTTATGTCTCCAATCTAAGGGTTTTTGCGGGTCTCTGTATGTCCTGTATGTTCAAAAGCATTTCCGCCGGCGGCGTCAATACTTGGAGCTGTTGAGAGAGTCCAGATACTGCTTGACCATCATGGCCACCTTGAAGACGATGGCGTGGTCGAACTCGCGCAGGTCCAGCCCCGTGATCTTCTTGATCTTTTCGAGGCGGTAGACCAGCGTGTTGCGATGCACATAGAGCTTGCGGGAGGTCTCCGAGACGTTGAGGTTGTTCTCGAAGAAGCGGTTGATCGTCTCGATCGTGTCCTCGTCGAGCGTTTCGATGGGGCTCTTCTTGAAGACCTCGTTGAGGAACATCTCGCAGAGCGTCGTGGGCAGCTGGTAGATGATGCGGCCGAGGCCCAGGCTCTCATAGTGGATGATGCTCTTCTCGCTGTCAAAGACGCGGCCGACGTCGATGGCGACCTGCGCCTCCTTGTAGCGGTCGGCCAGCTCCCGGATGTGATTGGCGTTCGTGCTCACGCCGATCACGCAGCGGATCCCCAGCTCCTCCTGGAGCGCCGCCTCGACCATGCGGGCGGCCTTCTGCGCCTCCTCGCCCTCGTCCGCCGGGGAGAGGGACTTGACCACGACGACGTCGGACTCGTTGATGTTGATGACGAAATCCTTCTGCTTGTCCGGGAACAGGCGCTGCAGCAGCTCCACCGCCGCCACGTCGGAATTGTTCACCTGGCGGACCAGAAGCACCACGCGCGTCTCGTCCGTGACGAAGTGCAGCTCCTTGGCGCGCATGTAGACGTCGCCCGGGAGGATGTTGTCCGAGATGATGTTCTTGACGAAGGCAGCCTTGTTGTGCTTTTCCTCGTAATTGTCCTTGGCCTCGTTGAAGGCGACGGCGGCCAGCGCGCAGATCGTGCGCGCCGTGGCGTCGGTCCCGTCCGCGAAGGCCGTATAGTCAAAGCTGAGCCCGCTGGTCGAAAGCGGGCAGTAGGTCCGCTTGTCGCTGGTGACGGGACGCCCCGCGCTCTCCGGCTCGATCGCGTGGAAATCATCCAGGCGCGAACCGATCATGGCGAGCTCGCTGGCGGCCACCACGTAGCCCTGCTCATCCACCACGCCGATCGCTCTGTCCACCGCATCTTTCATCTGAATGATCACATTCTGGAAAATTCTACTGGACATATCGTATCCTCCCGTGCGTTTCCGGCGAAAATGCCATAGAAACGCAGTTTATCTTTGTCCATCATACAGCATCTTACTGTGATTTTCAATAGAAAGTGCGTTGTTTTTTTGTGAATTTTTTTAAGTTTGTGTCGCTTTCGCTCAATTTTGCCCAAAAAAGCGGAAATCTTTTCAGCTATCTGCCCATGAACAGAGTGCACAAATCCGCCTCCGTGAGCTCGCGGAGCTCGCCCGGCTGCATCCCGGGCGGCAGCGTCAGACCGCCGATCGACAGGCGGCGGAGCTCCCGCACAGGCTTGCCGCGGGCGGCCAGCATACGCTTGACCTGATGGTATTTCCCCTCCCGGAGTGTCACGAAGCAGTCCTCGGTGCCGTCGTATTCCAGCACGGCGGGCAGACAGCGCGTCCCGTCGGCGAGCGTCAGCCCCTCCCGGAAGGCGGCCGCGTCCGCCGCGTCGGGGACGCCGCTCACCTTCGCATGATAGCGTTTTTCGACCTCGCTTTTGGGCGAAATCACGCGATGGGCAAAGTCCCCGTCGTTCGTCAGGAGCAGCAGCCCGCTCGTGTCCTTGTCGAGCCGCCCGACCGGAAAGAGGCCGAGGCGGCGCAGCTCCGGGGGCAGAAGGTCCAGCACCGTCCGCTGCTCCCGGTCCTCCGTGGCCGTCACACAGCCGACGGGCTTGTCCATCATGAAATAGCGGAAGCGGCTGTAGCGCAGCGCCTCCCCGTCCAGCGTGACCTCGGCGGAGACGGGATCGAGCTTCTGATCCGCCCCGACGGGCGGCAGCCCGTCCACAAGGACCCGCCCGCTGCGCAGCAGCGCCCTGACCTCCCGGCGGGAGGCCAGTCCCAGATCGCAGAGATATTTGTCCAACCGAATCAGCGCCATCGCCGCGCACCGTCCTTCCGGCGACACCTCGCCATGATACTGTGATTATACAATCTTTCCGCCCTGCCGGGAAGTGGCAGAACGACGAAAATGAATACACAGGCCCTTTCCTGCGATCCTAAAACGCACGAAAGGCGCATACGATGTGCCGAGGTGATGAGATGAAAAAGCGGAGGACCGGCGTGCTTTTCCGCGCCGCGCTGCTCGCCGCGGCCACCGTCATGGCGCTGTTTGCGCTGATGCTGCAGCTGCCTCCCGCGGATTGTGACGCTTCGACGGCCGAAGGGCGGCTGCGTTTCCTCGCCGGGCTCGGCTGGGAAATCGACGCGGCCAGCGAGGAGCGGCGCAGCGTGCTCATCCCGGACTGCGGCGAGGGCGTCATGGCGGAGTACAACGCCCTGCAGCGGCGGCAGGGCTACGATCTGAGTCCCTGGACGGGCCGGGAGGTGACGCAGTACTGCTACACGGTGACGAACTATCCCGGCTACGGCCAGACGGTGTACGCCGTGCTCTACGTCTCCGGGCGCCGCGTGATCGGCGGCGACATCCACAGCGCCGCGCTCAACGGTTTTATGCACGGCCTTCGCCGCGGAGAGGCGGCGTGACGCGAAGAAAGCCCTCGGCAACAGGTCGAGGGCTTTCGCTTGTCTGTTCAATTCTTTGTCAGAAGCGTCGCGTCGGTCTCCAGCTGATAGCCGGCCGACTGCGCGAAGCGGTCGATCAGCTCGCGCTTGGTCAGGCGCCGCTTGGCCTCGCCGCTGATGTCGAGGATGATGCGCCCCTCGTCCATCATGATGAGGCGGTTGCCGTGGCAGATCGCGTCGGTCATGTTGTGCGTGATCATCATGGTCGTGAGCATGTTCTCCGACACGATCCGGTCCGACAGCTCCAGCACCTTCTCGGCCGTGGCCGGGTCGAGCGCGGCGGTGTGCTCGTCGAGCAGCAGCAGCTTCGGCTGCCGCAGCGCAGCCATCAGCAGCGTCAGCGCCTGCCGCTGCCCGCCGGAGAGCAGCCCGACCTTCGCGGTCATGCGATCCTCCAGGCCGAGGCCGAGGTTTTTCAGCAGCTCCCGGTAGTCCTCGCGCTCCAGCCTGGTCACGCCCCATTTGAGGCCGCGCCGCTGGCCGCGGCGGGCGGCGAGCGCGAGGTTTTCCTCGAGCTGCATGTTGGGCGCGGTGCCCATCATGGGATCCTGGAACACACGGCCGATGAGATAGGCGCGCTTGTGCTCCGGCAGCGCGGTGATGTCCGTGCCGTCGAGCAGGATGCGCCCCTCGTCCACGGGCCAGACGCCCGCGATGGCGTTGAGGAGCGTGGACTTGCCCGCCCCGTTGCCGCCGATCACGGTGACGAAGTCGCCGGGCGCGAGGTGCAGGCTCAGCCCGGAGAGAGCCTTCTTCTCGTTGATGGTGCCGGGATTGAAGGTCTTGGAGACGTTCTGCAGCTCAAGCACATCCGTCGCCCCCCTTCCGTTTGAAGCGGGCAAAGGAGCTTTTGCGCTGCCCGCGCAGATAGGGCGCGGCCAGGAACAGCGCCACGACCACCGCGGTGAAGAGCTTGAGGTCGTTGGAGTTGAGTTTCAGCCACAGCACGACGACGATGACGAGATAGTACAGCACGCCGCCGAGCACGGTGAAGCTCAGCGTGCCGTAAAAGTTCCGGTGCTTGCCGAGCAGCGCGTCGCCGATGACCTCGCCGATGATGACGGCAGCCAGACCGATCACGATCGCGCCGCGGCCCATGTTGATGTCCGCGAAGCCCTGATACTGCGCCATCAGCCCGCCGGAGAGGGCGACCACGCCGTTCGAGAGCGAGAGGCCCAGCACCTTCATGCGGTCGATGTTGATGCCGAGCGCGCGGCTCATGGCCGGATTGTTGCCGGTGGCGCGGATGGCGGAGCCCTGTTCGGTGCCGAAATACCAGTAAAAGACGCTGACGAGCACGAGAGCGATCGCGGCTCCCGTCAGGATGGCGGCGGGGATGTGGCGCGAGGTGAGCAGCAGCCGGTATTTATCCGCGCTGATCGCCTTGTTGGCGGACATACCCATGATGCGCAGATTGATGGAGTACAGGCTCAGCTGCGTGAGGATGCCGGCCAGGATGGCGGGGATGCCGAGCTTGGTATGCAGAAGGCCCGTGACAAGGCCGGCCAGCAGGCCGGCCAGCACCGCGATCAGCAGCGCCGCCCAGGCGGGCCAGCCCGCGAGGATCAGCATGGCGGTCACGGCGGCGCCCAGGGTGAAGGAGCCGTCCACCGTCAGGTCGGCCACGTCCAGCAGCCGGAAGGTGATGTAGATCCCGAGCGCCATGAGCCCCCAGATCAGCCCCTGCGACACGCCGCCGGGCAAGCTTCTGAGGAGCTTGAGCAGGCTCAGGGATGCAAAATATGCAGACACAGATCGTTCCTCCGTCACAGCCCCGTCCGCTCAGGCGGCCGGGGCCCGTATTCGCCGGGATCAGCCCTCGATGGCGACGTAGCCCTCGGGCACCGCGATGTTCAGCGCGCTGCAGAGATCGGCGTTGTACTTCTTGACGAACTCGGGCGCGTACTCGATGGGCATCTTGGAGACGTCGGCGCCCTCGACCAGGATCTTGTACGCCATCTCGGCGGTGGCGCAGCCAATATCGTAGTAGGAGATGGAGAGCGTAGCCACGCCGCAGCCGGCGCAGAGGCCCTCTTCGCCCGCGATGATGGGCACGCCCGCGGGCAGCGCCACGTTGTTGATGGCCTCGGCGCAGGAGGCCGCGGTGTTGTCGGTCGGGATGTAGAGCACGTCGTTTTCACCGCAGGCGCTGATCGCCTGCTGGGTGACCTCGTTGGAGTCGGCGAAGGCATAGACCGTCACCTTGTAGCCGAAGGCCTCGAGCAGCGGGGTGATCGTCTCGACCTGGTACTTGGAGTTGGGCTCGCCGCTGCAGAAGAGGATGCCGACGTTCTTCGCGTCCGGGAAGAAGTCATGGAGCATCTCGGCCTGACCGTCGAGCGGGGCGAGGTCGGAGGTGCCGGAGACGTTCAGCGCGATGCTGCGGCTGTCCCAGTCGTCGATGCCGAAGGCGGCCCCGTAGGTCGTGATCGAGGTGCCCAGGATGGGGATATCGGCGGTAACGCCCTGTGCGGCGGTCAGCGCGGGGGTGGCGTTGGCCATGATGAGGTCGACCTCATCCGAGACGAACTGGGCGCAGATGGTGTTGCAGGTCGTCGAATCGCCGGAGCCGTTCTGGACGACGATCTCGACCTTGTCGCCGAGCTTGGCCTTGAGCGTGTCCACAAAGCCCTGGGTGGCGGCGTCGAGCGCCGGATGCTGCACGAGTTGGCAGACGCCGACGGTGAAGACCTTTTCGTTCGCGGGCGCGGCGCTCTGTCCGCAGGCGCACAGCGCGAGGAGCATGAGGACGGCGCAGAGAAGGGCGATGATCTTTTTCATGTTCGTTTCCTCCAAAAAAACATTCTTTCACGGCAAAACAAAAGCCGCACGGTCATCCGTGCGGCTCGGCGTTATCGTTCCAGCGACCCCTGCTTGCAGCACAAACGACCCCTATTTCAGCTTGAAATAGCGGTAATAGCGGTATGCAAACACGAAACGGGTCATCGTCATGGTTCGACCTCCGTGGAAGATGGGACTACTGTAGCACCGCGCGGCGGCAAAGTCAATACTTTTCCCATTTAAATTGCAAAAAACTTTTTCGCGGGAAAAGGGCGGCAAACGGGAGCGCCCGCCGGATGTTCCGGCGGGCGCTGCGCTTGTTTATGTCTTGGGCCCGGCCTCTTCGGCGGCCTTGATCTTGGCCAGCTCTTCCTCTTCGAGCACGCGGTAGGCCACTTTGCCCACCAGCGTCTTGGGCATGTCATCCTTGAACTCGATGTCATAGGGCATGGCGTACTTGGCGATGTACTTGCGGCAGTGCGCGAGCAGCAGCTCCTTTGTCTCGTCGTTGGCCGGGGTGCCGGGGACGAGCTTGACAAAGGCCTTGACCTTCTGCATCCGGTAGGCGTCCGGCACGCCGATCACGCAGCTCATCTGCACGAGCTCATGCGCGTCGAGGATGTTTTCGATCTGCGCGGGATAGACGTTGTAGCCGGAGGAGATGATCATGCGCTTGGCGCGGCCCTTGAAATAGACGAAGCCCTCGTCGTCCATCGTGCCGAGGTCGCCGGTGTAGACCCAGGTGAGCCCGTCGGCGTGACGGCGCAGGGTCTGCGCCGTCTCCTCGGGGTGCTTCATGTACTCCTTCATCACTGTGGGGCCCGCGAGCAGGATCTCGCCCTCCTCGCCGTAGGGCAACTCCCTGTCCGTGCCGGGCTCGACGATCTTGATGTAGATGTCCGGGAGGGGCACGCCGATGCTGCCCTCCTTGAAGTAGTTCACCGGCGTCAGGCAGCAGGCCGTGACGGTCTCGGTGGTGCCGTATCCCTCGCGCACCTGCACGACGGCCTTGTGGTCGTACAGGAATTTGTCGAACTTCTTCTTGAGCTCGATGGACAGGCTGTCGCCGCCGGAGAAAACGCCCTTGAGACAGCTCAGATCGGCTCCCTCCATGCTCGGCAGACGCAGCAGCGCCTCATAGAGCGTGGGGACGCCCGCGATGAAGTTGCAGCGGTATTTGACGATCTGCTTGGCGTAGCTCTTGGCGGTGAAGCGCGGGATGAGGATGCAGCGCCCGCCCAGCGAGAGCATGGTATGGATGCACACGCCGAGGCCGAAGCCGTGGAAGATCGGCATGGCGGCGAGCATCTTGTCGCCCGGGCGGAACATGGGGTTGGCCGCGCCCACCTGCTGACCGAGGGCGTTGAAGTTCTTGTTGGTCAGCACGATGCCCTTGGTGGTGCCGGTCGTGCCGCCGGAGTAAAGGATGACGGCGGGATCGTCCGACTGCCGCTTGACCTTGTAGTTGTAGAAGCAGGCCTTGGACAGGCGCATGAACTCGTTCCAGCGGATGACGGGGGCGTCCTTCGGGATCTTCTTGATCTTGCGTCCCTCGGTGAGCATGTAGCCGGCGCGCACGGGCTTGGAGAGCGCGTCTTTCACCGAGGCGATGATGATGTTCACCACGCCGGTGTTGGCGCGGATGGATTCAAACTTGTGGTAAAACTGGTCCAGCGTGATGGCCGTGACGGATTCGGACTCGTTGAGGTAGAATTCGATCTCCTTCTCTGCCGAGAGCGGATGGATCATGTTGGCGATCGCGCCGACGAGGTTGACCGCGTAGAACATGTAGATGGCCTGCGGGCAGTTCGGCATGGCGATGGTGACCTTGTCGTTCTCGCGTACGCCGATGGTCCTGAGCGCCTTGGCGCAGCGCTCGATCTCGTGCACCATCTGCTTATAGGTGGTGGATTTGCCCATGAAGTCGAACGCGACGTTGTTGGGGTACTGCTCGGCGATCTGCGCGACCTTGTCGAACATCGTCCCCTCGTAGTAATCCAGATAGAGCGGCACGTCTCCTACGGAGTTGGCCCATGGCATTTTGGCGGTGATAGCTCCCATTTCCCGTTTCCTCTGCATTTTAAATCTTATTGGTCTCGTAATCGAAGCCGCTGGGCTCGCCGAGCGGCTGATCCAGCAGTTCGGGGTGCGCGAAGACGTACTTGACGAGCTTCAGGCTGCGCGCGAAGTAAAAGCCGTCGGCGATGCGCTCGTCGAGCGTCGCGCCGTAGTCGATCACGTCGCGGATCTCCTTGTGCCCGTCGGGCATCACGAGCTCTTCCTTGTGCAGCGTGCCGACCGCGACCATGCAGCTGTTGGTCCCGTAGTTGTTGAGATGGTGGTAGACGGAGGGGCAGCGGATGCTGCCGAGGTTCGTGAAGAACATCGTGGTGTAGTTTGGATCGCCCTCGGTGAGCGCTTTGGGGTTGACGCCCCAGAAGTCCAGCCAGCGGATGACGCGCACCGCGAACATCAGGATCGGCCGCGGCAGAGCCGCGAACTTGTTGATGGTCTCGTCGATGCCGCCCGTGGCGCTTTCGCTCTTGCGGGTCTCCCGCACCTCTCCGACGATCTTGCGGCTGATGGAATCCAGCGTATCCTCGTCCTTCGGGACCAGAACCATGAGCGATTCCTCGGCGTTGTCCGCGAAGCGGCGCTTGACGACGAAGCTCAGGCTGATCTCAAAGCGCTCGTAAAAGCGCCTGCCCTGGATGAAGCGGTTCATCTTCGGGCGTTCGCGCACCATGCGCGCCGCGGCGGTGACCAGAGCGTGGAAGACCGTCGTTTTATATTCAGGATGCTCGGCGTTTTTCTTTTCAAGATACTTCACCAGCTCGGTGGCGTCGATCTTGTCGGCCAGGTAGCATTCGCAGTCGGTGCGGTTGGGCAGGAGATTGGCCATAACGACCTGAAGGCCGGGCACGTCCTTGCACCAGCGGCCGTCGCGGCGGTCGCCGCGTTTTCTCTTATAGGTCTCGCTCATCGGGATCGCTCCTTTTACAAGATTCTCCAAGATGGTATTGTAAACGAGCTTTTGTCAAAAAGCAAGATAATACGAAAGTTTTAAGCATTTTTTATGAAAAGCAAAAACAAAACCCCGTTCCGCACAGGCGGAACGGGGCTGGGAGCGAGTGAGCGCTTTTCCTTTTACTTTTCGCTGTCGTAGATCTTCTGGCAGTTGATCGACAGAACGCCGCAAATGGCCAGCATTACGGTGCAGCCGGCGACGACCCATATCCCGATGCGGTTCTGCACGGCCTCCTCGTTCGTCTCGGGCTCATAGCTGCTGTAGGCCAGCGTAGCCTCCTGCGGAGCATCCTCAGCCATAGCCGTCACACCGACAGAAAGGAACACGCTGAGCAGCAGCGTGAGCAGCAAAATGGATACGACGACTTTCTTGAGCTTCATGGTTTTGTCCTCCCCTTTTTATCTCAAAACGATCAGCGGTTAATTGGGTAACATAATTGTAACGAAATAGTAACGCCATTCCGCGATTATGTCAAGTAGTTTTGTAACAAAAATTTTACTTTTTGTGTTGTTTTGTCAAAATACTCTAAAACCAATCCTGTTTTTTGGGATAATTGCCCAAAGAATTGTCGGTTTTGGCTGTCGAATGGTGACAAATAATGTCGGTTACATAATCTTTATGTCGTCAGTTATCGCTTTTTCTGCCGGCGGGAAGGACAAAAAGAGATCGAGGACCCGAAAGAGTCCTCGATCTTCGACGCGTTTTTCTCTTGTTTTCTCAGACGATCAGGCTCTTGCCCGTCATCTCCGCGGGCTGCTCCAGATCGAGCACGCGCAGGATCGTCGGCGCGATATCCGCGAGCCGGCCGGGACGCAGCTCCACGCCCTTCTCGCGTACGAGGAAGGGCACCGGGTTTGTGGTATGCGCGGTGTTGACCTTGCCGTTTTCGTCGAACATCACGTCGGCGTTGCCGTGGTCGGCCGTGAGCAGCAGCACCGTGTCCGGGTGCTTTGCGATCTCGTCGAGCACGCGGCCGACGGCGGCGTCCACCGCCTCGACGGCGGCCACGGCGGCCTCCATCACGCCGGTGTGACCGACCATGTCGCAGTTGGCGAAGTTGCAGATGACGACCGCGTACTCGTCGGATGCGATGGCCTCGATCAGCTTGTCGGCCACCTTGGCCGCGCTCATCTGCGGCACGAGGTCATAGGTCGGGAATTCCTTCGGGGAGGGCACGAGGCAGCGGTCCTCGCCCTCGAACTGCTTTTCCACGCCGCCGTTGAAGAAGAAGGTGACGTGCGCGTACTTTTCGGTCTCGGCCACGCGGAACTGCCGCAGGCCATGCGCGCTGACGAAGTCGCCCAGCGTGTTGACCAGCTCCTCGGGCGGGTAGGCGATCGGCAGGGTGAGCGTCTCGTCATACTGCGCCGTGCAGACGTAGCTGAGCGGGAAAACGGTCTTCTTCCGGGCAAAGCCGTCGAAGTCCGGGAGGTTCAGCGCCCAGGTCATCTCGCGGGCGCGGTCGGGGCGGAAGTTCATGAAGATCACGCTGTCGCCCTCGTTGATCGCGCCCTCGGGGCAGACGACCACGGGCTTGACGAATTCGTCCGTCACGCCCTCGGCGTAGCTCGCCTCCACCGCGTGGACGGCGTCGCCGTCCAGAACGCCCTCGCCGCAGACGATGGCGTTGTAGCCGGCCTCCACACGGTCCCAGCGCTTGTCGCGGTCCATGCCCCAGAAGCGGCCCTGCACCGTGGCGATGCGCGCGTTGCCGAGCTCGCGGCACTTGGCGTCGAGCGCCTTGACGAAGCCCGCGCCGCTCGTGGGCGGCACGTCGCGCCCGTCGAGGAAGCAGTGGACGTAAACCTTTTCCAGGCCGCGGCGCTTGGCCATGTCGAGGATGCCGAAGATGTGCTCGATGTGGCTGTGCACGCCGCCGTCGGACAGAAGGCCCATGATGTGCAGAGGCTTGCCGGCCGCCTTCGCGTCCTCCATGGCCTTGATGTAGACCTTGTTTTCAAAGAATTTGCCGCTGCGGATCTCCTGACTCATCTTCGGCAGGATCTGGAACACGACGCGCCCGGCGCCGATGTTGGTGTGGCCGACCTCGGAGTTGCCCATCTGGCCCTCCGGCAGACCGACGTCCAGCCCGGAGGCCTGCAGCTGCGTGTGCGGATACTCGGCAAAGAGTTTGTCCAGATTGGGCTTCTTCGCCTGCGCGATGGCGTTGCCCGCGGTGGGCGGCGCGATGCCGAAGCCGTCAAGGATCACAAGAACTGCTTTCTTGCTCATGTTTCTTCTCCTTCGGACAACGATGGAGCGGGCTGTGCCGCTCCATCGCATCACACATTACTCTTGATTGGAGGCCGCGACGATGGCCGCGAAATCCACGGGCTTGAGGGAAGCGCCGCCGATGAGGCCGCCGTCGATGTCGGGCTGCGCGAGCAGCTCCGCGGCGTTCTTGGCGTTCATGCTGCCGCCGTAGAGGATGCTGACGGCGCGAGCGGGACGGGCGCCGTAGAGCTTGCGGATGACGGCGCGGATGCCCTCGCAGACCTCCTGGGCTTGCGCGCTCGTGGCGGTCTTGCCGGTGCCGATGGCCCAGATGGGCTCATAGGCGATGACGCACTTGCGCAGCTGCGCGGCGTCGATGCCGGAGAGGGCGGCCTTGACCTGATAGGCCACGTATTCCATGGTCAGGTCGGCCTCGCGCTGCTCCAGGCTCTCGCCCACGCAGATGATGGGCTGGATGCCCTTGGCCAGCAGCGCGCGGGCCTTGGCGTTGACGAGCATGTCGTCCTCGCCGTGGTACTGACGGCGCTCGGAGTGGCCGACGATGCAGTACTTGGCGCCGATGTCGGCCAGCTGGCTGGCGGAGATCTCGCCGGTGTACGCGCCCTTTTCGAACTTGGACACGTCCTGGCCGCCGGCGGCGACCTTGGCTTCCTTGCCGGCCTTGATCATGGCGGGGATCATCACGGCGGGCGTGCAGAGCACGACCTCGCAGGCGCGGGTCTTGGGGAGCTCGGCCTTGAGCTGCTCGATGAAGGGCTTGACCTCGGAGGCGAGCATGTTCATCTTCCAGTTGCCCGCGATAACGGTCTTGCGGTACTTTCTGTTCATATATCGTAACTCCTTTATATGTGATTACTTGTCCAGCAGGCAGGCCACGCCGGGCAGCTCCTTGCCCTCGAGGAACTCGAGAGACGCGCCGCCGCCGGTGGAGATGTGGGTGATCTTGTCGGCAAAGCCGAGCTTCTCGACCGCGGCCGCGCTGTCGCCGCCGCCGACGATGGTGATGGCGCCGCTCTCGGCCAGGGCCTTGGCCATGGCCTTGGTGCCGCCGGCAAACTTGTCGAACTCAAAGACGCCCATCGGTCCGTTCCAGACGATGGTACCCGCGCCCTTGACGGCCTCGCCGAAGAGCTCCACGGTCCTGGGGCCGATGTCCATGCCCATGAGGTCCTCGGGGATGTCGCCCTCGACGAGGATGGGCTCGGCGTCCGCGGAGAACTCCGCCGCGCAGAGATTGTCCACCGGCAGGAGGAACTTCACGCCGCGCGCCTCGGCCTTGGCGATCATTTCCTTCGCGTAGTCGAGACGGTCGGCTTCCAGCAGGGACTTGCCGATCTCGAAGCCCTGGGCCTTCTTGAAGGTGTAGGCCATGCCGCCGCCGATGATGATGGTGTCGGCCTTCTCGAGGAGGTTGTTGATGACGGCGATCTTGTCGGAGACCTTGGCGCCGCCGAGCACGGCCACGAAGGGACGCTTCGGATCGTCCAGCGCCTTGCCCATGATGCTCAGCTCCTTGTCGACGAGCAGGCCGGAGTAGGCGGGCAGATAGTCGGCCACGCCCGCGGTGGAGGCGTGCGCGCGGTGCACGGTGCCGAAGGCGTCGGATACATAGACCTCGGCCATGTCGGCCAGAGCCTTGGCGAAGGCGGGGTCGTTCTTGGTCTCGCCCTTGGCGAAGCGGAGGTTTTCGAGGAGCAGGAGCTGGCCGGGCTGCAGCGCGGCGGCCTTGGCTCTGGCGTCCTCCCCGATGGTGTCGGACGCGAAGATCACGTCCATATCGAGCAGCTCGCTCAGACGCTTGGCAACAGGCGCGAGCGTCAGCTTGCGCAGGGACTTCTCCCAGTCCTCACGGGTGACGTCCTCGGCGGCCTTTCCCTTCTCGACCTGCTTTTTCACATAGCTGTCGAAGGTGGCCACGGGCTTGCCCAGGTGGGAGCAGGCGATCACGGCCGCGCCCTGCTCGAGCAGGTAGCGGATGGTGGGGAGAGCGGCGACGATGCGCTTGTCGCTGGTGATCTCGCCGGTCTTCTTATCCTGCGGCACGTTGAAGTCGCAGCGCAGCAGGACCTTCTTGCCTTTTACGTCGGCGTCGTACACGGTTTTCTTGCTGTAGTTCATGTGGATGCCTCCTAATATATAAAATCAAAGGATTCGCAACGTTATTCTGCCATGCTGCCGGCGCCGGTCAGCCCCGGGAAGTCCTGCTGGCGCAGCGCCTCGTAGGCGAGGATGGCGACGGAGTTGGAGAGGTTGAGGCTGCGCGCCTCGTCCCTCATCGGGATACGGATACAGCGGTCACGGTATTTTTCCCGCAGCCATGCCGGGAGCCCGGCGGTCTCCTTGCCGAACATCAGCGTCACGTCGCCGCTCAGATCGGCCTCCGGATAGGCGCGCGGGGCCTTGGTCGTCGCGAGCCACAGCCCCGCGTCGCCGTTGACGGCGAAGTACTCGTCAAGGTCTTCGTAGACGTGCAGATCGACGAGATGCCAGTAGTCCAGGCCACAGCGCTTGACCGCTTTATCGGAGATATCGAAGCCGAGAGGCTTGACGAGATGCAGCCGCGCCCCGGTGACCGCGCAGGTGCGCGCGACGGCGCCGGTGTTGTGCGGGATCTCCGGTTCGACGAGAACGATATCGAGCATCCGTCCACTCCCCTACTGTGCATTAGTTTCTCCGGTTCAAATCCATATTAGCACAAAAACGGAAAAAATCATGTACTTTTTTTCGGATTTTATGAATTCTTGCATAATAGACAAAACGGGGCTATAATTGCTCCTGTCAGCACAGCGTTTTTATGGCATTTTGCCGATTGGCATTTTTGACGGGAAAAGGCATTTATGGAATATGTTTGCAACGACTGTCCGCGGCGCTGCGGTGCCCTGCGGACGGATACGAAAGCGGGCGGCGTATGCCTGAGCCCCGCCCTGCCCCGCGTGGCGAGAGCCGCGCCGCATTTCGGCGAGGAGCCCTGTCTGACGGGGACGCGCGGCTCCGGCGCGGTGTTCTTCACGGGCTGCAGCCTGCGCTGCGTCTTCTGCCAGAACCGGGAGATCAGCCGCGGCTGCGCGGGCGAGACGCTCACGGTGCCGCAGCTGCGCGACTGCTTCCTGCGGCTGCGCGACCGGGGCGTTCACAACATCAACCTCGTCACCGGCGGCCATTTCGTGCGCGCGATCGCCGAGGCGCTCGACGGGCTCGAGCTCGGCGTCCCCGTGGTCTGGAACAGCTCCGGCTATGAGAGCGTCGAGAGCCTGCGCCGTCTCGAGGGGCTGGTGCAGATCTGGCTGCCGGACTACAAATACAGCAAGAGCGAGACCGCGCGGCGTTATTCCGCCGCCCCGGACTACCCCGAGACCGCGCGCGCCGCGATCCGGGAGATGTTCCGCCAGACCGGGCCGTACGTCATGGACGGCGAGGGGCTGCTGCGCTCCGGCGTGCTGATCCGGCATCTGATCCTGCCGGGCGAGGAGCTGGGCGCGATGGACGCGATCGACTTCGCGGCCGAGGACTTTCCCGAGGGGTCCGTCCTGTTTTCCCTCATGAGCCAGTACACGCCGATGCCGGGGCTCGACCGCTTCCCCGCCCTGCGGCGGCGCGTGAGCGCGGAGGAAAACGAGCTGCTCCGCGACTACTTCGCCAGGAGCGGGCTGGACGGGTACTGGCAGGAGCCGGAGGCCGCGACAGACGAGATGATCCCGGCCTTCGACGGCACGGGGGTACGCAGCCCGGCGGACGCGTAGGGGCGAGCTGCGCTCGCCCGACAGGTCTGCACCATGTCCGCGGGCGAGCGCAGCTCGCCCCTACGGTGAAAATGGCCGCCGCCTGTGCGCGATCGGCGCGGGCGAAGCAAACGCCGCGTTCCTCCAATTCGGAATTGACTTTATGCACCGCATGGGCGATAATGGACGCAGAAGAAGTAAAAAACGCCCGTCATAATAAAAAGGAGAGATATTCATGACCTATCAGGAGATCCACGACCTTGCCAACGGTCAGGTCGGCCCCTACTGCAAAAACTGCCCCGTCTGCAACGGCCGCGCCTGCGGCAACGCCATGCCCGGCCCCGGCAGCAAGGTCCCCGGCAACGTCGCCGCGCGCAACTATGAAAAGTGGCAGGAGATCTGTGTGAACATGGACACGCTCTGCCCCAACGTCGAGCCGGATATCGGCTTCGACTTCGCGGGCAGGCACTTCAGCGCGCCCATCTTTGCCGCGCCCATCGGCGCGCTGCCGATGCACTACGGTCCCAAGTACAAGGATCAGGCCTACAACGAGATCCTCATCAAGGCCGCCGCGGATTACGGCGTGGCCGCCCTGACCGGCGACGGCGTCGACCCTGAGATCATGATCGCAGCCGTGCGCGAGATGGCCAAGGCCGGCGGCGTCGGCATCCCGACCATCAAGCCCTGGAACAAGGAGGCCGTGTTCGCCAAGCTCGACTGGGTCAGCGCCAACAACATCTTCGCGGTCGCCATGGACGTCGACGGCGCGGGCCTGCCCTTCCTCAAGGCCATGAACCCCAACGCGGGCAGCAAGTCCGTCGAGGAGATGCGCGAACTGATCGACTATGCCGACCGGCCCTTCATCATCAAGGGCATCATGACCCCGGCCGGCGCGCTCAAGGCCGCCGAGGCCGGCGCCGCCGCGATCGTCGTCTCCAACCACGGCGGGCGCGTGCAGGGCGGCACCCCCGCCACGGCCGAGGTGCTCCCCGCCATCGCGGACGCGGTCAAGGGCAAGCTGACCATCTTCGTCGACGGCGGCATCCGCTCCGGCGTGGACGTGTTCCGCGCCGTCGCGCTGGGCGCCGACGCGGTGCTGATCGGCCGTCCGATCCTCAACATGATCTACGGCGGCGGCGCCGAGGGCTTCAAGGTCTACCTCGACAAGATCACCGGCGAGCTCAAGAGCACCATGACAATGTGCGGCGCGGCGACCCTCAAGGACATCGACCGCAGCAAGGTCTTCGGCTTCTGATCCGTCTGTCATTCCGAGCAAAAAGAGCTGCCGAAAGGCAGCTCTTTTTGCTCGGAATCCGTATTTTTCCCATATTCTTTTCAAAGGAGAACGGATTGCCGCGTCGGGCTCGCGCCCTCCTCGCAATGACATTTTTTACATTGTCTCGATCAGTGCCGGCAGCTCGCTCAGCGCCCGGATCTCGTAGTCCGGCACGATGTCCGGCCGGCCGGGCAGCGCCCGGGGATTGAACCAGCAGCTTTTGATCCCGGCGTTGATCCCGCCGCGGATGTCCGAGGTCAGACTGTCGCCCACGATCAGCGCCCGCTCCGGCGCAAAGCCCGGAACGGCGGCGAAGCATTTCTCGAAAAAGGCCCGGCCCGGCTTTTCGCTGCCGATCTCCTCGGAGATGAAGATCCGCTCGAAGCAGTCCGTGACTCCGGCGCTCGCAAGACGGCTGTACTGCACCGAGGCGATGCCGTTGGTGACAAGGAAGACCCTGTGCCGCCCCTGCAGGGAGCGCAGCAGCTCCTCCGCGCCGGGCATGAACCAGTGGCCTTCGTGCAGCAGGCCCTCATAGCGCGCGTTGGTCTCCGCGCCGTCGAGCGCGACGCCGAGCTCCCGGAAGAAGGCCTCGAAGCGCCCGACGAGCACCTGCTCGCGCGTCAGCCGTCCTTCCTCAAGTCCTTCCCACCACTGGATGTTGATGACCGAATAGCGCGCGAGCCGCTCCGGCGTGGGCTCCACGCCCCGTTCGCGCAGCGTGCGCGAGAGCGCGACCCGCTCGGCCATGGAAAAGTCCAGGATCGTGTTGTCCAGGTCGAAAAAGAGAAAGCCGTCTTTCATCCGCGCAGCTCCTTGATCGCCTCGCTGATCGCGTCGAAGCGCGCTCCGTGCGAGGCCTTGACGAGCACGGCGTCGCCCCGCCGCAGCACGGCGGGCAGCGCCCCGATCAGCGCGTCTCGGTTTACATAATGTATTGACCGTTCCCCCGCGCCGCGGGCGGTCTCGGCCGAGAGCTCGCCGGTCGTCAGCACGAGCTCCGCGCCGCGTTCAGCGGCGTAGCGCCCCAGCTCATAATGCATCCGCGCGCTCTCCGGCCCGAGCTCGAGCATATCGCCGAGGATGCAGACGTGCCGCCCCGGCAGCGCCAGAAGCGAGTCGATCGCACTGCGGCAGGAGTCGGGATTGGCGTTGTAGCAGTCGTCGATAAGGGTTACATAATCCGTATCCGTCACTGCGCCGCGGCGACCGACGACCTCGAAGGCCGCGACGCCGGCGGCGATCTCCTCGTCGCTCAGGCCCAGCAGGATGCCGACCAGCGCCCCCTCGAGCGCCGCGTAGAGCAGGTGGCGGCCGAAGGCCGGGATGGTCACGGCGATGCGGCGGCCGAGGCCCGCAAGCTCGCAGGCCGTGCCGCCGTCCGGCAGCGCGCGCACGTTTTCGGCGCGCAGGTCGTTGTTCTCTCCGAGGCCGAAGCAGAGCTTTTTCTGGCGGCACACGAGGCCGCGCAGCTTCTCGTCGTCGCCGTTGACGAGCGCCGGCGCGTCCGCCGCCATGCCGTCGAGCATCTCCGTTTTGGCGCGCAGCACGCCGTCCAGGTCGTGCAAATACTCCAGATGCGCGTGGCCGATCACGGTGAAGACCGCGATATCCGGCCGCGCGATCTGCGTCAGACGCGTCATCTCCCCGAAACCGGAAATGCCCATCTCGACAACGGCGGCCTCGTGCTCCGGCGCGATGCGGGAGATCGTCATCGGCACGCCGATGTGATTGTTGAGGTTGGCCTCGGTCTTCAGGACCCTGAGCCGCTGCGAGAGCACGGAGGCGATCATCTCCTTGGCGGAGGTCTTCCCCACGCTGCCGGTGATGCCGACGACCGGGAGGCTCAGCGTCTCGCGGTAGCCCGCGGCGATGGCCTCCACCGCCGCCTGCACGCTTTCGACAAGCAGCAGCGGGCGCGTTTCGCCCTCCGGCACGCGCTCGGCCAGGCAGCACGCGGCTCCCCGGCCGAAGGCCGCGGCGATATAGTCGTGTCCGTCCGCCCGCTCGCCCTTGTAGGCCGCGAACAGGTCGCCGGGCCGCACGGCGCGGCTGTCGATCACGATGGCGCCGAGCTCCGTTTCGGGCTCGCAGGCCCCGGCGATCCGGCCGCCGCAGAGCCGGGCGGCGCGTTCTATCGTCATTCCCCGCAATGGTATCACCTCATTTGACATATTTATATCAGCTTTTTGCCGTCTTGTCAAAAGCAGATAAGTAGGGTATAATGCATTCTTGTAATTTTATTTAGAAGGATTTGTTTCTATGCGATATGTCGTGGTGGATCTGGAGTGGAATCAGGCGATGAGCTCCAAATCCTCCGTATTCAACAAGCTCCCCATCCATCTGCGCGGGGAGATCATCGAGATCGGCGCGGTCAAGCTCAACGAGGACATGAGCCTCGGCGAAGAGTTCACCATAGACGTCAAGCCCGTTTATTTCCGCCGCATGCACTACAAGGTCAAGAAGATCACCGGCTTCGACAAGGAACGCCTCAACCGCGGCGTCCCCTTCCCCGATGCGCTGGAGCAGTTCCGCGCCTGGTGCGGGGACGACGTGACCTTCATCACCTGGGGCTGCGACGATCAGGGCATCCTCGAGCAGAACATCATCATCCACGATCTGGACTGGGACTGGATCTCCGGCTGGATCAATCTCCAGCTCATCTACAACGTGCAGACGGGTCTGGACAAGAACCAGAAGTCGCTCGCCAGCGCGATGGAGCATTTCGGCATCGAGCAGACGCGCGTGGCGCACGACGCGCTGGGCGACGCCTACAACACCGCGCTCGTGAGCACGAAGCTCGACATGGACGAGGGCCTGCGCCGCTACGACGACGCCGGCCGCATCCTCGCCAGCCGCAGCCCGAATTATAAAGACCCGGCCGAGCGCCCCGAGGAGCCGGATACCCTGCAGCACGAGAGCTACGAGGGCTTCGCCTCCAAGGCGGCGGCCTTCGCCGACGAACGGCTCGCGCAGTTTTTCTGCCCGGTCTGCGGCAAGCCGCTGGAGGGGGTCAAGTGGGTCAACCAGGGCGATCAGCGCTACATGAACCTCTTCACCTGCCCGGAGCACGGCAGCTTCCTCATGCGCGTGCGCTTCCGCCGCCGCGGAGACACGGAGGACTGGGGCGTCAACAAGCTCGTGTACGAGGCCGACGAGGAGATGCGGGAATATTACCGCGCCAAGTCCACACAGGTCCGCCGCCGCGGCCGCGGCCATACCGCGCGGAAAAACCGCCCCGCCGGAAAGAACGAAAAACCTCAGGCTTAACGAAGCCTGAGGTTTTTTGCTCTCTTTTGCCTGCGTCAGAGCTTGAACCGGAAGGAGAAGCCCTTGCCGCTCTTGACGTCCCCCGCGCCGATCGCGCTGCCGCTCACATCGCCGCAGCTTATGTCGCCGCCTGCGCTGACGCTGCCGGTCACGTTCTCGCAGGTGACGTCGCCGCCGGCGCTGACGTTGCCGTACACATCGTCACTCGTCACGTCGCCGCCCGCTTCGACCGAGCCGCTGACCGTGTCGCAGGTGACGTCGCCACCCGCGCTGACGCCGCCGCCCACGGTATCGCAGGTGACGTCGCCCTGCGCGCTCACGTCGCCGCCGACCATGTCGCACTGCACGTCGCCTCCGGCGGTCACGCCGCCGTCCACATTGCCCTCCACCGTCACGGAAAAGTCGCTCTCGATGTTGAGCGCGGGGCCCTCATACTGGAAGCTCACCTGCTTTTTGGAAAAGATATGCTCTCCTCCGCTGCGGCCGATCAGCCGGTGTCCGGCATAGAGCACGACGTGCAGCGTGTCCTCGTCGTCCGGCCAGGGCAGGCCGTGAACGACCGGCGACGAAGGATCCCAGCTCGTCTCCTCTTTCACTTCCGGCTCCGGCACGGCGAGCGCCGTTTCCTTTTCCGCCGTCTCGCGGCCGAAAAGCGCGTCCACGCTCACGCCGAAGATATCCGCCAGCAGCGGCAGCGCGGAAATGTCCGGGCTCGAGAGCTCGTTTTCCCACTTGCTGACCGCCTGATAGGAAATGCCGAGCTCGTTTGCCAGCTGCTCCTGCGTCAGTCCTTTTTCCCTGCGCAGCCGCGCGATGATGCTTCCCATGCTCTCGTTCATGGCAAAGCCTCCTTTCGTTTTTCTGGCAAAAGCGTAGCAAAAAACGCAGAAATTGCCAATAAACCATCCGTTGAATACACAAAAAGGCTGACTCAACCGGCGGTTGAGTCAGCCTTTTCTTCGTTGAAATACGCTCTGGCGGTCTCCATATCGCGGCGGATCTGCTCGGACAGCTCCGCGAAATCGGCAAATCTCTGCTCGTCGCGCAGGAAGGCGTAGAACTCCACCCGCGCCTGGCGGCCGTAGAGATCCCCGGCATAGTCCAGCAGATGGCTCTCCACGCTCACGCGGCCCTCGTCGCTGACCGTCGGGCGCACGCCGACGTTCGTGACGGCGACATATCCCTCCGTCTCCCCGGCGAGATAGACCTTCGCCGCGTAGACGCCGCGGCGCGGCACCAGCACGCCGGTGGGAAAGCTCATGTTGATCGTGGGCGTGCCGAGCTTCGTGCCGAGGTGATAACCGGAATGCACAGTGTCCGTGAGAAAATGCGGATGGCCCAGCCAGCGGTTGGCCTCCTCGATCTCGCCCGCCTTCAAAAGCTCCCGGATGCGCGTGGAGCTGACGATCTCGCCGCCGAGCCTGACGGCCGGGATGACGTCGCAGCCAACGCCGCGTTCGGCGCAGTACTCGCGCAGCTTTTCCGCCGTGCCCTCGCCCCGGTAGCCGAAGCGGAAGTCGTGGCCGACGACCATCCAGGCCGCGTGCAGCTCCTCGATCACGGAGTCGGCAAAGTCCTGCCAGGACATGTGCATGACGCGCTGGTTGAAGTGGATGAAGACGACGTTGTCGATCCCGAAGCAGCGGCGGATCACATCCTCCCGCCCGAGGGCGCTGTTGATGAGCTCCACCTGTCCGCCGAAGACCAGATCGTCCGGGTGCACGTCAAAGCTCAGCACCGAGGGCAGGAGGCCCCGCTCCGCGGCGCGCTCCTTCGTCCTGTTCAGCAGCGCCGCGTGGCCGATGTGCACACCGTCGAAAAAGCCGAGCGCGATCGCGCGTTTGATCTCTGCCATGTCTGTTTATACCTCAAAAAAGCTCTTTATCGTGTTCAGCGCGCCCTGTTCGACGCGGCAGAGGGCGAGAAAAGCCCCGTTTTGCGCATAGACGCGATAGGTCCCGTCCCCGGCGGGGACCGCGGCCGGATTGCCGCAGCGGATGCGCCGCTCGGCCTCCGCGTCCGCGGTCAGCGCGGGATACGCCGCGAAAAGCCCGTCAAGCGGGAGCAGAAGGCTCTCCGCCCGTCCGTCGTCCGCCGCCGCGAGGATCTCCGTCAGCGGGTGCGCCCGCTCCACGGAATAGTCCCCCGCCGCGAGCCTCCGCAGCGAGCTCATGCAGCCGCCGCAGCCGAGCGCCGCCCCGATATCGTGGCAGAGCGTGCGGACGTAGGTGCCCTTGGAGCAGCGGACGTCCAGCAGCCAGTCCTCCCCCTCGCGCCCGACGAGCGCGAGCGAAAAGATCGTGACCGGGCGCGGCGCGCGCTCCACCTCGCCGCCGCGGCGGGCGATCTGATAGAGCTTCCGCCCCTTCACCTTGATCGCCGAATACATCGGCGGGATCTGCTCGATCTCGCCCGTGAAGCGCTCCAGGACCTCCCGGAGCTCTTTTTCTGTTATGTCAACCGAATTATGTTGACATACCGTGCCGGTCACATCCTGTGTGTCCGTCACCAGACCGAGCCGCAGCCCGGCGAGATAGCGCTTGTCCTGCGCCTCGGCAAAGCTCGCGGCGCGGGTCGCGCGGCCGACGAGGACGACGAGCAGCCCCGTCGCCATCGGGTCGAGCGTCCCGGAATGGCCGATGCGCTTTTCGTGCAGCGCGCCGCGGAGCTTGGCCACCACGTCGCTGCTGGTCCAGCCCGAGGGCTTGTCGACGAGCAATATCCCGTTCATGACTTCTCCCGCATCAGCTCGTCCACGACGGCCAGGAGCATCTCCTTCGCCTTTTCCGGGGGCGCCTGTATGGTGCAGCCGGCGGCCATGTCGTGCCCGCCGCCGCCGAATACGGCGCAGAGCTCGCTGCTGCTGATCGTCGGGTTGGAGCGCACGGACACACGGCTCGATCCGTCCTCCCGCTCGCGGATGGTGATGCTCAGCTCACTCTCCTCGGCCTTGCTGGCGAGGTTGGCCAGATCGTCCAGATCGTCCTCGACCGCGCCCGCCTCGCGCAGCATCTCGCGCGTGACGGTCGCCACGGTGACCCGGCCGCCGTGGTAAAAGCCCATGGAGCTGTAGATCATGCCCTCGAGCTTCATGCGCGCGCCGGAGATCTTGCGGAAAAAGCGCAGGTTCAGCGCGCGGTAGTCCGCGCCAAGCTCCAGCAGCTCCGCCGCCGCGCGCAGCGTGCGGGCGCTGGTATTGGCGTACTGGAAGCAGCCGCAGTCGGTGGTGACAGCGATATAGAGAAGGTCGGCCTCCTCCTTCGTCGGCCTGCCGCCGAGCGCCTTGATGAGCTCCAGCACGATCTCGCCGCAGGCGGCGCGGTCGCTCCAGATGAGCTCCTTTTTCGCATAGTGCGAGTTCGTGGGGTGGTGGTCGATGCACAGCTCGGCCTTCCCCTCGAAGCCGTGGGCGAACATCTCCTCCGTCGCCACGTCCACCGACACGGTGAACTTCGGCGCGAAGCCCTCCGGCGCGAAGTACGCCTCAACATAGGGGAGATATTTCCGCGTCGTCTCGCCGTTGGGGAAAAGCCAGGCGGTCTTCCCTTTCCGGCGCAGCGCCGAGCAGAGCGCGGCCGCGCTGCAGAGCGTGTCCCCGTCCGGGTTTTTATGCGTGACGAGCAGGATCTCGTCCCGCTCGCTGAGCAGTCTCGCGCAATCCTTGAGGTTCATGTCTCGTCCTCATCGGGTCGGATGTCCAGATCGCGGATCATCTGGTTAATGTGCGCGCCGTACTCGATGCTCCTGTCCAGCTCGAAGACCAGCTCCGGCGTGTAGCGCAGGCTCAGAGAGCTGGCGAGCTCCCGCCGCAGCCAGCCGGAGGCGGACTTGAGGCCCTTCCTGAATTCCTTTTCGTTCTCCAGCCCCAGCACCGACAGCCAGACCTTGGCGTAGCGCAGGTCGCCCGTCGTCTCCACGCGGGTGACGCTGATGAGGCCCTGCTGCACGCGCGGGTCCTTGATCTCGCGCAGATGCGCCGACAGGACGCGCTGGATATCGTCGTTGGTCCTCTCCAGATTATGAGAAGGCATATAATTCCCCTCCTGTGAAATACGGGCGCGTCAGGCGCGCCCGTAGCGTTTGTTGTCGATTACTGCTTGATCTCTTCCATTACGAAGCACTCGATGACGTCGCCGACCTTGATGTCGTTGAACTTCTCCACCTGCATGCCGCACTCGTAGCCGCTGGCGACTTCCTTCACGTCGTCCTTGAAGCGGCGCAGCGAAGCGAGCTGGCCCTCGTGGATGACGATGTTGTCGCGCAGCACGCGCACCTCGCAGCCGCGCTGGATCCTGCCGTCGGTGCAGTAGCAGCCGCAGACCGTGCCGACCTTGGAGACCTTGTAGGTCTCGCGCACCTCGGCGTGGCCGATGACGGCCTCGCGGAACTTCGGCGCGAGCATGCCCTTCATGGCCGCCTCGATCTCGTTGATGCAGTCGTAGATGACGCGGTACATCCGCATATCCACCTTGCTGCGCGCGGCGCTGTCGCGGGCGGCGGCGTCCGGACGGACGTTGAAGCCCACGATGATGGCGCCGGAGGTCGCGGCCAGCATGACGTCGCTCTCGTTGATGGCGCCGACGGCGCTGTGGATGACCTTCACGCGCACCTCGTCGTTGGAGATCTTCTCCAGCGAGCTCTTGACCGCCTCGGCGGAGCCCTGGACGTCGGCCTTGACGATGAGGTTGAGCGTCTTCATCTCGCCGGCCTGGATCTGGCTGAACAGATCCTCCAGGCTGACCTTCTTGGCCGTGCCGAGGGTGCTGCTCTGCTGCTGGACGCGGCGCTCCTCGGCCAGCTCTCTGGCCATGCGCTCGTCGGAGACGGCGTTGAACACGTCGCCCGCGCTCGGGACTTCGCTCAGGCCCGAGATCTCCACCGGGGTGGAGGGGCCGGCCTCGGTGACGCGCTGCCCCTTGTCGTTGATCATGGTGCGCACGCGGCCGACGGCCGTGCCCGCGATGATGATGTCGCCGGACTTCAGGGTGCCGTTCTGCACGAGGACGGTCATGATCGGGCCGCGGCCCTTGTCGAGCCTCGCCTCGATGACCGTGCCCTTTGCGGCGCGGTTGGGATTGGCCTTGAGCTCCTGCACCTCGGCCAGGACGACGAGGTTTTCGAGCAGCTCGGGGATGCCCATGCCGGTCTTGGCGGAGATCGGGCAGATGATCGTGTCGCCGCCCCACTCCTCGCTGACGAGATCGTACTCGGTCAGCTGCTGCTTGATGCGCTCGGGGTTGGCGCCCACGACGTCCATCTTGTTGATCGCCACGACCACGGGGATGTTCGCCGCCTTGGCGTGGTTGATGCTCTCGATGGTCTGCGGCATGATGCCGTCGTCCGCCGCGACCACGAGGATCGCGATATCCGTGACCATGGCGCCGCGGGCGCGCATGGAGGTGAAGGCCTCATGGCCCGGGGTGTCGAGGAAGGTGACGGGGCTGCCGCCCACGTTCACGGTGTAGGCGCCGATGTGCTGCGTGATGCCGCCGGCCTCGCCGGAGGCGACGTTGGCATGGCGGATATAGTCGAGCAGCGAGGTCTTGCCGTGGTCGACGTGCCCCATGACCACCACGACCGGGGCGCGGGGGAGCAGATCCTCCGGCGCGTCCTCGTGATCGTCGATCAGGCGTTCCTCGACCGTGACGATGACTTCCTTCTCGACCTTGCAGCCCATCTCCATGGCCACCAGGGCCGCGGTGTCGTAGTCGATGACCTCGGAGACGCTGGCGAAGACGCCGAGCTTGAACAGCTGCTTGATGACCTCGGCCGCCGTCTTCTTCATGCGGGAGGCCAGTTCGCCCACGGCGATCTCGTCCGGGATCTGCACCTTGACGGGCTGCTTCTTCGCGATCTCCAGATGGAGCTTGTTCATCTTGTCGCGCTCTTCCTGGCGGCGTTTGCTGGACTGCTGCCCGCCCTGGCGCTGCTTGCTCTTGTTGGTGAATTTCTCCTTGTTGCCGCGCTGCGTGCCGGACTGGCGCGCCTTGCTGCCAGCCAGATCCTCGAACTTCTCGTTGTATTTCTCGATGTTCACGGCCGCGCCGCCGCGGGTGTCCACCACGCGCTTCTCCGCCACCTGGCGGGGCACATGGGGCTTGTTCTTCTCCTGCTTCGGCTGCGCTGCCGGAGCGGGCGCGGAGGCCGCCTGCTGCGGCTTGTCGCCCTTCGCCGGCGCGGCCTTCTGGGGCTGCGCGGCGGGCGCGGCGCTCTTCGCCTCTTCCTTCGCGGGAGCGGCGGGAGCCGGCTTCGGCTCGACCTTGAACACTTCCTCGAGACTCTCGACCTGGTTGTGCTGCGTCATGTACTCGAAGATCACATCCAGCTCGTTGTTCTCCAACACCTGCATATGGTTTTTAGGAGGCGCAATATAGTCGGTCAGGATCTGGGAGATCACCTTTGACGCGACTCCGAAATCCTTGGCCACCTCGTGCACTCTGTACTTGATCATACTCATCCGTTCGTCCTCCTTTTGCCTGTCCTCTTCCTGCTTCTCTGCTCCTCGGTCTCACGCTTGCGGCGCAGAGCCTTGTCCCTCCGTCTGCGGAGCTCCTCGGCGGCTTCCGCGTAGCGCTCCGGCTCCAGCTGCTCCAGCAGCTCCGCCAGCGCCGCCGCGAAGCCTGGGTCTGTCACGGCCGCCATCGCGCACTCGCCGGTGCCGAGGCAGCCGGCCAATTCTTCCTTTGTGAACGGCAGCGGCAGCGTGAGCGCCCGCCGCCCGTAGGCGAGGCTCTCCAGCCTTCGTCTGGCGTTGTCCGAGGCGTCGGCCGCCAGCAGCAGGAGCTTGGCCTTGCCGGCCTTGATCGCCGCGCCGGTGCTCATCTCACCCGGCTCGATGGCGCGGGCCCGCCGCATCAGTCCCAGCAGAGACAATGCTTTTTTCCTCATTCACCGGCCTCCATCTGCTCGCGGAGCTTCTCGTAGATCTCGGCCGGGATCGGACATTCGAGCGCGCGTTCGAGCGCTCTGGCCCTGACCGCTTTCTTCAGGCAGTCCGGGTCCGGGCACAGGTAAGCGCCGCGCCCCGAGGCCTTTCCGCGGAAATCCAGGCTGATCTCCCCCTCCGGGGAACGCACCACGCGGATCATGTCCTTTTTCGCTTTCTGTTCGCGGCAGCCGAGGCACTGCCGCATGGGGATCTTCTTTTGTACGGGCATTCTCAGCCACCACCTTTCGTCAGAAGAAACTCGCCGCGCTTCGATTTTGTACAAAGGTGAAGCCCGGGCGTTTTCTGAAAACTGAAACTAATTTACGCTTCGCTCGCGGGCTTGATATCGATTTTATAGCCGGTGAGCTTGGCGGCCAGGCGGGCGTTCTGCCCCTCCTTGCCGATGGCCAGAGACAGCTGATTGTCCGGCACGATGACCCGGCAGCTCTTGCCGTCTTCGAGCATGGTCACGCTGATGACCTCAGAGGGCGACAGGGAGGCCGCGATATATTCCTCCGGGATCTCGCTGAACTGAATGATGTCGATCTTCTCGCCGCCGAGCTCATTGACGATGCTCGCCACGCGCCCGCCGCGCGGACCGACGCAGGCGCCGATGGGGTCGACGTTGGGATCGGCCGACCAGACGGCCATCTTGGTGCGGCTGCCGGCCTCGCGGGCGATGGACTTGATCTCCACCGTGCCGTCGTAGATCTCCGGGACCTCCAGCTCGAACAGGCGCTTGACCAGACCCGGATGGGTGCGGCTGATGAGCACCTGCGGGCCGCGCGTGGAGTTGCGGACCTCGACGACGTAGACCTTGATGCGGTCGCCCTCGTGCAGCTCCTCGTTCTTGATGCGCTCGTTGGCGCTCAGCATGGCCTCGGTGAACTCGCTGTTGGAGGAGATGCGGATGCTGACGCTGCCGTTGCGCGGCTCGATGTGGGACACCACGCCCGTCAGGATCTCGTGCTCCTTGGAGGTAAACTGCTCATAGATGATGCCGCGCTCGGCCTCGCGGATGCCCTGGATGATGACCTGCTTGGCGGACTGGGCCGCGATGCGGCCGAATTTCTTGGTCTCCACCGGAACGGCGATGATCTCGCCCAGCTTGGCGCGGCGGCTGATCTTCTTGGCCGCGTCCAGCGCGATCTCGAGATTGGGGTCTTCCACCTGCTCGACGACGGTCTTGTTGACGACCATCTCGATGCGCTTTTTCTCCTCGTCGAGAATGATCTCCACATTGTCGCCGCACTCGGGGTAGTCGCGGCGGAAGGCCGTCAGCATGGCCTGGTTGATCTTCTCGTACATATAGCCGCGGGGGATCCCCTTTTCTTTTTCGATCTCCTCGATGGCTTCAAAAAACTCTGCGTTCATGTCTCGTAGTCCCCTTTTTTATATCGTCACGCGCAGTCTGACCTGCGCCACCTGTGCCTTGTCAAAGCTGTGCTCGCTCTTTCCGCTGCGGATCGTCACCCGGCCGTCGTCATAGCCCGTGAGCACGCCGTCGTGGATCTTGCTGCCGTTCACCGGCTGATAGAGCCGCACCTGCACGTCGCTGCCCATGAACTGCTCGAAGTCGCCCGGGCGCCTGAGCTCGCGCTCGGCCCCGGCGGAGCCCACCTCGAACACATAGCTGTCGGGGATGGGGTCGGCCTCGTCCAGCAGCGGGTCGAGCCGCCGGCTGATCCGCTCGCAGTCGTCGATGGAAACGCCGCCCTCCTTGTCGATCAGCACTCTGAGATACCAGTCTCCCGCCTCGCGGACGTATTCCACGTCCCAAAGGCGGCAGCCCTCTTCTTCCACGACGGGCCTCGCCAGTTCGCTGACGAGCTCGGTGATCCTGCTCATTTTCCGTTTCTCTCCTTTGATCGCGGAGGCAAAAAGCCTCACAAAAAGGAGTGGGCTGTTGCCCACTCCGTCAATACCATAATCCTACCTTGTTTACTATAGCACTCCGGCGCCCTGATTGCAAGCCTTTTTTTACCAGAAAAACGCCGCGGCGCTCAGCTTTTCTTCACATAGGCGCCGAAGGTGAACTCCGGGTCGTAATGCGCGTAAAACTCCTCGTAACAGATGCCGTGCTCCATGATGAAGGTGGCGGCCTCCACGCCGACATAGCGGTAATGATAGGGCTCGTCCCAGCCGGTCAGCAGGAGCTTGTTGGTCGGGTAGCGCTTGATGAAGCCGTACTGGGCGCAGATGCTGTCCAGATAGGCGAAAAATTCCTTGTTCATATTTTCGTAGACCAGGCGCGTGCGCTGCCGGTCGAGGATGTCCACCGCGTAGCCGAGCTGGTGCTCGCTGCTGCCGGGGAACATGACGATCGTGCGCGCCTCTGCCACGGCGATCTGGTAGCGCTCGTCCATATAGTCCGACACGGGTGGATTCATGCCCATGGCGATCTGGCTGGCCTTGCCGTTGAAGAGCTTTTCCTGATAGGAATAGGAGCGATAGGCGCCCGCGATATAGGGCGAATAGCCGTGGTCGCGCATATCCTGCAGCATGGCCTCCAGATAAGGCAGGATCTCCGCGTCGAAGAGCTGGTTCGTGCCGCTGATCTTGCCCGTATCGTCGGGCTTGAAGGCCGACGAGAGCAGATGGTCGTCGTTGACGATGGTATACTGGCGCTTTTCCTTCAGATCCTCCACCGTGAGCTTCGGCCACTTGACGGCGTTGGGGTCCGGCGTCGGCGTGGCGGAGGGGTCGAGATAGGTGAAGCTGTCGGCGCTGGTCAGTCCGCCCTGCGCGCCTTCAAAAACGACGGGCTTGGTCCGGTCCGTCCGGGCGTTGACGACGAGATACAAGGCCAGGCAGAGCGCCGCCATCTCAAAGAGCCAGAGGACCTTGTTCCGTTTCTTGTTTTTCTTCAAACGCGCTCACCTGCCTTTCTTCAAAATCGTGACTAAAGTTTATTATATCACAGTTGCGCGGACAATTCAAGTCTGCGCCGCTCCGCCGCGCCGCGCGAGGTGCTCAAGCGCCAGGCGATAGCCCTCGAAGCCGCAGCCCGCAAAGCGCTTCTCGCAGGCCATGCCCACATAGGACAGACGGCGGAAGGGCTCGCGCCGCTCCGGGTCGGTCAGATGCACCTCCACCGCGGGCAGGCCCACGGCCTTGAGCGCGTCAAGGAGCGCGACGCTCGTGTGCGTGTAGGCGGCGGCGTTGATGACGAGGCCGTCCGCCGTGCCGTAGGCGCTTTGGATCTTCTCCACGAGAGCGCCCTCCCAGTTCGACTGGAAGAGCTCGACCTCCAGGCCCAGTTCCGCCGCACATTGGTTTACATAATCTTCTAAGTCCTGATAGGTCCGCCGCCCGTATAGCTCCGGCTCGCGGACGCCGAGCATATTGAGGTTCGGTCCGTTGAGAACGAGGATCTTCATCTCACAGCGCCTCCTGGGGGTCTGGTTTCAAAGTTGGGTTTGTAGGGGCGATTAAATTGGATGGTGTAGAGGGCGATGCCTTCATCGCCCCGCATAAACAGGTATATTTTCCGCGGGCCGATGAGGGCATCGGCCCCTACGGTCAAAAACCGGCGCCTCGCCAAACTCCCGTTTCTGTCACATTGCTCCGAGGATCTTCGCCGCCGCCTCCTCGACCGTGCCGTCGTTGTCGACGACGAGGTCCGCCGCCGCGCGGTAGAGCGGCTCGCGCCGCCGGTAGAGCTCCTCGAGGGGATGCGCCTGTGAGAGCGGTCGTCCCTCCGTGGGGAGCTTGTCCAGATCGCGGCGCAGCCAGACCACGAGCGAGTTCTGCCGCATGGGGTCGAGGTTCTCCGGCCGCGTCACCGCGCCGCCCCCGGCGGCGATGATAAGTCCGCTCCGCTTCGCCGTGTCGCAGAGGACCTCGTGCTCACGGCGGCGGAAGCCCTCCTCCCCCTCGGCCGCGAATATGGCGGGGATGCTGCGGCCCGCGCGCTCGACGATCAGCGCGTCGAGGTCGGCGAGCGGGCGGCCCAGCTTTTCTGCGAGCGCCGCGCCCACGGTGGATTTGCCGCAGCCGGGCATGCCGATGAGCAGGACGTTTTTCGTCTCCCGCTCGATCGAGGCGCGGATGCGCTCCACGAGCCCGTCGTCCAGCCTCGCCCCGGTGAAACGCTCTGCCGCCGCTTTGGCCTGCGCCACGAGCATGCCGAGGCCGTTCGAGCACACGAGCCCGCGGCGCTCGGCGTCGAGCAGGAGCTTCGTCTTCGCCGGATTGTAGATCACGTCGAACACCGCCTCGAGCGCGGGCAGCCGGTCGAGCTCGACGAGGCTGACGCCCGTGTCGGGGTACATGCCTGCGGGCGTGGCGTTCACCAATATCTGTGCGTCCGCATGCCGCTCGTAAAGGTTTACATAATTTTCTTCTCCCCGTCGGGTGACGACGACCGGCCCGCCCGCGCCGAGATCGCGCAGCGCGGTCTGCACCGCCAGCGAGGCGCCGCCGCTGCCGAGCACCAGCGCTTTTTTCCCCGCGACTTCGACGCCCGCGCTGCGGAGCAGCCACAGGAAGCCGTCGTAGTCGGTGTTGTGACCGAGCAGACTGCCGTCCGGCCGCTTGACGAGCGTGTTCACGCTGCCGATGCGCGCGGCGGTCTCCGTGAGCTCGGCGCAGAAGGGCAGCACGGCCTTTTTATAGGGGATGGTCACGTTCAGCCCGTCGAAATCCCGTTTTTCCAGGAACGGGGCGAGTTCTTCCGGCCCGAGGTCATAGAGCCGATATTCGTAGTCTGCCAGCTGCGCGTGGATCGCGGGCGAAAAGCTGTGACCGAGAGGATGGCCGATCAGGCCGCATGTCATCCGGCTCATGGCTCCTCCCCGCCCTGTCGGGCGCGGCTGGCGCTCAGGACGCCGCGATAGACGGCCTCCACGCTCTTGCCGCAGTCCTCGCCCGCCAGAGCTTTCACGCGGCGCAGGAGCTCCTCTTCGCGCGCTTCGTCGCGCACCGGCAGAGCTTTTTCCTTCTTATGCCGTCCGATCTCGTCGGACAGGCGCATGCGCTCGGCCAGCAGCGGCACGAGCGCGCCGTCCACGCGGTCGATCTCCGCGCGCAGCGCCGCCAGTCCGCGCGGCGCCGCCGGGGCGGCCCCCTCCGCGAGCAGCACGTCGAGCAGCACGATCGCGGCCGCGGCCTCCACGACGGGAACGGCGCGCGGCACGACGCAGGGGTCGTGCCGGCCCGTGATCACGAGCTCCGTCTCCTCCATGGTGGAGAGCCTCACGCTTTTCTGCGGCTTTGCGATGGAGGGCGTGGGCTTGAAGGCGGCGCGGAACAGGAGCGGCATCCCGTCGCTGATCCCGCCGAGGACGCCTCCGGCCCGGTTCGTCTCGGTGACGACCGCGCCGTCCCTGACGGCGAAGGCGTCGTTGTTCTCGCTGCCGCGCAGCCGCGCCGCGCCGAAGCCCGCGCCGAAATCCACGCCCTTGACCGCGGGGATGGCGAAGAGCATCGAGGCGAGCTTGCCTTCCAGCCCGTCGAAGAGCGGGCCGCCGAGCCCGGCGGGAAGGCCGGTGACGATGCACTCCACCACGCCGCCAAGGGAATCCCCCTCCGCGGCGGCGGCCAGGATGGCCGCGCGCATCGCCGCGCCCGCCGCCGGCGAGAGAACGGGCAGCTCGCGCTCTTGCAGCGCCTCCGCCGTTTCCGTGTCGAGGCCCATGGGGTCGAAGGCCTCGTCCGAGACCCCGCCCACCGAAAGGATGTGCGCCGCGATCCGGACGCCGCGACGCGCCAGAAGCTGCAGACAGATGCCGCCCGCGACGCACAGCGGCGCCGTCATGCGGCCGGAGAAGGCCCCGCCGCCGCGCATGTCGCAGCCCGCGCCGTATTTGACCCGGGCTGTATAATCGGCGTGGCCGGGGCGCGGCACGTCCCGGAAGCGCTCATAATCGGCGCCGCGGCGGTCTCTGTTCTCGATGAGCGCCGTCAGCGGCGCGCCGTCGAGGACGCCGTTGGTCAGGCCGCTGAGGAAGACCGGCCTGTCCGGCTCTCTGCGCGCGGTGGACAGCGCGCTCCGCCCCGGCGCGCGGCGCTCCAGAAAGCGCTGCAGCGCTTCGAGGTCGACGCGCTCGCCCGCCGGCAGCCCCTCGACCGTGACGCCGACGGAGGCGGCATGGCTCTGTCCAAAGATTTCCACGCGCAGTTTATCGCCGCGGCTGCAGGACATGGCACTCCCCTCCCAAGCTCTGATAGACATCCCAAAAATCGGGATATGATTTTTTGACGCAGTCCGCGCCGTGCAGCCGTACTGGGCCGCGGCAGCGCGCGGCCGCCACAGCGGCCATCATCGCGATCCGATGATCGCCGCAGCAGTCAACCGCGCCGCCTTGCAGCGCCGGCACGCCCCGCAGTACGAGAGCTTCCGGCTCCTCCCGGATCTCCGCGCCGAGCGCGCGCAGCGCCGCCGTGACGGATGTGAGGCGATCGCTCTCTTTATGCCGCAGCCGCGCCGCACCCCCGATCCGGCAACTCCCCTCCCGCAGGGCGGCCATAACCGCCAACGGCGGGACGAGGTCCGGACACTGTCTGACGTCGATCTCGACGTCGCCGGGCGCGGCGAGCCGTTCGGCACAGGCCGCGATCCTTTTGTCCCCCTGCCGGGAAGCCGGATCGAGGCCGCGAACGCTCACGTCGTTCCCCAGCGTGCGCGCCGCGATCCAGAAGGCCGCCTGCGACCAGTCTGCCTCGACGGCCGCCTCGAAGGGCCGGTACTTCTGCGGCGTCACCCGGAAGCCGCCGTCCGTTTCCTCGATCCGCACGCCCGCGAGCGCAAGCGCGTCGAGCGTCATGGCGATATAGTCCGCCGATTCCGGAGGCGTGGACGCGCGGACGGTCGAGACGCCGTCCGCCAGCGGCAGCGCCAGTAGCAGCCCGGAAAAGAACTGGCTGGACACGTCCCCCGGCAGGCTGTACTCCCCGGCCGGGAGCGCGCCGGACACCGTCAGCGTGTCGCCCTCCTGCCGCCAGTCGATCCCCTTCATTTCAAAGAGCTCGCGGTAGGGGCCCTGCGGCCGCCGCATCAGCCGACCGCGCCCGGTGAAGACTCCGCCGCCGCACACGGCCAGCGCCACGGGCAGCAGGAAGCGCAGCGTGGAGCCGGACTCGCCGCAGTCGAAACGCGGCGGCTCTTCCCGCCGCGCGCTGCCGCCGCGGCCGGTCATGCGCAGCACGCCGTCCCGCTCCTCCCAACGCGCGCCGAGCGCCTCCGCACAGGCGAGCGTCGCCCGCACGTCGTCGGAAAGATATATGTTATGTAAACTACTTGTCCCCTCCGCCAGCGCAGCGCACAGCAGCAGGCGATGCGCCCGGCTCTTGCTCGGCGGCGGGGTGACCGCGCCGGAGAGGCGGCGCGGGATCAGTTCCAGATCCATGCTCTCTCACAGTCCGAGGGCGAGCAGCTCGCCCAGCTCTCTGTCGTCGCTCTCGACCAGCTCGCAGCGCCCGAAGCGGCGCGGCAGCACCAGCGTGAGCCTCTCGCCCGCGCGCTTTTTGTCGGAGGCCGCGGCCGCCAGCAATTCCTCCGCTCCGTAGGGGCAGCGCAGCGGGAGCGAAAAGCGGCGCAGCAGCGTTTCAAGCGTTTCGAGCGTCTCCGCATCGCAGAAGCCCCTGGCCGCGCAGGCGCGTGTCATCACCGCCATGCCGACTGCCACGGCCGGGCCGTGGTGCCAGCGCCAGCCGCTGCAGCGCTCGATGGCGTGGCCGACCGTGTGGCCGAAGTTCAGCAGCCGCCGCGCGCCTTGGTCGCGCTCGTCGGCCTCCACGAGCCCGGCCTTGAGCTTGACGCATTCGGCGACGAGCTCCTCGATCCGCTCCTCCGGCGTCTCGCCGAGCAGGAGCTCCTGCAGCGGCCCTTCGCGCAGGAACGCGCATTTGACGGCCTCGGCCCAGCCCTCGGCCAGCACCTCCCGCGGCAGCGTCCGGAACGTCTCGGTATCGCAGAGCACCAGCCGCGGCTGCGAGAAGACGCCCATCTGGTTCTTGCCGCCCGGCAGGTCCACCGCGGTCTTGCCGCCCACGGAGGCGTCCGCCGCGGCCAGCAGCGTCGTCGGCAGAAGCACGCAGGCAATCCCGCGGCGGTAGAGCGCCGCGGCGAGGCCGGCCATGTCGCCGGTCACGCCGCCGCCGAGCGCGAACACCGCGTCGGCGCGCGTCAGGCCGAGCTCCGCGAGCTTATTGATTATGTAAACTAACGTCTCCGGCGTTTTGACCTCCTCGCCGGCCGGATAGACGCAGGCGAAGGCCTCGAAGCCCGCCTCCCGCAGGCTCTTCAGCACCGTCTCGCCATAGAGCGGGAAGACGTTTTCTCCCGCGCAGACGACGGCCCGGCGTCCCTCGATCAGCGGCGCGGCCAGCTCGCCGCAGCGCGGGAGCAGCCCGCCGCCGATCCGCACGGAATAGGGCCGGGAGGCCCTGACCCGTATTTCTGTCATGGTTCTCCCTTTCTCAGCCGCGGACGATCCGCCGGATCTGCCGGGCCTGCTCCGCCAGCTGCGCGAATTCCTCCGGCCGCAGCGCCTGCGCTCCGTCCGAGAGCGCGTGCGCGGGGTCCGCGTGGACTTCGATCAGCAGTCCGTCCGCCCCGGCGGCGACCGCCGCCAGCGCCATGGGCGGCACGAAGCGCGCCGCGCCCATCGCGTGGCTCGGGTCCACGAGCACGGGCAGGCCGCTCTTCTCATGCAGCACGGGCACGGCGGAGAGATCGAGCGTGCTGCGCGTGGCCGTCTCAAAGGTGCGGATCCCGCGCTCGCAGAGGATGATGCGCTCGTTCCCGCCCGCCATGATGTATTCGGCGGCCATGAGCAGTTCCTTGATGGTGCTGGCCAGGCCGCGCTTGAGCAGCACGGGCTTGTCCACATGTCCCAGCTCCTTGAGGAGCTCATAATTCTGCATGTTGCGCGCGCCGACCTGGATCAGATCCACCTGCTCGAAAAGCGGGATCTGGCGCGGATCGACGATCTCCGTCACGACGGGCAGGCCCGTGCGCTCGCGCGCCTCCAGCAGCAGGCGGATGCCCTCCGCTCCGAGACCCTGGAAGTCGTGCGGCGAGGTGCGCGGCTTGAAGGCGCCGCCGCGCAGCAGTTCTGCCCCCGCGGCCTTCACGCCGTCCGCCGCCGCGAAGAGCTGCTCCCGGCTCTCGATGGCGCAGGGCCCGGCGATCAGGGTGAACGCCCCGCCGCCGATCTCCGCGCCCGATACGTTTATCACGCGCCCGCTGTTCTCTCTGTCGATGATATCCATGTTTTTGCCCTCTTATCTCCGTGCTTCAGCCGTCGAAGAGGCTGACTTGTTCCTGTTTCTCCGGGAACTCCCCGATCCAGGCGAAGCAGTCCTCCGGCCGGTACAGCAGACCGTTTTCTCCGCAGATCCGCCGGAGCGAGGCCATCAGCTCGGCCCGGTTCGGACTGGGCAGCTCGTAGGCCGTGCCGTAGCGCCGGATGTATTTCTCCTTCAGTCCCGGAAAATGCCGGTCGAGTGCCGCGTAATAGTATTCCCGGTCGCCCTCGCGCAGCGTCAGCCCCATGTCGAAGCACACGACGCCCCTGACGCCCGCGCGCACGCAGGCGTTCAGGATCGCCTCCACATTCTCCCGCGTGTCGTTGATCCACGGCAGAACGGGCGTGAGCCACACGAAGGTCGGGATGCCGCGCCGGCGCATCTCCTCGAGCACCTTGAGGCGGCGCGAGGTCGGACAGACATTCGGCTCGACGATCGAGCAGAGCGCGTCGTCAAAGGTCGTCAGCGTCATCTGCACGACGCATTTGCTCTCACGGTTGATCGCATCCAGCAGGTCGATGTCCCGCAGGATCCGGTCCGATTTCGTCAGGATCGAGACGCCGAAGCCGTATCGCCGGATGATCTCCAGACAGCGGCGGGTCAGGCCGAGCTGCTCCTCGCAGTGCATATAGGGGTCGGACATGGAGCCCGTGCCGATCATGCAGCGCCGCCGCTTGCTGCGCAACGCCGCCTCCAGGAGCTCCGGGGCGTTGCGCTTGACCTCGACGTCCTCGAAGGGGTGCGTGAAGCCGTAGCAGGCGCTCCGGCTGTCGCAGTAGATGCAGCCGTGCGTGCAGCCGCGGTAGATATTCATGCCGAAGTAGCCCTTGCCGCCGCTCAGCAGTCCCTTCGCGTCCACCAGATGCATGGCCGTCCTCCTGTGTTATGTTAACCATTCGCCGCACATTCCCTTTCATGGTAATGATACCTTTCCCCCGCTTGCCTGTCAAGCGCCTCTCCGGTCTATCCCAGCGCCGCGCGCAGCTTTTCCAGCGCCTTTTTCTCGATCCGCGAGACATAGCTGCGGCTGATATGGCAGAGCTGCGCCGTCTCCCGCTGGGTGTGCCCATCGCCGCCGCCCAGGCCGTAGCGCAGGCGGATGATCTTCGCCTCCCGCTCGGTCAGCACCGTGTCCACGAGCCCGCTCAGCGAACGGCAGAGCTCCGCGCTGCCGACGCGCTCGGCCAGATCGTCCTCCTGCGCGAGCACGTCCATGATCGACAGTCCGCCCTCCTCGTCGCCCTCCAGCGCCTCCGAGAGACTGAGATCGCCCGCCGCGCGCCGCCGGGAGCGGAAATACATCAGGATCTCGTTTTCGATGCAGCGGGAAGCGTAGGTCGCCAGCTTCACGCCTTTCTCCGGCCGGTAGCTGTCGATGCCCTTGATCAACCCGATGGTCCCGATCGAGAGCAGATCGTCCAGATCGTCTGCCTGCGCGTAGTATTTCTTCATGATGTGCGCCACGAGGCGCAGGTTGTGCTCCACGAGCCTGTTGCGCGCTTCGACGTCGCCCGCCGCGCAGCGCGCCAGGCAGTCCTGCTCCTCCTCCCGGCTCAGCGGACGCGGGAAGGAGCCGCTCGGGGCCAGGCGCAGCGTCAGCAGCAGGCTTTTCATCAGCAGGATCAGGGCTGTTTCGATCATAGTCTCACCTCGCTGCATCCTATTCCGGCACGGCTCGTCAGCATGCGTGAAAAAATGACCTGTCTGTAAAGCTTTCGGAAAAGCGAACGACCCCGGGCTTCTCCCGGGGTCGTTCGACGTTATGTAAACTATATGCCCGTTTTTTCCCGTCTGACGATCTCCGCCAATTCTGGAAGCCTGCGCGCGATCTCCCCGGCAAGCCGGAAATGCCGGAGCGCACGGCGCAGGTTCTGTTCCGCGTCGGTCACGGCAAAATAGGGATCGCCCTGCAGATAGTCGGTCAAAAAGCGGACGCCGAGCTCCGCCGTGATGGTGAACGCGCCGAGCGGCAGCGCCTCGAGCTCCGCCGGCGTGAGGCCGGGGCAGCCCTCCAGAAAGCCGCGCGTGAAGGCGGTAAAGCGCTCCTCGTCCAGCGAGAGCGGCTCGTCCTCCTGACCGGAGGCGGCCGAGGAGCGGATCGCGTCGCCGAAGTCATAGGCCGAGAGCCCCGGCATGACAGTGTCGAGGTCGATGACGCACAGGGCGCGCCGCGTGCCCTCCTCCAGAAGGACGTTGCTGAATTTGGTGTCGTTGTGCGCCGCGCGCAGCGGCAGCGCGCCGCTCTCGCGCAGCGCCTGCAGACGCGAGGCCCTCTCTTCCAAGGCGAAGGCGAGGGCCAGGGCCTCCTCCGCGCGGGCGCGGCGGGCGCAGCGGTCCTCCGCGGCGGCCGCTCGCAGCTGCCGATAACGCGCGGGCGTGTCGTGGAACTGCGGGATCGTCTCCTCCAGCTCAAGAGCCGGGAAGCCCTCGAGCGCCTGCAGGAAGCGCCCGAAAGCCAGTCCGCTCTGCCGCAGGTCCTCCGGGCTCTCGGGGGCGCTCAGGCAGACGCTGTTTTCCACATAGCGATAGCAGCGCCAGCAGCCGCCCTCGCCGTCCTCCGTCCACAGCTCTCCGCCGCGGGCGGGGAGATAGCGGATCGTGACGGGAAGCGCGTCCGGCTGCCGTTCCATCCAGGCGCCGATCTTCTCGGCGTTGCCCATGATGGCGCGGATGTTCGGGAACACATAGCGGTTGACGCGCTGCAGCACATAGCGCGCGCCGCGGTCGGTCGTGATGAGAAAGCTGCGGTTGATGCGCCCGCCCTTCAGCTCGCGGCAGTCCGCGGGCTCCCCGTCGAGCGCGAACCGATGGATCGCCTCCTGCATGGCTCAGCGGAGGTTCTCGTCGATGATGTTCAGCACGATCTGCGCGGCTGCCTCGAGGCCCTCGACGGTGACGTGCTCGAAGGGGCCGTGGCAGGCGTAGCCGCCGGTGCCGAGGTTGGGGCAGGGCAGGCCGCGGAAGGACAGCTGCGCGCCGTCGGTGCCGCCGCGGACCGGCTCGGACACGGGTTCGAGCCCCAGGCGGCGGATCGCCCGCTCAGCCAGATCCAGCACGCGCGGGTCCTTCGTCACCATCTCGGCCATGTTGCGGTACTGGTCGCCCAGCGTGAGCTTCGCCGTGCCCTCGCCGTACTTCTCGTTGATATACCGTTCGATCTGCCGCAGCGTGCGCTTGCGCGCCTCAAAGCAGCCCGCGTCGTGGTCGCGCACGATATAGCTCAGCTCGGCCTGTTCGACGCTGCCGCTGATCTCCCGCAGATGGAAGAAGCCCTCGTAGCCCTCGGTGTGCTCCGGGCGCTCCGCCGCGGGCAGGAGGCCGTCGATCTCCATGGCCACCAGCGCGGCGTTGATCATCTTGTCCTTCGCGCTGCCCGGGTGGATGTTGAAGCCCTTGACCTCCCAGGTCGCCCAGGCCGCGTTGAAGGTCTCGTAGTTGATGTGGTCGACCTCGCCGCCGTCCACCGTGTAGGCGAAGGCCGCGCCGAAGCGCTCCAGATCCAGCAGCGCCGCGCCGTGGCCGACCTCCTCGTCGGGCGTGAAGCAGACAGCGACCCGTCCGTGCGGGCGTTCCCCGCGGCTGAGCTCTTCACAGGCCGCCATGATCGCGGCCACGCCCGCCTTGTCGTCCGCGCCGAGAACGGTGGTGCCGTCGGTCGTGATGAGGGTCTGGCCCTTGAGCGAGGGCAGATGCGGGAACTGCGCCGGGCGCAGCACTCGGCCGCTCGTGCCGAGGGGCACGTCGCCGCCGTCGTAGTTTTCGATGATCTGCGGGCGCACGTTTTCCCCGCTGTACTCGGGGATCGTGTCGATGTGCGCGATAAAGCCGATGCAGGGTCTGTCCTCACAGCCCGGCGTAGCGGGCAGGAAGCCGTAGGCATAGGCATGCCCGTCGCAGAAAACGCCCTCCATGCCCATATCCTTCATCTCCGCGCAAAGGAGGCGCGCCAGATCGAACTGGCGATAGGTCGTCGGGGTCTTTGCGGTGTTCTCAGCGCTGGCAGTATGGATCTTGACGTAGCGGATAAAGCGGTCTTTGACGTTCATTTTTGTTTCTCCTTCATGCTTTTTGATCGATTTATTGATAGATCTCCGCGTTGACGAACAGGCGGCCCTTCCGGGAGCTGCCGCCGAAGCCGGCGATCCGCCCTTTTCCCGCGCCGCGCAGGGAGATCACGTCGCCCTCGCGCAGCTGCAAGTCCGTTTTATCGGACACCAGATCGTTTACAATGACCATGCCGAGGGCGATGCGGCGCGCCGCCTCCGTGCGGGAGACGCGGAACATCCCGGCGACCACGGCGTCCAGCCGCGGGCTCATCACGGAAAAGGAGATCGCCTTGACCTTCCGCTCCGGCGCCTGCGCCCGCTCCAGCGGCAGAGGCTCTGCCGTCACGCTCACGCGGCCGACCTTTTCGATGCTCAGCAGGTGCTTTTCCACGCCCGGCAGACAGAACACCGTCGCCGTATCGCCCTCGACCCAGATGTCGCCCAGGCGGTCGCGCGCGACGCCCATGCCGAGCAGCGCGCCCATATAGTCCCGGTGGCCGGGCGTGCCGAAATGCGCCGTCAGCCGGATCGCGCGGATGTGCTCGGCCGCGTCCAGCTCCTCCGCCTCCATATAGTCGGGCAGAAAGAAGGCCAGCGTCCGCTCGCAGTCCGGATGCCCGCCGAAGAAGACGGGGCGCACGGCGCCGTGCGCAAAATGCCGCTCCAGCAGCCGCCGCTCGGCGGGCGTGAGGAAGGCCGTGGCGGTCAACTGGTTTTTTCGCCCGCACCGGGCGGCCAGGTCCTCCGCCCGGCGGATCAGTTCATGTTCTTCCATCTTTCAGTTTTGTCGTGTGGGCGCCCTCGTTCGTGCGCCGCAGCAGGTCTTCGATCTGCCTGAGCACGTCGCGCGCCTCGGCCTCGAATTCCTTCGAGGATACGCGCAGCACGCCGGAGCGCAGGGCGGACAGCCAGATGAGCTTGTCGCTCGTCACGACCCGCACCTTTTCGTTTTTTCCGATCTCGTCGGCCAGACGCTCGATGTAGGCGTCGGCCGTCTCGCCGTCGCCGGTGAAGGCGACGTGGATGTTGTGATAGTCCGAGCGCGAGCCCGGGTTGCCGGGCGTGCGGAAGCCGTCGAAGACCAGCACCAGCTCCGAGCGCGTGAAAGCCGCGTAGCTGCTCAGCAGGTCCATCAGCCGCTGCCGGGCCAGGTCCAGCCGCTCCTGCGCCAGGGCCTTGAGCTCGTCCCAGGCGAAAATGACGTTGTAGCCGTCCACGATCAGCGTCTCGGGGCGCGTCTGAAGCTCCGGGGCGGCCCGGGGCGCCTCGTTGCGCGCGGGCGCGCCGTAGCGCGCGCGGCGGATCGGTCCGAACTCCCGCTCCATGATGGCCTCGAGCTCCCGCTCGTCGATATCCAGGCTGCGCGGGCGCGGCGTCGGCTTCGTCTCGTCCTTCGGCGCCTTCAGGCAGCTCTCCAGGTGCATGTAGCGCGGCACCTCGTTCCACTTGACCGTGAAGCCCGCGCCGTGGGCGCAGAAGACCGAGTCGGGCGTGTTGTCGAGGTCGGCCTCCGCGTCGTAGCCGAGCTCGCGGACGACGCGCTCCTGCTCGCGGCAGGGACGGAAGCCGTCCGGCCGCAGGCGCAGCCGCCCGCGTCCGCGGCTGTAAGCCGCCAGCTCCTCCTGATAGGCCCCCAGCAGCGCGGCCGGGGCGCTCCCGCTCAGGCGCAGGCCGTCTTCCGCGTCCTCCGGCGGGTCGAAAACGCCGCCCATGGCGCGCACGTCCCCGATCGCGCGGCCGATCAGCTCGGCCGGCAGCTCCAGCGAGAAGGCATACCAGGGCTCGAGCAGCACGCTTTCGGCCTGCATGAGCCCCTGCCGCACGGCACGGTAGGTCGCCTGCCGGAAGTCGCCGCCCTCGGTGTGCTTGAGGTGGGCGCGCCCGGCGGCGAGCGTGATCTTCATATCGGTGATCGGCGAGCCCGTCAGCACGCCGAGATGCCGTTTTTCGGCCAGATGGCTCAGGATGAGCCGCTGCCAGCTGCGGTCGAGCTCGTCCTCGGCGCAGCTCGAGCAGAACACGAGCCCGTGCCCCGCCGGGAGCGGTTCGAGGATCAGATGCACCTCGGCATAGTGGCGCAGCGGCTCGTAATGCCCCACGCCCTCCACCGCGCTCCGGATCGTCTCGCGGTAGAGCACGCGGCCGGTGTCGAGCCCGATCTCCAGGCCGAAGCGCTCCAAAAACAGGCTTTTGAGGATCTCCGTCTGTACCCGGCCCATGAGCTGGACGCGGATCTCGCGCGTGCGCTCGCTCCAGAGCACATGCAGCTGCGGGTCCTCCTCTTCGAGCTGCCGCAGCGGCGGCAGCAAAAGCGCGGCGTCCGTCCCCGGCGGCGGGAGCACCCGGTAACTGAGCACGGGCTCCAGCAGCGGCTGGGCGGCCGCGCTCTGCGCGCCGAGCCCCTGCCCGGGGAAGCTGCCGCTCAGGCCGAGCAGCGCGCAGCACTGCCCCGCCGCGGCACTCTCCGCCGTTTCGTATTTCGCACCGGAGTAGAAGCGGATCTGGCTGATCTTCTCCTCCCGCTGCTCGCCTTTATCGTCCGTGTAGCGGATGGGCGCGCGCACGCGCAGCTCGCCGCCCGTGACCTTCACGAAGCTCATGCGGTTTCCCTGCGCATCCCGTGCGATCTTGTAAACGCGGGCCGCCGTCTCCGTTCCGTACGGGCCCGCCGCCGTATAGCGGTCGAGCGCCTCCAGAAGCTCCGCCACGCCCTCGTTTTTGAGCCCGGAGCCGAAGAAGCAGGGAAACAGCGCGCGGCGGGCGATCAGCCCGGCGATCTCCCCGTCCGTCAGCCGTCCTTCGCTCAGGAACCGCTCCATGGCCTCCTCGCCGCAGAGGGCGATCTGCTCCTGCAGCTCTTCCTCGGGCAGCGCAAAGTCCACGCAGCCCTCGCCGAGCCTGCGCCGGAGCTGCGCCATGAGCGCCTCGCGCCCGGGCGTGACGAGATCCATTTTGCTGACGAACACGAAGCAGGGCACCCCGTAGCGCCGCAGCAGCGCCCAGAGCGTCTCGGTGTGCGCCTGCACGCCGTCGGTGCCGCTGATGACGAGCACCGCGCAGTCGAGCGCCGGGAGCGTCCGCTCCGTCTCGGCGGCAAAGTCGGCGTGGCCGGGCGTGTCGAGCAGAAAGAGGCGCGTATGCGGCAGGTCCATGATCGCCTGCTTGGCAAAAATGGTGATCCCCCGCTCCCGCTCCAGCTCATGGGTATCCAGAAAGCTGTCGCGGTGATCCACGCGCCCGAGCCTTTTCAGTTGTCCCGCATCGTACAGCATGGCCTCGGACAGCGTGGTCTTCCCCGCGTCCACATGGGCCAGGATGCCGGCGGTGATGCTCTTCTCTGTCTTCATGGTAACTTATCTTAGCATTTTGTTCCCGGATAATCAACAAAAATGCGACCGGCATAATTAAAATTGTTTACATAATGTTTTATCTCTGTCACATTCTGTGAAAAAAGCAAAACTTTTTTGAAACTTTGACTACCAAAACGGTAAAAACCGTGATATAATTTCTTATGATGCGCTAGATATGCGCTCGCGTCGGAAGCGAAATGCCGATCCATTTCCGAAAGGAGATCGATGTATATGAAGAAGATCCTTGTGCTTGAGGACGAGGCCAACATCCGCAGCTTCGTGGTCATCAACCTGCGCCGCAGCGGCTTCGAGCCGATCGAGGCCGAAAACGGCATGATGGCGCTCGAGAAGATCAAGGTCAATCCCGACATCTGCCTGGCCCTGCTGGACGTGATGCTGCCGGATATCGACGGCTTCGAGGTCTGCCGCCGCATCCGCGCCACAGGCTCGAAAATGGGCATCATCATGCTCACGGCCAAAAGCCAGGAGATCGACAAGGTCACCGGCCTCATGAACGGCGCGGACGACTACGTGACCAAACCCTTCTCTCCCGCCGAGCTCACCGCCCGCGTGGACGCGCTCATCCGCCGCCTCGGCGTGGATGACGACGAGAAGGCCGCCAGCGAGATCCACAGCGGTCCCTTCCTGCTCAACACCCGCAACCGCACCCTGGAGAAGGACGGGCAGCGCCTGAAGCTGACGCAGATCGAGTATCTGCTGATGAAGCTCTTCATGGAAAACCCGGGCAAGGCCATGAGCCGCGAGGATATCCTCACCGCCGTCTGGGGCAGCGACTTTACGGGCGAGCTCAAGACCGTGGACGTCAACATCCGCCGCCTGCGCATCAAGATCGAGAGCGATCCGACCGAGCCGGAGTATCTGACGACCGTCTGGGGCTACGGCTACAAGTGGGGATACTGAGTTTTCTCTTTCCCCCGATCACTCTCCTGCAAGGAAGGAAACCGGATGTTCAAATCGCTGAAAACACAGCTGCTGGCGACCAGTCTTCTGGCGCTGGGGGTGCTGCTGGCGGGCGTCTATTTCGCCACGCGCGGCCGCATCGTCGCCTCCGCCGTCATGATCACGGTCGCCTGCATTTATATCATCGCCGTCAACCTCTGGTTCTGGCACTATGTGACCGATCCCATCGGCGCGCTGACGCGCGTCGCCCGCCGCATCGCCGACGGGAGCTACGGCACCCGGATCGAGCCGGGCCCGGACAATGAGATCGGCCAGCTCTCCGAGGAGCTCAATCTGATGAGCGAGAAGGTCGCCGTGGCGGAGAAGACCCGCACGGACTTCATCTCGCAGGTCTCGCACGAGCTGCGCACCCCGCTGACGGCCATCGAGGGCTGGGCCGAGACCATCGCCTTCGATCCCGCCGTGCAGGGCGACTCGCTGCGCGGCATCCAGATCATCTCCAAGGAGGCCGAGCGTCTGACCGGCATGGTGTCGGAGATGCTGGAATTTGCCCGTATTCAGGACGGGCGCTTTAATTTGCGCATCGAGCTGATCGATATCGCCGCCGAGCTGGAGGACGCGCTCTTCACCTACGGCGAGCTCATCAAGCAGGCCGGCATCGAGCTGGACTACACGCAGCCGCCCATGGAGATCCCGCTGATCCCCGGCGATCCCGAGCGGCTCAAGCAGGTGTTCCTGAACCTGCTCGACAACGCCGTCAAGCACGGCGGCGAGGGCGGACGCGTGAGCGTGTCCCTCCGCAGCGAGGCGGAGGGCGTGGTCATCCGCATCCGGGACTACGGCCGCGGCATCCCGGAAAACGAGCTCCCGCATGTGAAGGAGAAGTTCTACAAGGGCAGCTCCAAAAACCGCGGCACCGGGATCGGCCTGTCCGTCTGCGACGAGATCGTCACCCGTCACAACGGCCGGCTCAGCATCGAAAACGCGGAGGGCGGCGGCACGCTCGTCACCATCCTCCTGCCTCAGCAGAACGGAGACAGCAATGCCAGATAACACGCCATCCTGCGCCTTCCGCACGAGCATCGGCGGTCAGGCGCTCATCGAGGGCATCCTCATGCGCGGCCCGAAAAAGCAGGCCATCGTCTGCCGCACGGCCGACGGTCTTGTGGAGAAGACCGAAGAACTCAAATTCGTCAAAGACCGCTATCCGATCCTCGGCTGGCCCTTCATCCGCGGCTGCGCCACCTTCCTCGACTCCATGGTCAAGGGTATGCAGGCGCTGACCTGGTCTGCGGAGCAGGTGCCGATGGAGGAGCAGGGCGAGCCCGACCCGATCGACCGCTGGATCACGGAGCACTTTTCCGAGGAAAAGGCCCAGAAGCTCATCATCGGCACGGCCGTCGTGCTGGGGATCGCCTTGGCCGTGTTCCTCTTCATCTTCCTGCCGGCTCTGGTCGTCGGCCTCATCCCCGCGCTGAAGACCTCCTATCTCGTGCGCAATCTCTCCGAGGGCCTGGTGCGCGTGGTGATCCTGCTCGCGTATATGAAGCTCGTCACCTATGCCAAGGACGTCAAGCGTCTGTTCAGCTACCACGGCGCCGAGCACAAGACCATCTTCTGCTATGAGCACGGCAAGCCCCTGACGGTGGAGAACGTGCGGCCGGAGTCCCGCTTCCACCCCCGCTGCGGCACGAGCTTCCTGCTCGTGGTCGTCGTCGTGAGCATCCTGGTCAACGCCGTCGTGCGGCTGGACAACACGCTGGCCCGCATGGGCTGCCATCTGCTGCTGCTGCCCGTCGTGGTCGGCATCAGCTACGAGATCAACCGCTGGTGCGGCGCGCACGACAACTGGCTGTCCGCCGCGCTCTCCGCGCCCGGCAAATGGCTGCAGCACATCACGACCAGCGAACCGGACGACTCCATGATCGAGTGCGCCATCCGCGCGCTCGAGCTGGTCATCCCCGAAGAAAAAGGCACAGACGCCTGGTGAGGAGATTTTTGCCTTGAAGACCTATAACGATATCTATTTTGCCGCGCGGAACGCGCTGCGTCAGCACGGCGTGGAGGCCTACAACCTCGAAGCGCGCGTCCTGGTGGCCACCGCCGCCGGGAAGACGCCGGCGGAGCTGCTGCGCGATCTCTCCTTCTATACGACGCCCGCCGTAGAAAAAAAGGTCGAAGACTTCACCGCCCGCCGCATCGCCGGCGAGCCCGTGGCCTACATCACCGGCGCCTGGGAGTTCTACGGTCTGCCCATGAAGGTCACGCCGGACGTGCTCATCCCCCGGATGGATACGGAGCTGCTGGTCGATACCGCCAAGGAGCTGCTGCACGGCTACAAGATGGACGCGCGCATCCTCGACCTCTGCTGCGGCAGCGGCTGCATCACCTGCGCCGTCGGGCACGAGCTGCCCGCCACGCGCCTGGTGGCCGTGGATATCAGCGCCTCGGCGCTGGAGGTCTGCCGCCACAACATCTCCATGAACCGGCTCAGCAACCGCGCCATCACCGTGCAGGCCGACGCGACGGCCTCCCCGCCCATGAGCATCGGCCGCTTCGACATGATCATCGCCAATCCGCCCTATATCCCCAGCGCCGAGATCATGACGCTCGACGCCTCCGTGCGCGACTACGAGCCGATCTGGGCGCTCGACGGCGGGAAAAACGGGCTGAAATTCTATAAAGCCATCATCAAATACTGGAAATCCCTCCTGCCGGACGGCGGCTTCCTCCTCTTCGAAGTCGGAGAAGGCCAGGCCGCGCCCGTCAAGGAGATGCTGCTCTCCGGCGGCTTCCGCTCCGCCGATTCCCGTCACGACACGCAGGGCGTCGAGCGCGTTGTCATCGGCGTCATGTAAATTTTATGTAAACTGTATTATGTAAATCATCGGCCGTCTGTCCGGCGGCCGTCATCGGATAAGGAGGCTCCCATGGCAGAAAAGAAAAAGGTCCCCGCGGCCGCCGCGCCCGCGGACAGCGACAAGAAAAAAGCTCTGGAAACCGCCATTGCCAAGATCGAGAAGGATTACGGCAAGGGCACCATCATGCGTCTGGGCGACGACATCGCCGTGAATGTGGAGGCGCTGTCCACCGGCTCCCTGTCGCTGGATCTGGCGCTCGGCATCGGCGGCGTCCCCCGCGGCCGCATCGTCGAGATCTACGGGCCCGAGGCCTCCGGCAAGACGACGCTGGCGCTGCATGTGGTCGCCTCCGCGCAGAAAAACGGCGGCACCGCGGCCTACATCGACGTGGAGCACGCGCTCGAGCCGGCCTATGCCCGCGCCCTCGGCGTGGATATCGACAGCCTGCTCATCTCCCAGCCGGACACCGGCGAGCAGGCGCTGGACATCGCGGAGTCCCTCGTCCGTTCCGGCGCGATCGACGTGCTGGTGGTCGACTCCGTGGCCGCGCTCATCCCCCGCGCCGAGCTCGACGGCGAGATCGGCGACACGGTGGTGGGCATGCTGGCCCGTCTGATGAGCCAGGCCATGCGCCGCCTCGCAGGCGCCATCAGCAAGAACAACTGCACCGTCATCTTCATCAACCAGCTCCGCCAGAAGATCGGCGTCATGTACGGCAACCCCGAGACGACGCCCGGTGGCCTGGCGCTCAAGTATTACGCCTCCGTGCGCATCGACGTGCGCCGGATCGAGACGCTGAAGGTCGGCGGCGAGATGATCGGCAACCGCACGCGCGCCAAGGTCGTCAAGAACAAGGTCGCTCCCCCCTTCCGCGAGGCGGAGTTCGATATCCTCTACGGCGAGGGCATCTCCCGCATCGGCGAGATCATCGACCTGGCCTGCAAGCTGGAGATCATCGAAAAGGGCGGCGCGTGGTTCACCGTCAACGGCAACCGCATCCAGGGCAAGGACGCGGTGAAGGAATACCTCAGCGCCAATCCCGAGGTCTGCGATAAGATCGAGCGGGAGATCCGCGACCGCGCGGTGGAGCTGCTGAGCCCGCAGGCCAAGCGCGCCGCGCAGTTTTCCGGCCGCGTGGCCGGAGCCGCCGCCGTGGACGTGAACGCCGCGGACTTTGACGAGGGCTGAACGCCCCATGACCGTGACCGCGCTGCGGCAGACCTCGCCCGACGGCGTGACGGTCTGCCTGTCCGACGGGGCGGAGATCAGGGCCACGCTGAACGTCGTGGCCGATCTGCGTCTCTACGTCGGCTGCGAGCTCGAGGAGGAGGCCCTGCGGAAGCTGCGGGAGGCCTCCTCTCTTGCGCTGACGAAAAAGCGGGCCCTCGAGCTGCTCTCCCAGCGTACGATGTCCGGCAGAGAGCTCTACGACAAGCTCCTGCGCAAGGGCGAGGCGGAGGAAAACGCCGCCGCGGCCGTGCGCTGGCTCTTCGACAACCGGCTGCTCGACGATGAGGGCTACGCCGCCGCCGTCGTGCGGCACTACGCCGCCAAGGGCTACGGCGCCGGACGCATCCGGCAGGAGCTTTTCCGCCGCGGGATCGAGCGCGAGCTGTGGGACGCGGCGCTGGAGGAACAGCCCGACGGGCGGGAGCAACTGGACAAATTCATCGCCGCGCGCCTGCGCGATCCGAAGGACCGGGAGCAGGTGCGCAAAGTGAGCGCCGCGCTGTTTCGGCGCGGCTTTTCCTGGGAGGAGATCCGCTCCGCCCTGCGGCGGTATTCCGTGGAACCGGAGGACGAATAAAGCGACATGGAAAAGACCTTTGCCATGATCTCGCTCGGCTGTGCCAAGAACCTGGTCAACAGCGAGCAAATGCTCTATCTGCTCAGCGAGGCGGGCTACGTGCTCGTGCCGGAGCCGGAGGGCGCCGATTTCGCCGTGGTGAACACCTGCGGCTTCATCGACGCGGCCAAGTCCGAGGCCATCGACGCCATCCTGGAGATGGCCGCGCTGAAAAAGGCCGGCAGGCTCGGCGGCCTGATCGTCACGGGCTGCCTCTCCGAGCGCTATCAGGACAGCATCCTTGCGGAGCTGCCCGAGATCGACGCCGTGCTCGGCGTCGGCAGCTTCGGCGATATCGTGAAGGCGGCGGATGCGGTGATGGCGGGAAACAAGCTCGCCTGCTTTGCCGACAACAGCGCCCCGGTCGAGGAGATCCCCCGCGTGGTGAGCACCGGCCCCGCCTGGGCCTACCTGCGCATCGCCGAGGGCTGCAACAACTTCTGCGCCTTCTGCGCCATCCCCTACATCCGCGGGCGCTACCGCTCCCGGCCGATGGAGGCCGTGCTGGAGGAGGCGCGGGATCTGGCCGCGCACGGCGTGAAGGAGCTCATCGTCATCGCGCAGGACATCACGCGCTACGGCGTCGACCTCTGCGGAAAGCGCTGCCTTGCGCAGCTCTGCCGGGAGCTGGCAAAAATCGAAGGGGTCGAGTGGATCCGGCTCCACTATCTCTACCCCGACCAGTTCGACGACGAGCTGATCGACGAGATCGCCAGGAACGACAAGGTCGTCAAATACCTCGACATCCCCATCCAGCACATCAACGACGGCATCCTCCGGCGTATGAACCGCAAGGGCACGGGCGACGAGATCCGCGCCCTGTTCCGGACGCTGCGCGAGCGCATCCCCGGCCTCGTGCTGCGCACGAGCCTGATCGCCGGTCTTCCCGGCGAGGGCGAGGCCGAGTTCGAGGAGCTGTGTGATTTTCTCAAAGAGGCGCGCATCGAGCGCGTGGGCGTCTTCCCCTTTTCGCCCGAGGAGGGCACGCCGGCCGCGGCCATGGAGCACGTCGACGAGGAGACCGCGCAGCGGCGCGCCGAGCTCCTCATGGAGCTGCAGGCCCCGATCATGGACGCCTTCCTGGAGGGCTTCGTCGGAAAGACGCTGACCGTGCTCTATCTGTACCGCGACGAGGAGAGCGGCCTCTGCGTCGGCCGCAGCTACGCCGACTCGCCGGATATCGACGGACTGGTCTTCTTCGAGGGCAGCTGCGCCGAGGGCGACATGGTGCCGGTGCGCATTACCGCCGCGGAAGACGGTCTGCTCTACGGTGAGGAGGTTTGAACCATGACGACTGCCAACAAGCTCACGATCCTGCGTGTCATCCTGATCCCGGTCTTTCTCGTGCTCGCCTATACCGGAGCGATGGGCTGGGCCCTCGCGGTCTTCGTGATCGCCAGCCTCACCGACATGCTCGACGGCTACATCGCCCGTCATTACAACCAGATCACCGATTTCGGCAAGTTCATGGACCCGCTGGCCGACAAGGTGCTGGTCATGGCCGCGATGTGTTATTTCGTCGAGACCGGCCGGATGCCCGGCTGGGCGCTCGCGGTCGTCCTGCTGCGCGAATTCGCCGTGTCCGGGATGCGGCTCGTCGCCGTGGAGCAGGGCCGCGTGATCGCCGCCGGCTGGTCCGGCAAGATCAAGACCGCCGCGACGATGCTCTGTCTGTGCCTGATGCTGCTCATCGGCCCGCCGACCGTGGAGGATTCCGCGCCCGACCTGGTCGCGCAGTTCTCGACCGCCGTCATTCTGATCACCACCGTCTATTCCGGCGTGGAATATTTCTGGAAAAACCGCGATGTGTTCAAACATGTCGACTAAGGAGGCCTCTATGTATCTTTACAATTCCGCTACCCGCAAAAAGGAGCTGTTCGTCCCCAACCACCCCGACATCGTGAAGATGTACACCTGCGGACCGACCGTCTATCACTTCGCTCATATCGGCAATCTCCGCTCCTACATCATGGAGGACATCCTCGACCGTTATCTGCGCTACAGCGGCTACAACCTCAAGCGCGTGATGAACATCACCGACGTGGGGCATCTGACCTCCGACGCCGACGAGGGCGAGGACAAGATGCTCAAGGGTGCCAGGCGCGAGCACAAGAGCGTGATGGAGATCGCGCAGTTCTACACCGACGCCTTCTTCTCCGACTGCGCCAAGCTCGGCATCCGCACGCCCGACGTGGTGGAGCCGGCCACGAACTGCATCGACGACTATATCAAGATCATCTCCAAGCTCATGGACACGGGCTACGCCTACTTCGCCGGCGGCAACGTGTACTTCGACACCTCCAGGCTCGAGCGCTACTACGTCTTCAACGACTTCAACGCCGAGGATCTGGACGTCGGCGTGCGCGAGGGCGTGGAGGAGGACACGAACAAGCGCAACAAGAACGACTTTGTGCTCTGGTTCACCAAGTCCAAATTCGAAGACCAGGCGCTCAAATGGGACTCCCCCTGGGGCGTGGGCTACCCCGGCTGGCACATCGAGTGCTCCGGCATCTCGATGAAGCATCTGGGCGAGGACCTGGACATCCACTGCGGCGGCATCGACAACGCATTCCCCCACCACACCAACGAAATCGCCCAGTCTGAGAGCTATCTTGGGCATAAATGGTGCAATTATTGGATGCATGTCCTCCACCTGAACACAAACGACGGCAAGATGAGCAAATCCAAGGGCGAGTTCCTCACGGTGTCCCTGCTCGAGGAGAAGGGCTACGATCCCCGCGCCTACCGCTTCTTCTGCCTGCAGAGCCACTACCGCAAGAGCCTCGTGTTCACCTGGGAGAACCTCGACAACGCGCAGCTGGCCTACAACAAGCTGATCGCCCGCATCGCGGCGCTCAAGCCCGGCGACGGGACGATCGACAAGCCGGTCGTCGCCGAGCTGAAGGAAAAGTTCTGCAAGGCGCTCGATAACGACCTCAACACCTCGCTGGCCGTCACGGCGCTCTACGACGTGCTCAAGGCCCCGACCAACGACGAGACCAAGCTCTTCGTCATCCGGGACTTTGACCGCGTGCTCAGCCTCGACCTCATGGCCAAGGCCGACAAAAAGCGCGAAGAGCTCAAGAAGGAAGCCGTCGCCGCGGGCGAGTTCACCATCGTCTCCGAGAGCGGCGAGGCCGACGCGGAGATCGAGGCGAAGCTCCGCGCCCGGCAGGACGCCAAGAAGGCCAAAAACTTTGCCGAGGCCGACCGCATCCGCGGCGAGCTGAAGGACGCCGGGATCGAGCTGACCGACATCCCCCACGGCGTCAAGTGGAAGCGCCTGTAAAAGCAAAAAAGACCTCGCAGTTTTGAAAACTGCGAGGTCTTTTTTATTTGCTCAGAATTCGATCGTCTGCGGGGGGACCTCCGGATCGTGACTGCACAGCGCCGCCGCGCAGTCCGGGTCCTCCGCCATGGTCCGGAGCCACTGCAAGCTTTTGAGCTGCATGCTCCGGCTGAAACCGTAGCCCGGCGTGATCATTTCCCGCCAGTTTCGCGGCGAGAAGGCCGCGTCCCCCACCAGCACGACAAAACGCCTGCCGCTGCGCACGAGCACGGAGGCGTGCCCGTCCGTATGGCCGGGCGTGTTGACCATCACGACGCTCCCGTCGCCGAAGACGTCGATCGCCCAGCGGTTCGGCCCGAGGGACGAGCCGCGGTAGAACTGCCGCTCGATGGGCAGGTCGATCCAGAGCGCCTGCGGCTGGCGCAGCTTGTATACCGTGCGGCAGGACCAGAAATACTCGTCCTCCGACAGCACGACGCGCCGCGCGCCGGAAAGCTGCCGCAGCCCGGTCACATGGTCCGGGTCGAGATGCGTCAGCACGACGCAGCACAGATCCTCCGGCCGGATGCCGCGCGCGGCGAGCTGCTCGCGGATCGCCATACCCTCCGGCAGGCAGGGGCGATAGAGCGCCGCCAGATGCGCGGGCAAATATCGTCTGACCGCCTCGGCGTCGTAGACGCCCCGCGGGCTGATCGCGCGGTCCCAGCCGGCGTCCACCAGCACAAGGCCGCGAGGGTGCTCGATCAGATAGGCGCAGACCGGCAGCGTGACGCGCGCCCGCTCCGGCGCGCCAAGCTGGCGCGCCGTGTTTTTCAGGTCGATCGCGTTGCCGTAAGGCACCGCCTCCGAGACGCGGATCGTGCCGCAGTGCAGGACGTGCAGTTTCATGGTGGCGACCTCCGAACGATGTTGCGATTATAATTTACCACTTGGTTAGTTTAAAGTCAAGACAATATTGACAACACCGTCGATTCGGTTTATTATTTTTTTGACCATCCGGTCATTATTCAGGACTACCGAGGTGAGTTTTCATGCCGATCATTGTCGATAAAGACGCCATGCGTCTGGATATCCTCATGGCTTTTCAGCGCTGCATCGAGCGAAAGCCCATGACCAAGGTCTCGCTGCGGGATATCGCGGCCGAGGCTGGGATGTCCCACGCGAAGCTCCTCAACTATTTTGCCGATCGCGACGATCTGGTGGTGAGCTACGTCCGTTACACCAAGGACTTCATGACAGAGAAATGCAAGGCCTGGTTCATGGAGCACGACCGGATGGACTACGAGAGCGATCTCGCCTATATGAACGCTTTCATGTCGTATGTGGCCGACGGGAAGTCCGGCGAGGAACGCCCCAACGCCACCACGCAGACCTATGTTCTGACGCATTACAACGAGAAGATCGCGCAGCTCGTCCGGGAGGAGTTCCGGGAGTGGCGCGAAACCATGGAACAATGCCTCATCGCCATATACGGGGAGCGCGTCGGCAGGCAGGAGGCCGAGGCGATGATGATCCTCATTGCCGGGACCTTTATCTGCAATTACAACGGTGTGCTCACCGGCGGGATCAATCACAACATCATCGGCTATCTGAGCAATCTTGCGCAGTCGTGACCTCGCGCCGCAAAAAGCGCCCATCCGTTCGGATGGGCGCTTTTGCCTGCCGGTGTGTTATTCCGGAAGCGAGTTGTAGTAGTCGAAGATGAGCTGGGCAAGCTCGCCGCGTGTGAGCGCCTCGCCGGAGGCGTCCGGGTCGCGCATGTAGGGCAGGCCGATGGCCATGCTGAAGCTCGCGAGCGCATCCTGCCCGGCGGAGCCGGTCAGAGCCGCCTCGTTGTCGCCGCAGGAGGCCATGATGCCGTAAGCGCCCAGATTGGCGCGCGCGTCGTCCAGGTCGGCCGGCGTCTGGCTGAAGCCCAGCGTGAAGAGGGCATAGGCCATGTCGCCCACGGTCGCTTCGCTCTCCAGGTCGAAGAAGGTCTCGCCCGCGGCGGGCATGAGCCCTTCCTCGAACACGAAGCGGACCGCCTCGTAGTATTCGCTGCTCTCGTCGACGTCGTCGAGCTCGACCGTCGTCGCGTCGACGGAGCCGAAGGGGTTGAAGATCTCGTCGTAGAGCTCGGCGTTGGCGTTGATCGCGCCCGCGCCGCCCGCGGTGAAGCGCATGCCGCCGGAGATGAACGCCGCCATCGCGTCCGCGCAGCCCTGCAGCCGCTCGGGCGTGAAGGCCTTGAGGTCGCGCATGTAGTCCAGCTTGAGGTCCTGCGGCTCGCCCGTCAGCGCGGCGAGCGCGGCGTCGACGGCGCCGGCAAGCTCGCCGGAGGACTTGGCGTAAGAGGCGTAGGCCGAGAGGATGTAGCCGTCCAGCTCCTCCTGGTCCATGTCGAGGGAGCGCAGGAAGTCAGGCAGGGCCTCGTAGACCGCGAAGGTCTCCGTGACGTTGGGATCCCGGTAGCTCAAAACGTAGGGGCCGCTGTCGGTCATGAAGCCGTTGAACACGCCGTAGGCGCCGTACTGATCGCGCAGCTGCGGGTAGAGGTAGGCGTCGCTCAGCGCGGAGGCGAGCGCATCCAGGCCGCCCGCGAAGCCGTCCATGCCGATGGCGGCGTAGTCGGCGACGATCCCGTTGTACTGCACCGTGCTGTCCACGATCAGAGCCTCGCTGTCGGCGACCGGCTCGAACTCATAGGCGACGGACTTGATCGGCTTGGCGTCGAGTCCCGCCATGAAGGCCCGGGCCAGCGGGGCGTTGGTCTTGATCCCCTCTTCGCTGCCGGCGTAGACCGCCGCGGCGTTCGTGCGGTTATGGAAGTAGTCGCGGACCCACTCCAGACGCTTGACAACGACGCCGGGAGACTTCTGCATGAGCGTCTCGGTCTCCTCGAGGAAGGCGTAGTACTCGATGCCCTTGAAATAGCTGTAGTAGCGGTAGAGCGGCGAATACTTGCCGAAGCCGCGGTAGAGCATCGGGCTGTAAGGCTCCCCGTTGATGGCGCTCTTAAGCTCGGCCTTGGCCTTGGTGATCAGGCCGAGCACGGTCTCTCTGTCGCTGAAGTCCGTCTCGAAGAGGATCTCGTTCATCAGCTCGTAGCCGGCGGCCAGATCCTCGTCAGAGGCGGTCCAGCCCGCGCGCAGGCAGGGGCGGAACTTGTCCGTGCCGTACTCGTTGAGCAGGGACAGACGCATCTCCGCGTCATAAAGATAACGGGTCATCAGCACGGCCAGATCCTCGCGGCTGTGCTGCGCGGTGTCCAGCTTGCCCAGCAGATAGGTGTAGAGCGCGAACCAATGGACGTCCTGCTGCAGCAAACCCGAGCCGTCCAGGAACAGGATCGGCATGCCGACGCCGTCGACGTCCGCCTGCACATCGACATAGCGCACGCCGTCCTCGCCCGTCTCGTCGGAGAGCGTATAGCTCCGGATCTCCTCCGGCAGGGAGGCGACCGTGACGGCCTGCAGCTGTCTGACGTACTCGGAGGCGTCGTCCTCCTCGTCCTCGGCGCTGCCGGCCGCGATGATCGCCTGCAGCTCCTCGGCGCTCATGGAGGCCTTCACCTCGGCCAGACGCTGCGCCTCGGCCGCGTCGAGCTTCTCACGCAGGCCGGGCTCGGGGTAGGTCGCGGAGAGGACCGTGACGGCCCCGTCCGACAGCCACTTGGAAACGGCCGCGGCATAGAGCCCCTGCTCGTTCCACTCGCCGATCTTCTCCATCGACTCCACATAGTCCATGTAGCCGTAGCGGGCGCCGGTAGATGCGTAATATCCGGCAATGCTCGTAATCAGATCGACGCCGACATCGCTGCCCTCCCGGGCGAGCTTCGTGCTCATGGACAGGGAGGCCATCACACCGTCCACCAGCTCGGCGGAAAAGCCGTTGGCAGCCGCGTCCGCGAGCGCCGCGTCGACCGTCTCGCGGAAGATCTCCGCATCCGAGGCGTTGACGTTCCCGGCGTAGAAGCAGATCATATCTTCCGGGCCGTCGAGTTCGATGAAAGAAGCAAAATTCCCGCTCGGCAGCGCCTTTTTGAGGCTCTGCATCAGCGGCGAGGCGTCCGCGACCAGCAGGTCCGTCAGCGTGTTGAGCACGATCTCCTCCTGGGGATCGTCCTTCAGCCCCGGGCACACAAAGGCGTAATAGATCTCGGAGGCGTTGTCCGTGCCGGAGCCGGACTCCACCGGGAAGGCCGTCTCGGCCGTCACGCTTTCCGTCAGAGGCTCATAGCCCTCGTCCGCGAAGCTGAACGCGCGCTTTTCATAGGGCGCAAAGGCCTCGTCCAGTAGGCGGAGGAAGGCGGTATAGTCCTCGAACTGTCCGTAGAGGAAGGCGATGCAGTTGGAGGGGTGGTAATATTCGTCGTGATAGGCGCGAAGCTCCTCCCAGCTCATCTCCGGGATGCTGTCGGGCTCGCCGCCGGATTCGTTGCCGGCCGTCGAGCCGGGGAAGGCCGCGCGCAGGAGATTGTAGTACGCGGCACGGCTGAGGGTATCCGCGCCCTTCATTTCGGAGTAGACCGTGCCCTCGATGCTGAGCTCATCGTCCGCGTCGGCGAGACGGTAGCGCCAGGCCTCCTCGCGGAAGATGCTCTCGTCCTCCATGATCGTGGGGTGCAGGCAGCTGTCGGTGTAGTAATCCGCGTAGCGCAGCAGCTGCTCCTCCGAGAGGCTCGCGACCGGATAGGTCGTATAGAGCGAGTCGGTCATGGCGTTCATATAGGTATTGTAGGTCTGGTAGCTCAGATTGAAGAACAGCGCCTTGGACGGGTACTTCTCCGAGCCGTCGAGCGTGGAGTGCTCGAAGACGTGCGGAAGGCCCTTGTTGTCGACCGCGCGGGTAAAGAACGTGAGGTCGAACACGCGGTTGGTGTCGTTGTTGGCGATGTACATCAGCTGTGCTCCGGTGCGCTCATGCTCAAAGAACACAAGCTGCGCGCCCGCGAGCGGGAAGTCCCGCAGCTCTTTGACGACGAAGCCCTCGACCTTCGCGCCCACCTTGGGGAACTTCGCGCCCCTGTCGCTTCCCGACGCGCCGCAGGCGGCCGTCGTCATGAGCACGGCGAGGACGAGGAGGATCGCGAGGATCCTTTTTCTGTTCATAGTCCGTTCCTCCAGTCTGGGTCGGCGGCCGCAGCGCGCGGCGCGCCGTATAGGCAACAGTATACCACCCCTCAGCGGTTTTGCAATGGGAAAATGCTTGCAGCCCACAGCTGTCAGAGTCGTTTTTGTTATTCCGTATCCCACTTTTTGTTTTTCTCTCTCCCTGCCGCGTTTCTGTTTTCTCCGTAGGGGCGGTTATCAGCCGCCCGCCGCTCCCCCCTCGTCATCCTGAGCGGAGCGCAGCGGAGTCGAAGGATCTATAAGATTCTTCGCTTCGCTCAGAATGACAAAACGGGCGGCTGACAGCCGCCCGCCGTATCGGACCGGCGCGCAAACAGGACAAGAGACGTTGGGGCAGGATGGGACAGGAGACGATCCCCCGTCCCACGATGAAAATGATAATTGACCGCTTTCGCTTCAAGTGATATTTGCGCCTTTTGGCGCAAGTTATGTTTTTGCCGCAAGCGGCAAAAGTGATGCTGCTCCCTGCGGTCGCAGTGACGTGATGTGTTCCACCCACGCCCGCAGGCATATCGCTCGCCGTAGGCGAAAATCACGCCCGAAGGGCATATCACAAATCCACGCAGTGGATTTATATCGTTGAAAAAGGACTTGCTTTCGCAAGTCCTTTTTCTGGTGGGGGAAGGTGGATTCGAACCACCGAAGGCATTGCCAGCAGATTTACAGTCTGTCCCCTTTGGCCACTCGGGAATTCCCCCATATTCTGTTCGCTCAGGATGGAGCTGGTGGACGGACTCGAACCCCCGACCTGCTGATTACAAATCAGCTGCTCTACCGACTGAGCTACACCAGCACATGACCGGCTTGAATATAATAGCAAAACACCCCTGGTTTGTCAACACATATTTTTTTCGGTCCCAATTCTTAATTCTTTGTGAAAAAAGCGCCTGTTATTTGCATTCGTACGCGAAATATGGTAGAGTGGATGCCAAAGAAACACAAGAAGCGGGAGATCGCGATGAAAAGAAAGAAAAAAACAGGGTTGCTCTGGTGTTTCACCGCCGTCCTCGTGATCGCGCTCACGGCTGTTTTGATGGCCGGGGCCATCCGCCCGGGGATCGTCGACCCCCACGCGGGGCAGGTCTACGTCTATGACGGCTTCGACTGGATCTGGCTCACGCCGCTCGAGGGCGTGGAGGCCAATGCCATGAAGAAGGACGATTTTGTCTGGCAGGGCCGCATCCCCTCCTATGTAAGGGACGATTACGAGGTCCTGCGCGGCGTGGACGTGTCGGAGCATCAGTTCGATATCGACTGGCAGCAGGCCGCCGCCTCCGGCATCGACTTCGCTTTCGTGCGCGTAGGCCGCCGGGGTTATTCGGCGGGCGCTCTCAAGGAGGACGACTACTATCGTCAGAACCTCGAAGGAGCGCGCAGCGCCGGGCTCGAGGTGGGCGTGTACTTCTTTTCGCAGGCCGTCAACGTCCAGGAGGCCATCGAGGAGGCGGAATATACGCTGGAGCTCATCAAGGGCTACGATATCACGCTCCCCGTGGTCTACGACTGGGAAAAGATCTACGAGAACCCGGACGAGGCCCGCACGACAGGGCTGGATACCCATGTCCTGAGCGACTGTGCCGTGGCCTTCTGCGAGACGATCAAGCGCGCCGGCTACACGCCCTGCATCTACTTCAACCGGCACACCGGCTACTACGGGCTCGACCTGTCGCGCATGACCGACTACGTGTTCTGGTTCGCCCTGCCGGAGAGCCCCTTCCCGAACTTCTACTACAAGGTGGACATCTGGCAGTACAGCTTCGACGACATCGTTCCGGGCATTCCCGGAGAGACGGACATGAACCTGCTGTTCCGCCCGAAGGCGAGCTAAAAACTCTTGATTTTCCGCCGGAAGCAGAGTATACTTCATCTACACGTTCATCAGCACGCCGGTGTGATGGAATGGTAGACGTGACGGACTCAAAATCCGTTGGTGGCGACACCGTGTGGGTTCGAGTCCCACCACCGGCACCAC